>DYKI01000243.1 GCA_020722705.1 Chthonomonas calidirosea | reverse complement strand
ATTTATTGCTTCACCCACCCCAGGCTGATCCGCCCGCGCTCCGGCTCGATCTTTAGGATTTCGAGATCGAGGATGTCGCCGACTTTGAGCATCGTGCCGAACGGGATCTGGCTTTTGTGCAGCAGGCCGTCCTGTTTGACGCCGATGTCTACGAACGCGCCGAAGTCCACCACGTTGCGCACCGTCCCTTTCAGGGTCATGCCGACAGCCAAATCCTCCATCTTGAGCACGTCGGAGCGCAGGATGGGGGCGGGGGTATCGGCGCGCGGGTCGCGTCCGGGGCGGACTAACTGCTCGAGGATGTCGTTCAGGGTGGGGACGCCGCAGCCGAGTTCGGCGGCCAACTTGTCGGTGGGGATTTTGGCGGTGAGGGACTCCAGGGCCGGCTTCCGTTCATTTGGCGGCGACCCGGCTGACAGTCCCGCGCGCTCGAGGACGGCCTCGGCAATGGGGTAGGATTCGGGGTGGATGGCGGAGGCGTCCAACGGGTTAGCCCCGTCCCTGATCCGCATGAAGCCGGCGCTCTGCTCGAAAGCCTTAGGGCCGAGGCCGGGAACTTTGCGCAGGTCGGCCCGGGATTTGAAGGCTCCGTTGGCGTCACGGTAGGCGACGATGCTGGCAGCCAGTTTGGGGCCGACGCCCGCCACGTGGGTCAGCAGGGCCGGGCTGGCGGTGTTGAGGTCCACGCCGACGTGGTTGACGACCGACTCGACCACGCCGTCGAGGGCGTGGCTCAGGGCGGTCTGATCCACGTCGTGCTGGTAGAGGCCGACGCCGATGGATTTGGGATCAATTTTGACCAGTTCGGCCAGCGGGTCTTGGGCGCGGCGGGCGATGGAGACTGCGCCGCGGATGGAAACGTCGAGGTCGGGGAATTCGGCCCGGGCCAGCGGCGAGGCGGAGTAGACCGAGGCGCCGGCTTCGTTGACGATGAGGTATTTCGTTGCGTGCGGCATGTCCCTGTCTGCGTATCTACCTGTTTTCGTGCCTCCCTGTTGACCTGTTTCCGTGCTGCGCGTTAATTCCGCAACCAATTTTTCGGTCTCACGCGAAGCGGTGCCGTTGCCAATGGTGATGAGCGTGACGCCGTGGCGTTTGATCATGGCTTCGAGGGTTTTGAGCGCGCCGGCCCAGTCGTTTTTGGGTTCGTGGGGGTAGATCGTGCCGGTGTCGAGCAGTTTGCCGGTGGGGTCCACGACCGCGACCTTACAGCCGGTGCGGTAGCCGGGGTCGAGGCCGAGCACGGTCTGACCGGCGAGCGGCGGCTGGCTGAGCAGGGCGCGCAGGTTGGCGGCGAAGACGTTGATGGCATGGCTGTCGGCGCTTTCGCTCAACTCGCGGCGCACGTCCCGCTCGATGGCGGGCAGCAGCAGGCGTTCGGCGCAATCCTGGATGGCTTCTTCGAGCTGCCCGGCGAAGGGGCTGAGGATGTCTTCCTCGAACTCGGCCTGGATCGGATCGAGCCAGTCCCGCTCGGCGATGTGGACGCGCACCCGCAGCACGCCTTCCTTTTCGCCGCGGTTGATGGCCAGCACCTGGTGAGGTTGGAGTCGACTCACGATATTCGAAAATTCGTAATACGACTCATAAACCTGCTTTTCGTCGCTCGAATCTTCGATTTTCGAAGATTCGAGCCGGGCAAACTTCAGAGCTTTCTCGCGGGTGGCCTGGCGGACGTTGGCGTTGTCGCTGATGGTTTCGGCCACGATGTCGCGTGCGCCTTGCAGGGCGTCTTCGACGGTCGGGACATCATCGCTGATGAATTGGGCCGCGGCTTCTTCGGGCGAGCCTTCGAGCGGTTGCTGCAAGATCAGCTCAGCCAGCGATTCGAGGCCGCGCTCACGGGCAATCATGGCCCGGGTGCGGCGCTTGGGCTTGTAAGGCGCGTACAGGTCTTCGAGGGCGGTCATCGTCCCGGCGGCTTGGATGGCGGTGCGCAGCTCGTCGGTCAGTTTGCCCTGCTCCTCGATGGAAGCCAGGATGGCCGCGCGGCGCTCGTCAATCGCCCGCAAGCGGACGATTTCATCCGCTACGATGCGGACCTGCTCGTCGTCGAGTGAGCCGGTCATTTCCTTGCGGTAGCGGGCGATGAAGGGGACGGTGTTGCCCTCGTCCAGCAGGCGGACAGCGGCGTCCACCTGGGAGGGCTTGGCATTGATCAAATTGGCAATTTTTTCGGCGTGGGTCATGGCGGCGATTTTACCAAACAATCCGGCGTGTTATACTGCGAGTAGCGATTTAGACCAGATTTCGGAAGTCTGTGCTTTTATTTTTGGAGGCAGAATGAATCTCGATTACTGTATCCGTGAACTGGAAGCCAATGCCCGGATCATCGAAACGTTCGTGGCCGGGATCAATGCGACCCAAATGCGCTGGAAGCCGACCGAAAATGACTGGTCCATGCTGGAGGTGGTCAACCATCTTTGGGACGAAGAGCGGGAGGACTTCCCAGCCCGCATTCGCCACCTGTTCTCCGGCAACCCGGACAGGTTCGCGCCGATCCGCCCGGCGGAGTGGGTGACAGAACGCGGCTATAACGGGCGCGACCCGGGGGAGTCGTTGGCGGGATTCCTGTCGGAGCGGGAAAAGAATCTGGCCTGGATCAGGTCCCTGTCCCGGCCCGATTGGGATGTGACGTACGCCCACGAGCCGCTGGCGGGCATATCCGCAGGGGATTTCCTGGCCGCCTGGGCCGTCCACGACCTGCTCCACATCCGCCAGTTGAACGAGTTGAAGTATGCCTTCAGCGCCAGGGTGCTGGAAGGGCTGGCGATCATCTATGCCGGAGAGTGGTAAGCGATTGTAAGGTAATCATAGGGAAGAAGTGATGTCTCTCATATTGACGCGTTACAAAAAATCATGTAAGGTTAAGTTGCATAGCAAATGAAAG
>DYKI01000242.1 GCA_020722705.1 Chthonomonas calidirosea | reverse complement strand
CAGGGGCAGGGACGCTGAGAACGAGGCCCGACCGGATTCTATCCGCCGGGCCTCGATGATTTGGATTGTTCTGCAGCATAATAGGCAAGGTGGAATGCCCGTGCGTGCGCCGATCCTTGCATGCCTTGTCCTTACGCTTCTGACGCCCTTCGGCTGCAGCCGCACACCGACGCCTACGACACCGCGAGCGGCGAGCGGCGGGTTGCGTGCCGATCCGGCGCAGATACTGAAGACCTACGATGTCGAACCCTACCCGGGCTCGACGCCGGTTGCCGGCATCAGCGCCGCGCGTCTCGAAATCCCCGAAGGCGCAGCCCATGTCACAGCCTGGCATACACGCGACATTCCGGCCAAAGTGATCGCTTTTTACGCCAGGACACTGGCCGATCCCGTCGTGGAAAAAGCTGAGAAGCAGATGGTCGTCGGTCGAAATCGGGCAGGCAACAGCGTGACCGTGGTCGCCGTGCCGGATGTGGACCGTACGCGCATCACCATTACCGTGCGGTAGAGCCCGGTCAACTTCCCAACGGAAGCCGAACGCTTCGTTTGCTGGGGTCGAGCGATCGCTCCGAGAGAGGAGAAACCAGGTATGTCACGCAACATCAGTTTCATTGCCGTTCTGCTCCTGCTGGCCGGCTGCGGCGCAAAGAAGACCTCGACCGTCGCAACTCCAGGGGGAACCGTCACAAGCACCGAGGACGCCTCCGGCAAGACGAGAACCGAGTTCAAGTCGGATAAGGGCGAGGTCACCGTTGACGAAAAGGATGGCCATGCGACTGCCGAGATCAAGGATGACAAGGGTCGGATCACCAACATCGAGTCCGGCAAGAACGTGGACCTCTCGGGCATGGGTGTTCCCATATACCCCGGAGCCACCGCGGCAGAAGAGGGCAAGGCGGCAGCCACGGTCACCGGCGAAAGCACTTCGGCAACGGCAGTCGGCCTCGTCAGTTCGGATCCTCCGGCCAAAGTCGTTGACTGGTATGCCAAGCAGCTCAAGGCCCAGCAGACCACCACAGGCTCGGACGGCGGGATGGTGATGGGCAAGAACGCGGCCGGCGACCAGGTTATCGTGGTCGTCTCGGTGGACGAGGGCAAGACCAACATCGGCGTCCAGGTCATGAAGGGGCCATAGCCGCGGCGCCCATGCAGAGGGAAATCTCGGGACGCCCTGTCAGGAACCGGGAGGGCGAGGCTCCAGCCGAGCCGGGCGCGATCCGGCATGGCGGCACGTTGAACCGTATGTCCGATATCGAGCGGATACTCCATGACATCGAGGTCGAAATGGAGGGGCGTCTGAGCGTTGCGGCCATGCACATGGAGACGCGCCGGACGGCCCTGTGGCATCCCGACCGCAAGAGCCCCACGGCCAGCGTCATCAAGCTGCCCATCCTTGTTCACACCCTCATGCTGCAGCATGAGGGTGTGCTGTCCCTCAACGAGCGTGTGACGCTGACAGACGCCGACAAGAAGCCGGGCTCGGGCATCCTGACGCAACTGACGTCCGGCCTTACGCTCTCGCTTCGGGACGCATGCATGCTGATGATTGCCGTCTCCGACAACACGGCCACCAATCTGGTTCTTGATCGCGTCGGGATTGACGGAGTGAATGCCCGGATGGCGGGGCTCGGATGCGCCAGGACCAGGCTCTTCCGCAAGGTTTACAGCGACGGCCCTCCCGTATGCTCGGAGAACGCACGCTACGGGCTGGGCGTCACGACGGCGCGCGACATGTTGCGGCTGCTCGCCATGGTTCACGACGGCGCCATCGGCGATGCAAGCGTATGCCGGCAGGTCAGGAAGTTTCTGGCGGAGCAGCACTACCGTGACGGGATACCCCGCCTGCTGCCGTCGGAGTGGGTCTACGAGGGCAAGACCGGGGCGGTGGATGCGGTGCGCAACGATGTGGGGTTCATCAGCTCGCCGACTCGGGGCACGATCGCCCTGGCCGTCTTGTGTTCGCAGCTTCCGCGCCCGCTGTGGACCGCGGACAACCCCGGACTGCTGGCCATCGCCCGCGCCGCACAGGCGATTGCGCTTGCACTTGCCGGCTGAAGTGGAACGGTCCGCCCTAAGAGTCGGGCGGACCGTCCGGCTTTCGGCTCTTGTCGAGGCTAAGAGACGATCTGCACGTTGGCCGCGCGAAGTCCCTTCCCGTGCGGGTCCTGGCCTACCTCAAACTCCACGCGTTGCCCTTCGCGAAGCTCACGGTAGCCACTGGACTGGATCGCGGAGTAGTGTACGAATACGTCCTCCCCGTCGTCCTGAGCGATGAAGCCGTAGCCCTTAGTGGCATTGAACCACTTGACGGTACCGACCTTCGGCATTTGCGGTGCAACCTCCATCCGGGATCGAAGCATTCACGACAAAGGCAGGAAGCTGCGACGCGAAGTCTTCGGCTTTGTGCGCTCGTCTTGGATGCTTGTTGAGTCATGCTCCCACGATTGGGAACGCGGCAGTATAACATAACGCCTCAAGCTATGCAAGAAGATTCTGTTTGTCGGCACGACAACACGCCTCAGGAGAGATCATTGACCGATCGAGAGACAAGCCAGTCTGCAGCATGGGCCATCCTGTTTCCAGGCTCCATCACGGTAGCCGACAACGAGGGAACCATCCTTTGGATGAATGAAGCCGCGATCGAGCGGTACGCGTCGTTCGGCGGTCGGTCCCTGATCGGAACGAACATGCTTGACTGCCATCCTGAGCCGTCGCGAACCACGGTGGCGCGGATGCTGGCCAATCCGGGAGTGAACGTCTACACCGTGGAGAAGCGAGGCAGGCGGAGCCTTGTTCACCATTCGACATGGTACGACGGCGACAGACCCGGCGGCCTGGTGGAGCTCATCCTCGATCTGCCTGCTGAGGTGAGGAACGTCGTCCGGTCGGCGTAGCGGCCGTTCCTAGA
>DYKI01000064.1:14107-19370 GCA_020722705.1 Chthonomonas calidirosea | reverse complement strand
TCTAGCCCAGAAGGCCGGCGTGGGCCAGAAGGTGGAATGGGACGTTCGGGCCATGCGCTGCACCAACATGCCTCAGCTCAACGAGATTGTCCGCCGCAAGTACCGCAAGGGCTGGGAGGTCTGAGGCCCCTTCGTCAACGAGACACTGCTTCGCTTCCGAGATGCAGCGGCGCGCACCTCGGGGGCGGAGCAGTCTGGTGGAGCACGCGTCCGCAAGTGGCTTGGGCGCGCGGAATCGCTTTCGCCAGGACTGCGTCGGGGGTCAGTCAGGCCGCCAGGTTCGTCCCCAGAACTCGAAGAGCTGCTGGGATTCCATGCGTCGGCAGTAGCTTTCCTTGTCGGGGTAGGCGGCCTGATCCACGAAGCGCTCGCGGCCCACGGATCCGGCATGACCGTCGGCATATCCGATGGGGATGCGAGTGCCAGGATAGCCCCGGCGGGTGTCCCAGACTTCGTGGAACCAGCACCAATCGTTCTTGTACCTGTCCAGCGTCGGCCAGGATGCCTGGTTGCCCTTGAAGTATATCCACCCGATGGGCATGCTTCCCCATGTGGTCGGTGAGATGGCGCACCGCTCGGCGGGTCGTTCGATGCCGGCCAGGGTGCGTATGCCGACAGGGCCGGAACCCCAATCGTTGACGCAGTCCGAACCGTTCGTGAACAACGAGTAGCCCGTTCGGTTGAGGCCGTACGATGGGAACCATTCCCAGCGGTAGATGGTCGAGCCGCGTCTCGTGGTGTCCAGGATGGGCTTGCCCTGAGCCGGGTCAAAAAACGCGCTCTGGCTGCGGACGTAGGGCAGTGCGAGGCCGACCCATGTATCGGGTGACTGGTAAGGCCGCGAGCCGTAGAGCTTGATGGTGGCCTCGTCGTGGTCATCGGCGTACATCAGGAGCGCCATGCCGAGTTGTCGGATGTTGGACAGTGAGTTGGCGGCACGAGCCTTGGCCCGAACCTGCTCGAAAACGGGGAACAGAATCGCTGCGAGGACCGAGATGATGGCAATGACGACGAGAAGCTCCAGAAGCGTGAAAGCGGAGTGCCGAGGGCGCGCGTGCGTGAGACTGACTTGCATTTCGGCCTTGCTCCAAAGGGGTATTGCAGCGGTGATACAGCACCCCATTATGGCCGACAAGCGACCGATTCGCCAATCCGACGCGTTATGGGGCCGTTAACGATGGGCCTGACGGCCTGTCAGGTAAGGGGATCGGATTTGCGGCAGCCGGCGCACCTGAGAACGACACGAGATCGCCCTGCGGAGACTATGGGACGAGGAGGGCTTTGATGGCGTGGCCTGATCGGACGGTTTGGAGAGCATCGTCGGCGCGTGAGACGGGCAGGCGGTGGGTGATGGCGGCGCGCACGGCGTCCCATGCGTCGGGCACGCGGCGCATGAAGTCGAAGCAGCGCGCGCGGTCTTCGGATGTGAACTGCGCGCTGCCGAAGATTTGCAGGGCATTGAAGGTGATCTGATGCACGGGAATGGGGACGTTGCCCCTGTCGGAGTACTGGCCGGCGAGGGCGTAACGGCCGCGAGGCCGCAGCAGGCCGATGCCCTCGGGGACAGCGTCGGGTGAGCCGCTGCACTCGATCAGTAGGTCGGCGCCGATGCCTCCGCATCGCTCCATGATCTCGGTCCGGCGCTCTTCCATCGTGGTCGAGCGGATGTCGAGAACGAGCCCCGCTCCAAGCTCGCGGGCGAGGCTCAGCCGTTCGGGTCGCGACGATGACCCGATAAGGGCGGTCAGTTCTGCACCGTGGCGGGATGCCCAGAGCGCAGCGAACAACCCTACCGGTCCGGACCCCTGGATGACCACGCGATCGCCTTTCTGAACCCCGCCGGCGTATTCCATGGCTCTGGCAATGGTCGGGCCTGCGCACAGGAACGCGGCAGCCACATCCTCGGGCAGGCCATCCGGGATGCGGTGCAGATACCGGATCGGGCAGACGCTGACCTCGGCATAGCCGCCGTGGAAGTGCGGCGGTTCGTCCGGAGAGCGGGTGTAGGTGAGAGAGGCGAAGAGGTTGAGGCATGAGGCCGCGCCGCCTGTTCGGCACAGGAGGCACTTCCCGCACGGCTCGATGACGTTGACCGCGACGAGATCGCCGACGCGAACTGGAGCGCCCATGCAGTCGGTCGGCTCTTGGGCCGAGTCTGATGCGCCCAGAGATCGGACTCGGCCAAGGAACTCGTGGCCGAGGATGAGCGGTCCGGTGAACGGAATGGCGCCATCCCAGATATGGACGTCGGTGCCGCAGATGCCCGAAGAGACAAGGTCAACGACGGCCATGCCGGGCTCAGGATCAAGCACGGGGTAGGAGCGCACCTCGAGCGGCTGTCCGGCGCTCACGAATACGGCGGCTTTGGCGTTCATGTGGTCGTCCTTTCCGGTTGAGACACGGCCTGTCTAAGCTGCGCTCGCCTCGATGCCGGCTTCTCGCAGGCGGTCGAGCCATGGCTGGACGTCGTCGAGCGCGGCGGCAGGCAGGTCGGCGGGCATGGTGGCGGGCTTGCCGAGCGACTCCCATTTACCCAGCCCAAGGCGATGGTAGGGCATGATCTCGACCGTGATCGGTTCCCTGTCGGGTCTTGCGTCGGATAGCGATCGGACGAAGGGTATGAGCGCTTCTAGGAACTCGGGCTCGGCGTTGCGCTCGGGCACCCAGGGCACGCGGATGGTCATGCCGGGAGCGAAGGATGCGAGGCGTCGGATGTTGCTCAGGATTTGCGCATTCGAGACGCCCGTCAGGGCACGATGCCGCTCGTCGTCCATGTGTTTGACGTCCACCAGCCAGTGGTCCACGAGGCCCAGGATCGCCTCGATGCGCTCCCACCGGGTGTAGGCGCACGTTTCGATGACGTTGTGGATGCCTTCAGCCCGAGCGGCGCTCAGGAGCGCCATGGTGAAGTCGGGCTGGGCCAGCGGCTCGCCACCCGAGAGCGTCATGCCGCCATGCGACTGCTCGTAGAACGGCACATCGCGACGGACGACCGCCAGGACCTGCTCGACGGTCATGCGCTTGCCTACGAGCTCAAGGGCCCCGTTCGGGCAGGCGTCAACGCACTCGCCGCATGCGGCGCAGTTGTCGGGCAGGAGAGTGTGGGCTTCCGCGGTGACGGCGTGTCCTCCGTGCTCGCATACCTCTGCGCAGCGCCCGCATCGGCTGCAGAGCGTCGGGGCGAGTCGTATCTGTGCGCGGCGCTCCAATCCTTCGGGGTTATGGCACCACTGGCAGCGAAGCGGGCATCCCTTCATGAAGACGGTGGTGCGGATGCCCGGGCCGTCGTGGATCGAGAAGCGTTGGATGTTGAACACCCATCCGGCCGCGACCGGCTCGCGATCGGCGTCCGGGCGCGCGCCTGTCTGAGGATTGGGTTCGGCGAAGGTCGTGCTGGTCATGCGCAGTCCGTTTGAAGTGCTCGGAGCAGCCCCCGACACGGGGCGAGGGGGGAGGCGGATCGGACGGATCGGACGGATCGGACGGATCGGACGGATCGGACGGATCGGACCAATGGGACTAATGGGACGGATGGGACGGATGGGACGGATGGGACGGACATGCGCCTTTTGCCGCTCACTTTGTCGCCTCGATCGTTCATCCTTTGATCACTCCGAACGGTTTGAGCCTGGCGACGCGTCGCGCGAGTCCAGCGCCGACGACGACATCCACGACGCGATCCACGTCTTTGTAGGCCTCCGGGGCCTCCTCGGCCAGCCCCTGGTTCGATGGACACCGAACCGCGATGCCCTGTTCCTCCAGTCGCTTGCGGACGGCCGATCCGGTCACCATCTGTTTCGCCACAGTGCGGCTGTGGGACCTGCCTGCGCCGTGGCAAGTGCTTCCGAACGAGAGGCGCATGGCTCCGGGCTCGGCGGCAAGCACATAGGAGCACGTGCCCATGCTGCCCGGTATGAAGACCGGCTGGCCTATGGAGCGATAATCATCGGGGAGTTCGGGATGGCCTGCTGCGAAGGCGCGCGTAGCCCCTTTGCGATGCACACAGAGCCTGATGCCGCCGTGCTCCTCGACCTTGGCGATGTTGTGGGCCACGTCGTAGACGACGCGGACCTGGGAAGCCTGAATCTTGCAGGTTTTTGCGATCAGCTTGCGCACCTGATGTCCCATGGCCTGCCGATTGGCCCAGGCGTAGTTCGCGGCGCAGGCCATGGCTGCGAGATAGGCCCGGCCGTCTGCGGAGCTCGCCGGCGCGCAGGACAACTGGCGATCGGTCAGGGCGATGCCATGGGACGCGAGGTTCTGGTCCATGCGCCGGACGTAGTCGGTGCAGACCTGATGGCCCAACCCTCGTGAGCCGCTGTGAATGAGGACCGTTACGAGGCCTTCAGCGAGGCCCATGGCGGCAGCGGCCTCTGCATCGAACACTTCGTCAACGTACTGGTACTCGATGAAGTGGTTGCCGGAGCCCATGGTCCCGAGCTGATCGGCTCCTCGTTCGCGCGCGCGCTTCGACACGTGTCCGGGGTCGGCCTGATGCAGGCATCCGCGCGACTCAGTGTGATCGAGGTCGGCTTCGAAGCCGAGGCCACGGGTGCGCACGGCATAGGCGCTGCCCTGGGCGAGAACCGCGTCGAGATCGTCGGCGGTCAGGTGGAGGGAGCCCGTCTTGCCCGTGCCCGCGGCGATGGTCTCGGCGGTTAGTTGGACCAGGCTGTCGGCGCGTGTGCGGATGGACGCATACTCGACCGGAGAGGTCAGAAGCCGCACTCCGCAGTTGATGTCGAACCCCACGCCGCCCGGCGAGACTACGCCGTCGGGCATATGGGTCGCGGCGACGCCTCCCACGGGGAAGCCATAGCCCTCGTGCATGTCGGGCATTCCGCAGACGAAGTCGTGGATGCCCGGGAGGTTGGCGACATTCATGAGCTGCGTGAGCGCCGCGCCGGCGAGCATGGGGCCCAGGAGCTCCTCGTCGGCGAACAGAACGGCAGGGACATTCGATGCGGCATGCCCGGTCGGTTCGACCACGTAGCGGTTGTCGCCCCGGTACTTGATCTCGCTTCTGTTCATCGGTCCAGCCTCCGTCGCAGACGGTACCCTGTGTTGTACCTCCACATACGGGCAGACGAGATCGTGTGAGACGCGCTCCGCCGATGATGTGGGCGAGCCAACCGCGCGCTGCGGCTTCCGCTTCGATGCGATGCTTGCCGGGCGGTTGCCTCGCCCCTACCGATCGGGTGAATGCGTGGGCGCTCAGGTTGTGGGCGAGCCAACCGCGCGCTGCGGCTTCCGCTTCGATGCG
>DYKI01000064.1:5010-14007 GCA_020722705.1 Chthonomonas calidirosea | reverse complement strand
CGAGAAGAACCTGACGAGGAACAGCGACAAGGTAGAGGGAATCCCATAGAGGACTTCAGCAACGCATCGGCGTAACCTTCTTAACGGAAGAAGTGCGGGCTTTTCGGCAATCATAGCGCCTGACGGAACGCGACAGGCTCGGGAAGAAGAGAGGCGGAGAAACGAGATGGGCACACGGGGAGTCACTATCTTGATTGCCGAAGACGATGACGGACATGCGGAACTGATCGTCCGCAACCTGAGCCGCGCGGGGCTGAGGAACAAGACCCTTCGGTTCAGGAATGGCCGGGAAGTTCTCGACTACCTGTTCGGAAGAACCGACGACGGCGATCTGCCGCCGATCGGAGCGATGCTTCTCATCCTGGACATACGGATGCCGGAGATTGACGGTATCGAGGTGCTGCGACAGATCAAGGAATCGAAGCGCCTGCGGCCGATGCCTGTGATCATGGTTACGTCGGTTTACGACCCGGCCGACATCCAACGGTGCCAGGATCTGGGCTGCAACAGCTACATCGCGAAACCAGTGGAATACGAGAAGTTTGTCGAGGCAGTGACCACGCTGGGCCTGTTCCTTGATGTTGTCGAGGTTCCTTGCCTGTGTGCCTCGGACGGACCGCAATGAGCTCCGAGCAAGTCGCGAGCCCGGGCATGCCGCCCATCCGCATCCTCGTTGTCGAGGATGACCCGGGTCTGAACCGTGTCGTGTGTCAGGCATTGGAGCGTCGCGGCCTTGAGCCAATCGAGGGCCTAACCGGCGAAGATGCCGCAAGGGTGATCGTCCAAGGCCCTGTTGATATCGTGCTGCTCGACTACTCGCTGCCTTCGATGACTGCCGAAGACCTTCTCGAGCAGATCTGCCGGATCGAACCGTCGCCGGCGGTGATCGCCATGACGGGTCACGGAAGCGAGAAGGTCGCTGCCGAGATGCTGCGTCGCGGCGTCCGAGACTACATCGTCAAGGACGATCTCTTCTACACGCATCTCACCGGGATCGGACTTGCGACGGTACGGCGTGTCGTACGTCGGCATGGCGGCGAGATATGGGCCGACAGCGCTCCGGACAAGGGAGCGACGTTCTACTTCACACTGCATGAGTGAGGCCAGCGCGCTTTGAGCGAGTGGTGGCAGGACATCTTCGTGACCGGCGAGTATCGCGAGCTCGACCGGATTCCGCCTGAGCGCACCGGCAAGCAGGTGGACTTCTTGCTCTCGGCGCTCGGCGTCGGTCTGGGGGATCGCCTGCTCGATGTGGCCTGCGGCATAGGCCGCCACAGCATTCCGTTTGCGGCAGCCGGGCTCGAGGTGGTGGGCCTCGACTATTCGCCGGCGTACCTCGGGCGTGCGCGTGAAGCGGGTCGGCGGTTCCCATGTTCATTTGTCCGGGGCGATATGCGGCGGTTACCCGTCCGGTCGTCCACGTTCGATGCGGCGGTCAGTCTGTTCACTTCCTTCGGATACTTCGCGACGCAGGGCGAGGATCAGGCGACGCTCGACGAGATCGGGCGTGTGCTTCGTCCGGGCGGGCGGTTCTTCCTCGATGTGGGCAATCACGACGGTCTCGTCAGGCGCTTCACCGGGCATGACTGGATGGAGGCGGATGGCGGTTTCCTGCTGGAGAGCCGCGACTGGGACGTGCGAAGGGGCCGCGCCGAGACCGAGTGGACGTACATCCGGGAGGGCACCGTCAAGCGGTTCCCGGTGTCCATTCGGTTCTACACGTGCCCTGAGATCGAGCAGATGCTCGACCGCGCGGGCATGGAACTGACGGAGGTCTGGGGGGACTGGGACGGCGGGCCTCTGACGATGGAGAGCTGGCGGATGCTGGCTCTGGGGGTGAAGCGATGAGTGACGGTGAGCGTCCGGTTCCCGATCGGGTTGCCGATGCGTTGCTGGCCGAGTGTTTGGGGCGTCCGCAAGCATACGATGCGCTGCGTCGGCTTTGCGACACGGTCGGAGGCAGGACCAGCGGTGCTGCGAGCGGGCAGAGAGCCGAGGAATGGGCAGCGGAGCTGATGGCCGATTGGGGTCTCGATGCGGTGCATGGCGAGGCGCTTCCGGTTGGGGTATGGGAGCGGGGCAAACTCGATGCCCGCGTGCTGGGCGACCCGGAATGGCGGCTGACCGCACTTGCCCACGGGTTTGCGCCGGATCGGTGCGACGTCACGGCGCCGGTGCTCGACGTTGGGCACGGGCTTCCTGAGGATTACGAGCGGCTCAAGGATCTGGCGCGCGACTCGATTGCGCTCTGTGTCGAGGGGGCTCCTGAGGGGCGTCGCGCTCCCCATCGCACGGAGAAGCTGGCGTGGGCCATTGCGCATGGCGCGGCTGGACTGATGATCGTTGGACCGGACTATGGCAGCCTGCCTCGCACGGGCGTCTGCCACAGGAGCGGATCGCCCATACCGAGTCTCGGCATCTCTCGCGAGGATGGCGAGCGGCTGCAGCGGATGCTCCGCGACGGACTGCGCCCGCGGGCCCGGATCGTGATGCGGAACAGGATCGGCGATTCGACCGCTCGGAACATCATCGGCGAGATCACGGGGCACACGGAACCCGGCCAGATCGTCGTAGCCGGCGCGCATCTCGATTCATGGGACGTGAGTCAGGGGGCAACCGACAACGGTCTTGGCTGCGCCATTGTGCTCGAGGCAGCCCGTGCCCTGGTCAGGCTGGGGCTGAGGCCGAGGCGCACGATTCGATTTGCCCTCTGGGCGGCCGAGGAGACGGGGCTGCATGGTTCGCGTGCCTATGTGTCCGACCATGCCGATGAGCTGGACCGGACGGTGTGCGTCATGAACTTCGATATGACCGGCGATCCGCACGGTTACTGGACGCCCGGCAATGAGACCGTTCCGGAGATGCTGAGGGGTCTGGCTCGACAGCTTGCGCCGCTGGGCATGCGCGAGGAGTTCTCGGCGAAGCCGGGCCTCCATAGCGACCATCAGCCCTTCATGCTCGCCGGAGTTCCCGTCGTCTGTCTGGCAGCAACGCTTCCCGCTGGGGGCGGCGGAGCCTATTATCACAGCACCGCCGACACGTTCGAGAAGGTCTCGCAGCCTGCTTTGTGCCGTGCTGCGGCCGTGGCTGCCCATACGCTCTGGGCGTTTGCCGAGTGTGCGGAGCCGCCTTACAGCCGCAAGACGCCTGCCGAGGTGGACGCGATGATCGAGGCGGCGGGGCTTCGCGAGGCGATCCTGGACTGAGACGGGGTTGCGCCATCGTCATCGGCGACGGGGCTGATGGGCGCTACGCCGTGAACAGGACCATGCGCTTGCGAGCAGGATCAATGACCGAGAAGTAGTCGCCCCTGCTCGTCGGATGGACAACGACCTGTCGGTCGTCGCTGGAGAGGTCTATGCGGGCAATCGCGGTGTCGGCATATCCCGGTACGTTCTGCTCGTAGAGCTCCCAGCGCCCGGTGAGTCGGTTGTAGAGCCATCGCTCGTATTCCAGGCCGCTGCCGACGACGGTCAACCGGTGGTCAACGTCGGCGGTCACTCTCGCGATTGCGTCTTCACGTCCCTGCCCCGGGGGAGGCCACTGGAGGGCGCCCAGACGGATGCGCTCGCCTTGGGCTGCGCCAGGCGCGAAATGGCGAAAGAGGATGCCGCCCACTTCGATCTCGGACGGTCCCGCGGGCAGAGCTTTGATGTCGGGTGCGTCGCGGGGCCGATCCGGGGCTCCGTAGACCCATTGAACGGCGCCGGATTGGATCAGGTTCCACAGCGGCATGGGCTCGTCGAGGATGGCAATGGGGCCGCTGTAGACGATCTTGCGAACGCCGAGGTGGTGAATGCGTTCGACCAGCTTCGGGTTGAAGTGCGGGTCGGCGTAGTTGGAGATGACGCCGATCGCCTCGGGGCTGAAGGTGTCGCTCGGCACGGCAGGAAAGGGCTGGGCGCCCTGTTCGGCACCTTCGGAAGCCGGCTTTCGACGTATGGCATTGAGCAATCCGGATAGGAGTGGCAGAGTAGTTCCCTTTCGTCGTGGCGGCGGACGTACTATACCACGTTACGAGCGGCAGCGCTTGTGCGCGGCCCGTGGCTATGCTTCACGTGAAGCATCGCTGTCCGCGCCGGTCATGCGCTCGATGATCCCCTCGAGCTGGTCCAGGGAGTAGAACTCGAGTCGGATCGTGCCTGCGCCATCGCGGCCCATATTGACGGAGACCTTCGTTCCCAGCGCAACGGAGAGGTGTTCCTCGATCGCTTTCACATGCGGGTCTTCGGCTGCGTTCGGCGCTGCGTGGCTGTCGGGCATACGCTCGGTACGCCTGAGCGACCTGACGACAGCCTCAGCCTCGCGGACCGAGAGATTTCGCGAGACGAATGCAGCGAGTGCGGCTTCCTGCATGTCGGGATCGAGCGGAACCAGCAGGCGGGCATGGCCCTCGCTGATGCGGCCTGTTTCGAGGGCGGACACCACGTGCTCGGGCAGCGACAGCAGGCGCATGGCATTGCCGACGGCCTGGCGGGACTTGCCGACGCTGCGCGCGATATCCTCCTGCGTCATGCCGAACTCGACGTTCATCTGCCGGTAGGCTCGTGCCTCCTCGACCGGTCCGATGTCTTCGCGCTGGATGTTCTCGATCAGGGCGAGCAGGAGCATCTCCTGGTCGCCGCATTCCTGAACGACGGCCGGGATCGTGGCTCGGCCTGCGAGGCGCGACGCACGCAGCCGCCGCTCGCCGACGATCAGCTCATAACGGTCGGGGGCCTTGCGGCGCACGATGATGGGCTGAAGTACGCCGTGCTCTTTGATGGACTGGGCGAGTTCGGCCAGGGCGCCGTCGTCGAACTGCCGGCGTGGCTGATAGGGGTTGGGCGCCACGGTATCGAGGCGAAGCTCGCGCACGTTTCTGGCCACATCCTCGGCGGACGTGCCTGCAAGCAGCGCATTCAAGCCCCTACCCAGACCGCGCTTTTCCAATGCCGATCACCTCCTGCGCTAGATTGCGATATGCCTGAGCGCCGCGGCTCGCCGGATCGTAGAGGGCGATGGGCTGCCCATGGCTCGGAGCTTCCGACAGCCGGACGTTGCGTGGGACGACCGTAGGCGAGACGCGCTCACCGAACACGGCGCGCACCTCATCTGCGACCTGCTGAGAGAGCCTGACACGCGCGTCGAACATCGTCATGATGACGAGGGCCACTTCGAGTGTCGGGTTGATGTGCCGCCTGACGATCTCGATCGTCTGCATGAGCTGGCTGACTCCTTCGAGGGCGTAGTACTCGCACTGGATGGGCACGATAACGGCATCCGATGCGGCGAGGCCGTTGACGGTCAGGATGCCCAGGGAAGGCGGCGTATCCAGCAGAATGATCTCGAAGCGGTCGCGGAGCGGCTCGATGGCACGGCGTACGATCGTTTCGCGCGCCACGCGTGACATGAGCTCCACTTCGGCGCCGGCGAGGTTCAGGTTCGCCGGCAGGGCCATGAGGTTCTCAACGCACGTCGGTGTCAGGGCGTCGTTCACGGGCGCTTCATCAACCAGGACGTCATAGATGCCGGGGCGTCCCGGGGCTCCGACGGCGGCTTTCTCGATGCCGAGGCCGCTGGTTGCATTCGCCTGCGGATCCAGGTCAACGAGCAGCGTCGGCGTGCCGGCGATGGCGAGGTATGCGGCGAGGTTGACGGCTGTGGTCGTCTTGCCGACTCCGCCCTTTTGATTCACGACGGCATAGATGGGTGTCATGAAGGCTCAGTAGAGGTAGACAGATGAGCAGTTTTCGTATGCGTTTGAAACAGAGCGATACACAGACGGATATACACTTATGAAGGGTATCCTGTACTGTTGACGGAGCAGGACCGTTGGGGTACACTGCGGCGTTACGTGCTGACTATACCCCGCAGGAGAGCCCTATGGACATTGATGACTTCGAGGACGTTCCCGAGTACTACACGGACTCGGTCAACTTCATGACCAACATCTACGGATTCGCGCTCGATTTCGGGGTGATGATGGTCCAGGATCAGCCGCCGAAATCGCAGGTTCGCGTGCGGATGAGCCCGCAGCATGCCAAGATCATGAGCCTGCTCCTGCGCAAGAACGTGCAGGAGTACGAGAAGCGGATCGGAACGATTATCCTGCCTGAGGGTCTCTACAAGGACCTTGGCATCCAGGACGACATGGCAGACGAGTGAACCTGAGGCGCCCGGGCTGACCGGGACGCAAGGCTGAAGCATTGAGGGCCGCCCCCAGGTCGGGGCGGCCCTCGGCATTGGTGCGGTCCGAACGGGCCGAGGAGTGTGATGCAAGATGGTATCGGTCGCGGACCTTGTGAGCCGGCAGGCGGCGCGGGATGAGGCTTCGAGGCTGGATCGGATGCGGCGCGCATGGTCGGCTTACATGGGCGAGATGCCCCGTCCCTTGCGCGTTCGGGCCGGCGGCTCCGACGACAATGTGAGGGTGAACTACGCGCGGCTGATTGTTGACAAGGGAGTGAGTTTTCTCTTCGGCGGCGACGTGGGTATGCGCGTTGTCGGACGCGGATCGGATCGGGCCGGAGCGTGGCTCGATGCCGTCTGGCAGGCCAACGGCAAGGGCACGCTGCTCCACAGACTGGCCGTCAACGGAGGCGTGTGCGGCCACGCGTTCCTCAAGATCGCGCGTCGGGCCGACGGTATGCCCCGGCTGGTCGTTCTGGACCCCATGACGGTTGACGTTGGCTGGAGGCCGGACGACTGGGAGCGCATCACGGGCTTTCGCCTGCAGTGGCATGGCTTGGACGAGCGGACGGGGCGGCCTCGCGCGTTCCGCCAGTTGATCACACTGCGCCGCGACGAGGCCTGGGACGTGGTTGACCAGCATTCCGACGGCGACGATCCTCGATGGACAACGGTCCATGCGGAGCGCTGGCCGTACTCGTGGCCGCCCATCGCGGGCTGTCAGAACCTCCCGACACCGAACGAATACTGGGGCGCGAGCGACCTCGAAGGCGACATCCTCGAGGTCTGCCGAACGCTGAACTTCGTACTCTCGAACGCGGTGAGGATTGTGCGGCTGCACGCGCATCCGAAGCTGTGGGGATCGGGTTTCGCGTCTCGGGAGCTCTCGCTGGAGCCGGACGATGTGACCGTGCTGCCGCATGCCGACGCGTCGCTCCATCTTCTGGAGATGCAGGGCGACCTGGGGTCGTCGCTGGACCTCTATGCCCGATTGCGCGAGGCTCTGCACGAGATGGCGCGCGTGCCGGATCCGTGGCTCATGGGCAGCGCAACGTCGAGGCTGTCCGGCGCCGCGCTCCGGATGCTCCATCAGCCGCTTGTCGAGAAAACGCAGACGAAGCGGCTCCTCTATGGCGAGATGCTGACCGGTCTGGCGGCCAACTTGCTGGAGATGGGCGGGTTCGGGCGGGATCTGCGCGTGATCCTGGAGTGGCCGTCGGTCATGCCCACCGATCCGGCGGAGGAGGCGCGCACCGCGTTGATGCACCGGCAGCTCGGCGCCGAGGCCGGTTCGCTGCTGCGCAGGCTCGGGGTCGAGACAGGAGAGGAGGAGGCGAGATGCCCGGACGCTTCCATGTGATGCAGGTGTACGTGGCGGCCGGTCTGGCAGGTTTGCTGGCTGCCCTGTACGTCGTTGCACCGGCCGACCGAAGCGACTTGCTCGGCGGCGCGGTGATGACGCTCATCGGTTTCGTGGTCGGGAAGTTCACTAACGGCTACGCGAAGAAGGAGGCTCCGTAGCGGCGCACGGCAGCAGGAGCACATGGAGGAGGTGAACGATGAGATGGTTCAGGCGTCTGCGGGCGGCGGCGAGGCTGCTCGTGGACTGGGACGTGTTCAAGCATGCCTTTGACGACCTGCTGAAGGACGAGGGAGTTCGGAGACGGATCGAGGTCGTGCTGGCTTCGGAGCCGTTGCTTGGCGCCCATTTCGCGGCGCTCAAGGCGCTGTGGGCGCCGATCGAGGCCGACCTGAAGGAGTTGCGATGATGGGCAGCTACGCAGGCCGCCAGGCCAACCTGTCGGATCCGGCGCGCGACGCATTCGCGATCACGCCGGACGACGGCGCCGATCTGACGAACTGGGCGCTGGCTCTCTACGTGGGCGGATCGGGCGACGTGCGCATCGTGACGTGGGGCGGCGAGACCGTCACGTTCGCCAATGTTCCGGTCGGCGTGCTTCCGGTTCGAGCACGGCGTGTGTATGCGACCGGAACCAGTGCGACGGGCATCGTCGGGCTTTATTGATATGAGCATGGCCATCGGGATCGGGCTCAGAACCGGCGGCGGGTGGAGCCCTCTGGCGCTGTCGGGCCTTCGGGCCTGGTCCGACTGCGACCGGACGGTCTACCAGGATGCGGCCATGACCGTGGAGGCAGGCTCGGGCGATCCTGTGGGCGGCGTACCGGATCGGTCCGGCCGGGGCTGCCACGCCCAGCAGGCGACGACCTCCATGAAACCCACCCGGGCGCTGTCGGCGTTTCCATCCGGGCGAGGCGGACTGAGTTTCGACGGGGTGGACGATCGTCTGATCCTCACGGGCCTGGGCGCGGCGTTCAGCGGGGCCGATATCCCCTTCAGCATCGGGGTGGCCTGCAAGGTGACGGACACGGCAAGCCGGGCCCTGCAGGGGATAGGCAACTCGGCGAGCAGCACCCCATACGCCATGGTGTACGTAACCGGATCGGCCTATAAGCAGTATCGGCGGGACGACGCTCTTGTGTGGGTGTCGTTGACCGGTCCGGCGATGACCGTCAACCAGCCCCAGGCGGTGATCGCGACGTTCGGCGAGTCGCCGGGGGTGGTGGCGCGGATCGGCGTGAATGGCGGCGTGGAGAGCAGCGGGACGATGGATGTCGGGCCGACAACCCTCGATCGCTTCGTGATCGGGGCCGTCGAGCGTGCCGGAACGCCGCTCTATCCGTTCAAGGGGGTCATCGGGTGCTGGGTGGTGGTCGCCAGGGCGCTCAACGCGTCCGAGCGCAAGTCGCTGGCCGCTTATTTGATGGATTGGGCGGGAGCGTGAGAGGTGAGAGGTGAGAGGTGAG
>DYKI01000064.1:0-4910 GCA_020722705.1 Chthonomonas calidirosea | reverse complement strand
GTGAGAGGTGAGAGGTGAGAGGTGAGTGGGGAGTGGCGGTAGGGGGATGAGCGAGTATGCGTGGCGGGTGCACATGGTGATACCGGCGCATGATGCGGATGCGGCGGCTTCGGTGGCTGAGGGCGCGATGCCGGGCGGGAAGGCCGAGGGGGCGATGTTCGGGGTTCCGCTGGTCGGCGTGTCCGAGGCAGACGCCGCCGAACCCGGGTTCCGAGCGTGCAGCAGTCTGATGACTGACGGGCAGTTCAGGGCGCTGACCCGGGGGCTTGCGGCTGCCGGAGTGGCCGCCAGATGGTTTCGCATGCGGGCCGACGACGAGCGGGACGCCATCGGATCGGATGCAGTTGCGATCGAGAGGGAGCGCCGGTGGACGTGGCAGGACACGCTGGACCGCGCAGGACTGAGGAGAGCATTGGAGGCAGACGATGGCTGACGAACCGGCTCGCTCGCCGAGCCAGGAGACTACGGAGGAACGGGTCCGCGCCGCAGAGGAGCGGGCCCGTTTGCTTGAGACGCGGCTGCATGCCGAACGGGCGGCGCGCCGACTGGGGTTGGTGGACGAGGACGCTGCGTTCCGCCTGCTCGATGTCGAGAGGATCGAGTTCGACGAGGCAGGCCACCCTGCGAACATCGAGGCGCTGATGAAGGAACTGGCCGAGAGGCGGCCATGGCTCTGCGCCGTTCGAGACGGAGCAGGGGCGGCGAGCAGCGGGGCCAGCCCGACCAACCCGTCCCGCGACGGCTTCCGGACGCTGACGCGGGATGCCATCAGGCGCATGAGCCCCGACGAGATCAACGCCAACTGGGACGCCGTCGAGGCGGCGCTGCGCGAGAGGTGAGTCGAAGGGTCGGACGGGTCGGACAGGTCGGACAGATCGGACAGGTCGGACAAGTCCGACGAGTCGGAGAGGGAGTGAGAAAAGGAGATCCATCGTGAGTCTGAGCAACTTCATCCCGGAGGTTTGGGCGGCGCGGCTGCTGCACAACCTCGAAAAGGCACTGGTCTTCGGCCAGCCCGGAGTGATGAACCGGGACTATGAGGGCGACATCAGGGGTCGGGGCGACACGGTGCGCATTCATGCCATCGGTCGTGTGGAGGTGGCCGACTATACGCGCAACACCGACATCGCCGCACCCCAGACCCTGAGCGATGCCGACACCACGCTGGTCATTGATCGGGCGCGGTACGTGAACTTCCAGATTGACGACGTTGACCGTGCTCAGCAGATGCCCAAAGTCATGGATGCAGCCATGCGCCAGTCGGCCTACGCGCTTGCCGACGATGCGGACGTCTTCCTGGGCAAGCTGCACACCGAGATAGCGTCGGCGAACTTCATCGGCAGCGACGCGAGTCCCATCGTGCCCACGGCCGATACGCTGTACGAGCACTTGGTTGACCTGGCGATCCGGCTGGACGAGTCGAACGCGGCCCGTTCGCGCCGGTTCTGTGTCATGCCGCCATGGTGCTACGGCCTGCTGCTCAAGGATGCGCGGTTCGTCAAGGCCGGCACGGCGACGAGCGACAGCGTCCTGCGCAATGGCGAGGTGGGGCAGGCTGCGGGCATGACGATCTACGTTTCGAACAACGTGAACAACGAGAGCGGCGAGAAGTACAAGATCATCGCCGGCGTGCCGGAGGCGTGGACGTTCGCGCAGCAGATCAGCGAGGTTGAGGCCTACAGGCCGGCGCTCCGCTTCGCCGACGCCATCAAGGCGCTTCATCTGTACGGCGCGAAGGTGACTCGGCCCGACGGATTGGCCTGCCTCGTGGCCAGCAAGAGCTGAAACGTTCGGTGGCCCGGGTCGGCGGGGACCATGCGGCCCGGGCGCACCAAGCCCTGCACATTCCCGAAAGGAGCGTTAACCTATGGCACGAGACAGTGTGCCCATCACACAGCTCACCCTCAGCGGAGGCGTGGCCGAGCCGGCAGGCACGAGCATCGTGCCGGCGAACGGCGCGACCATTGCCGCCGGAGGAGACACTCGGAAGCTCATCGTCCGCGTAACGAACACCCACGGCAGCGACCATGTCGTGACCGTCAGGGCCGGGGCCAATCCGCCGGCGTTCCGCCAGGGCATCGGCGACGCGAGCGTCACCGTTGCTGCGACCACGGGCGTTCAGTATCTGACCATCGAGTCCGCCAGGTTCGTCCAGTCGGACGGATCGGTTCATCTCGACTTCGACACGGGCATGACTGGAACGGTGATGGCGTTTCGCCTTCCTGACGCCCTCTGACACGGGGAGGCACGGCATGGCGGCGAGGACGCGGCGACGCGATCGGGGAGGCAGGGGCGAGATAGACCTTGGCGTTGATCCGAAGCGCATCGAGGTCTACCGCGCATCGCCCGCCGCCTATGCCTCCGAGGTCCTCGGTGTTCGGTGGTGGCGCATGCAGACGGAGGTTGCCGAGGCGCTGCTCAAGCATCGGAGGGTACTGGTCAAGGCCTCGCATGCTGTGGGCAAGACCCATGTGGCCGCCGGGCTGATCAACTGGCACTTCGACTGCTTCCGACCGGGCATCACCATCGCGACGGCTCCGACGCAGCGGCAGGTTGTTGACGTTCTCTGGAAGGAGGTCCGCGTCCAGCGTCAAGGGAGGCCGGGTCTCCTGCCCAAGTCGCCCAGGCTCGAGACAGGGGCGGACCACTTCGCCGTGGGTTTCACCACCCGTGACGAGGCGGCGTTCCAGGGGCGCCATGCCGAGCGGGTGCTGATCGTGTTCGACGAGTGCGTTGGCGTGGACGCCGGTGTGTGGGAAGAGGCCGAGGGGATGATGACCGCCGACGGGTGCCTCTGGCTGGCCATATGCAATCCAACCGATCCGGCCAGTCGCGCCTACGAAGAGGATGTGTCGGGCCGGTTTCATGTGCTGACCATCAGCGCGCTGGAGCATCCCAACGTTGAGGCCGAGCTGCGAGGCGGGCTGCCGATCTATCCGTCGGCTGTCCGCCTCGGCTGGATCCGCGAGCAGGTTGAGCGGAACTGCACGCCGGTTCCTCCGGAGCATCGTTTGGCGACGGACATCGAGTTTCCGCCCGGGAGCGGGACGATTCTGCGGCCCGGGCCGATCTTCGAGAGTCGCGTCCTCGGGCGGTGGCCGACGCAAGGGTCGCAATCGGTGTGGACCGAGGCGGCCTGGGATCGGGCTCTGGAGGTCCGTGAGCAGGCCGAGGGACCGACCGTGATCGGGTGCGATGTGGCGCGATACGGCGACGACTATACGAGCATCGTCGTGCGTCGCGGCATGACGGCTTTGCATCACGAGACCCACAACGGCTGGAACACCGCGCAGATAGCGGGCCGGCTGAAGCTGCTCTGCATCGAGTATGCGGGACCCGGGGAAGCGCCGAAATCGGTGGCGGTCGTTGTGGACGATGACGGGGTCGGCGGGGGCGTTGTGGATCAGAGCGGCGACTTCGACTTCCGTGGCTGCGGAGCCGGAGAGCGCGCGCTGAGCCGCGACGATTACCCGAATCGGCGGAGCGAGCTGTGGTTCGCGGTTGCCGAAAGGGCCGCGCGAGGCGATCTGGATTTGAGTCGGCTCTCGCCGGAGTCGCTCAAACGCCTGCGGCGGCAGGCCATGGCTCCGCGGTGGCGATTGGACAGTGAAGGGCGGCGCGTGGTCGAGGCCAAGCACGAGACGAAGCGGCGGCTGGGGCGCTCGCCGGACGACATGGATGCTCTGAACCTGGCTTTCGGCGACGCCGGTTCGGCGCGCCCATGGGTGATGAAGGGATGGTGGTAGGCGTGTTCACCAGGAGGATTAAGCGCGATGGCGGCTCGTGACACGATGGCGGACCTGATCGGGCGGCTTCGGACCCTGATCGGCGATGCGGCAGGCGACGACCAGCAGTTCAGCGACGAGGAGCTTCAGGACTTCCTCGACGCTCGATCCACGGAGTATCGGTATCTGGAGCTGACGCCGGTGGCGACGATTGCGCCGGGGGGCACGGTGACGAACCTCGAGTATGTGGCGGCGATCAGGCGCGAGTGGCGCGACGGGGTGGGGCTTTGCCACACGCTCGGCGACTGGGAAGACGGGGCGAAGCTGTATGGTCCCGACTATGCTGAGCTCGAGCCCGCGTCGAGCGACCTGGCTCGCGGGCGCTGGACCTTCGCAGCGCATCAGCCGGCCCAGGTCACGATCGTCGGCTGGACGTATGACCTGTATGGCGCCGGTGCCGACGCGCTTGAGGCGTGGGCCACGCGCGTGAAGGCCGCCTACGACGTGCGGTCGGGCGACCAGACATTGTCGCGCAGCATGCAGTTCACCCAGATCATGGGCGCCGCGATGGCTCTTCGGAGGCGCGCGCGCATTGCGGTGGGGCGTATCGGCAGGAGCGACCTATGCTGACGCCGGGCGAGCTTGCATCAGCGAGGATGGAGGCGCTGATCCTGATGCCCGAGACGGTTGTGGTGCAGCGCTACAACGTGGGGCTCGACATCTGGGATACGATCGCCACCACGAAGGGCAGGGTCATTCCCAAGCGCTCGGTGACGCACGATTCGGGCGGTTCGCTTGTGGGCGTCACGCTCTGGAACGTGCTCATGCCGCACGACGCACCCGTGCTTGTCAACGACCGGCTCGCGATCGGTTCCCATACCTACTGGGTGACCGGCACCGACGAGGGCAGCTCCGAGGCCATCGCGCTCGTTGTGCAGTGCAGCCTGCTCAGTTGACGAATGCACGCTCACAGTTGGTCGGGCTACGGGGAAGAATGGCGAAGCAATCCCGATCGAAGATGGGGGCGTCCCATGAGCACACGGGACCGCTTCGCCTGCAACGCAGGGGATGCCGTGGGCGCGCGCGGCTCAGCCGAGCCTGTTCGATGTGGGCGAGAACGTGGACTTGGGAGGGTCATCGTCCCCGATGAGCGACGTTTCGGACGGCGGGGACGCCGTCCCTCCC
>DYKI01000241.1 GCA_020722705.1 Chthonomonas calidirosea | reverse complement strand
GATCTTGTCGGCCAGGGGATAGGTGGCCAGTACGCCAGAAACCCACAGCGCCACCTCGCCGAAATCTTCAAGCAGGTCCGTGTTCTGTCGGAGCCAGCCCACGAGTTCGCGCAGGTTGCCGATCAGCGCCCGGAAGTCATCTTGGAACCGGGCTCCGATCTCCTCGCGGAGGTTGTTGAACTCGCGGCGCAACGCTGCCAGTTGGCCCTCAACCGTCTGCGAGGCGGCCGCGTGGGCACCCTGGATCTTCGCGCCTTCCCGAATGACCGCGTTGTAGCGGAACTGCTTCTCCTCGGTCTCGGTCAGGGCGCGTCCGAGTTGGATCTGTGCAATCTGGGCCTCCCGCTGAAAGTCGACAAACAGTCCAAGCGGACGGAGACCTCGTGAATAGCCCGACTCAATCGCCATCACGATGGTGTCGAGGGCCTCTCCGGCGGCGATGTTCTGCACCGCTGCCGCGTCCTTGGCGAGCTTCGCAAGACCCGGGGCCTTAGCCAGATCCAGGTCCGCGACGATCAGCCGCTGCACGGCGTGCGCCGCTTCGGTGTACTCGAAGCCGATCTCTTCGATCGCCGCGACCTGCTTGGCTGCGGCTGCCGCACCCACGCCGTGGGCGTTGGCCAGCGCCTTGAGCGAGGCCTCCGCCTTGGCATTCTCGGCGGCCATCATGACGGATCCGACGGTGAGCTCCTTGGCCCAGGCGAGCGCGCTCTGGATGGCATCGGCGAGCAGGTTCCCTGCCGTCGCGCCCTTCACCAGGGCCGCCGTCATGCCGTGGATGCCCTGCGCCGCGCCCCGGGCGGTCTTCAGCGCCGAAGCCTTCATGCTGGACAGGCTCGCGTTCACGCTCCTGATGGACGCATTGGCCCTGTTCGTGTCGACTTCAACAACGAGTTCGAGCTTGTTATCGGCTGGCACGAGGATGTACGTGAATTGCTACGCTGAGCACTGGATGAGGTTACCGAGCGGGGAGCGGGCCATTGTCGATATTCAGAAGCTGACGGCCTACTGCCTGAACCTTCAACACACGCGAGGGCGTCACAAGGCGCGCGTCTTCGCTTCGCATGGCATCACGGAAGTGGACGCCGAAGCGTTGCGCGGGGCATTGATCGAAGCCGCCCGGAACGGTGATGCGTTGCCCGGTCTGCCGACCCGTTATGGGCGTCGCTACACCATTGATTTCGAGTTCCAGTGGGGTGAACGAAAGGTATCCATCCGCAGCGCTTGGATCGTTCGCAACGGCGAGGACTTGCCCAGGCTAACGACTTGTTATGTACTGTAAGGAGAGGCAGAGTATGCCGGAGATCGAGCTGTATTCCGTTGTTGCCCTTCTGGAGGACCTCCCGGAACACGGCCTGGTCCGCGGCCAGGTCGGGACCGTTGTAGAGAGTTGGGCGCCCGGGGTGTACGAAGTCGAGTTCAGTGATGATCAAGGGCGCACATACGCGATGGTTGCCCTGAAGGCGGGACAACTCATGCGCCTTCATCACGAACCGGTTCATCAGGCAGCTTAGGGCCTACTCGCGTCAAGCCTTTCCCGGTCGAGTTTTTCCTGCTCCTCCTCCAGCACCACCAGCGCCCGGAACTCGTCCGCGCGGATTTCGTCGAGGCCAAGTCGGACGCCCAACTTCAGCGCCGCGCGGAGATCGAGCGCGCGCCGCAGCAACAGACCCGCCTCGGAGGATTGTGCCGCATCCAACTTGTCCAATGGGCAGTGATCACAGCGGTCGCCTTCGTCCGGAGCGTCCGGGCAGAGGCCGGGGTCACACAGTTCCTCGCGGCGCAGCGCCCAGTGAATCAGAAACCGCAGGGAGGGCCGCTCGGGCCGCTCCCCGCTCAGGAGTTTGGGGCCGGGGATTCCTGGCACGCGGCGTCGAGTGCGTCGATCGCGGCCTTGACCGCCACGGCCTGGTGGATGATGGGCGCCTCGCCCGCGTATCCCTCGGTACCCGCAGCGAGCTTCTTGTAGAGCGCCCCGGCGGCGCCCAGGTTGATGGTGAGTTCCTGGCGGTTGTAGGGCAGATCGAGCACCCGTGCGAATCCGCGGCGGTACTCGAACAAATCCTTGGCCGAGGGCATCTTGAGCAGGCGTGTCACCGTCCCGCCGAGGACACACAGCGTCACCCGGAGGGCATCGCCAACTTGCACGACGTCGTCGACGTCGGCCTGGCTCAACTGCTCGATGATGCGGCTGGCTTCGAAGGGATCGATCTCCGAACCTTCCTCGGTGCGGATCTTCGCGAGCAGTGCGGCATCGGCAACTTCGGCCTGACCGATGATGGTTTCCGAGACGCCTCGTCCCAACTAGTTGATGATCACCTTGCGGCGGCGTTGGCGGACGATCCACTCCTCGTCGGTCGGGAAGCCGACGCGAACCGGCTTCATGCCCTGGGGCGTACGCAGTTGGATGGTAATGGACTGCTTTGCGTCAAACATGAGAGTCCTTTCTACTGGCAGATCCCGTCCACGTTGCACTTGGCCACCGCCGAGACGATGCCGTTGGTCTCATCCCACATCGGCAGGCACTCGACCGAGACGGTGACGATGCCGTCCGTCTCGCCGAGTTCGGCCGTGGCGAAGGAGACCTTGTGCCAGGTGATCTCGAGCGAGTTGTTCGAGTCGTAGGTCAGCGCCATCACGGCTGTGCCCATGGACTGGCTCTTGAGCTTCGTCAGTTCCGTCGAGCCGTTCTCGAAGCGGGCGACGAGGCGGAGGGTGCCCTGGCGGTTGCCGAACTCGAGGCGGCCGCGCGGGCGCCGCAGGCAAGTCCGCCAGCCGGACAAACAGCACGGCATAGACGCCCGGCGAGGAGTCCTCGGCTTCCCGCGCCGGCTGAAACACCGCGCGGATGGAGAGCTCGCCGCCGGACTCGGGCAGATAGCGGACCTCGCGGCCGAACGTGTTCACGACGGCCGCATTGAGATCACTCACCGCCGC
>DYKI01000063.1 GCA_020722705.1 Chthonomonas calidirosea | reverse complement strand
CTCGTAGCGAAAGCCCGGGCTGTGGTTCGGGACGTGGCACGGCGCGCACGAATCGGCTCCGCCCCTGGCCGGCTTCACCGTCGGATCGTCGGCGTGTCGTCGGCCGGGCCCGTGGCAGTTCTCGCACCCGACATGGGCCAGGCCGACCGCCTTCTTGTCCACGTACCCTCCTTCGTGCGCAGCGCCGACTACGTGGCAGGGCACACACTCGGGATCACGGTCCTGGCCGACCTTCTTCAGCGTGGCCATCGCTCTGGCATGCCCTGATGCGGCCCAAACCCGGTGGGCCTCCGCATGGCATGGCCCGCAGGACGCCGACCCCGCATAGGAGTCGCCTTTTGGTAGCGGGCTGCGCGGCAGCAGGTCGAGCAGATTCTCCGAAGAAACGCGTGCGAGGTAGGCACGCCGAATGGACTCGATGCGCAAGTCGGTTCCGACATCCTCACCGAGCGCAATGTAGGCCACTTTCCTGACCGCACCCGAGCTGTCCAGCGCGGCGGTGCCGAGGTACTTGCCGCTTGTCCCGGCGCAGACGAGTGTGGACCTGCCGACGCGCACCGGAGGAGCGGGTGTGTCCGGTCCATGGGCATAGACAATCAGATTGAAGGCCCCAACGGCTCGTGCGATGGCCTCGGCCTCAGCCCGCCTCCCGTGGAACGCGAGGATGCGTATGCCGCTCTGCGCCGACGCCGCTCGAAGCGCCTGACGGGGATCCCGCAGCGTAACATCGCCCGAAGCCGAGAGGCCTGGGGCAACGGCGGCCCATATTGCGATCCGCCGAGCGACGCCGCCAAGCTTGCGCTGGACCACGCGATGGCCGGCAAACGCCGGCAGGCCGGCCTCGTCTACGGCATTGGCGCATAGCAGCCGTGACCCGCTGCGTCCGTCGAGTGCGCGCAAAGCATCGAGACCGAGATCAAAATCGTGCTCACCAAGGCTGATCGCGTCGTAGCGCATGGCTCCCAGGGCGTCAACGAGCGTCTCGGCTTTGATCTCATCCTGCCGTCCTTCCGCAAGGGTCAGGTCTCCGTTCTCGATGGCCACCACCGGGCCTCGTGCCTGCATGCGCCTGATGGCTGCGCCTCGCCGACTGATGCCGCCGAGCATGGGTTTGGTGCAGCCGCATGGAGCCAGATAGCCCCTCGTTTCGCCGCCGAATACGACAGTGAGCGTCGGCGCGGCTTTCTGTCCCGAGCCGACAGCAAGGGCAAGCGCGACCGCACATACCGCCGATCCGATGGAGCGCGCCCCATTCATGGCCCGGCCCCGACCCTCGCCGAGAGCGGCACAACGATCCGGGGCTGCACGGGATCGTCCGTCTCGATGACGATCTGCCGCTGAACCCACCCTGCCGACCATCCGCCAAGGTAACGCACCGTCACACGGTAGTATTCGCCCGTCCTGATCGTCGAATAGGACACCCTGACATTCGGGTCCTCGCACGTCACCGAACGGATGCCGAATCCGCGTCCATGGCTGGTCACCTGGACCGGACGCTCGACGGCGCCGGCCTTGCCCACAGGGAGTGTCCCGAGGTACAGACGCTCAGGCGTCGTCACGATCCCCTTCTCGCAGGTGACGAAGATACGCACTTCGGGTTCGGCGCTCGATGTCGTCGCCAGGGTGATCCGGGCATGATGGCGGCCATTGGGCATATCGGGCGCGGCGGTGAGCGTCAGGCGGTAAGCTCGCTGATCGGAACCCGCGCCGGTCTCGATCGGCTCGAGTTTCGGCTGAATGTATCTCAGGTTGCTGCGAGCCGCGGTGATCTCTGCCGTCTCCCCCTTGGCCAGCCGCAGCGTGAGTTCCTGTTTGCTCTCGCTGCCATCGCCGACACGCATGACGACCCGATCGGACGGAAGCACCTCGACCATCGAAACAACTGTCAAGGTCATGTAGAGGCCTGCCTTGGGACGCTTGGGGTCATTCGTGGTGATGAGCAGGGTCTTCGTCGTATACCCGCTCAGGTCGAGGGTGGTCAGCTCGGCTGCCACCTTGCCGGTCTTGCCGGGCGCGATGACGCGGTCGTACATCGGAACAGTGCAGTTGCAGGTGGCCTTCACCTGGATGCGGAGGGGAGCGCGACCTTTGTTGCGGATGGACCACTCGAAGCGCGCGATCTGGCCCCTTCGCACCCGGCCAAGCTCGATCTCGTCTTTGACGGGAGCGTAGATGGGAACGGGCCCGGCGGTTGGCTTGCGCTGTGCGGGCGCCGCGGTCGGCAAGAGCAGCAGCGCAAGGGCGCCGCATCGGGCAGCAACGGCAGCGAGGCGCGAAGTGTATCGGAAACGGCTCGGTGTGATCACAGCCTGGTCTCCCACGCGGTCTCAAACATGGCTATGGCGTTCTCCAGTTTGACGTCCCAGTGAAGCTCTGTAGTGGAACCCATCAGGTATCCTCGCCCTCCCGTGTCATGGATCGCCTGCCGGCAGGCCTCCCTGACCTCGTCCGGCGTGCCGAAGGTCAGAAGCTGACTCACGTCTATGCCGCCGGTCAGCGCGAGTGTCGGATAGCGCTCGCGCACCAGTTTGGGGTGCATCCCCGCGATCGTCTCCAGCGGATTCAGGCCGTCAATGCCTGTCGCCATCAGGTCATCGAGTACGGGGAACAGATTGCCATCCGAATGAAACACGCACAGCGCTCCCCGCTCGTGCCAGGCGTCATTCAGCCGCTTCAGGCGAGGCATGAACACGCGCCGAAGCCACGCCGGCGAGAACAGGGTTGTGTTCTTGTAGGCGATGTCGTCGGCTGTCAGGACCATTGGTATGAGGTCGGCATCGGCAATGCACGCGACTCGCCTCAGCTCGGCCTCGCAGAGCGCCTCGGCCCACTCTTCGACCAGGCCCGGGTCCTCGACGAGCAGATACGAGAAGAGCTCCTGACCCGGCTGATAGTACATATGCGTCAGCCCGGGCAGGCTTTCGACGATCAGGACGGCCGGATCCCCGTTTGGATCGCCTTCGGCGAAGCATGCGAGCCGCTCACGCACATGCGCGTGGAAACGCCGGCGATGCTCCTCATCATAAACAGTCGAGCGCGCCCTGGCGATGTCGGCTTTGACCCATTCGGCGCATCCAGCGACATCATCGAAAGGCCGATGCACAATCCAGCCTGTCCATCTCTCCTGCTGGTACACCCATCCGTTGCCCTGGTCAATGAGCTTCGGCTCCTCGATGGGCCCATCGGCCATCCGCGTCATGTCGAGGGCGCGACCGACCGCCAGCCCGGTGATGCGCGCACCGTTTCCGGGAGCGAACTTCATGCCGGAGTAGTGCTCAATGATCGCGTCGTTCTGGAGGATGTCGTAGAGTGGAACGCGGTCAACGTCCTGGAACCGCATCGCTCGAAGCACGCGCTCTCTCTTGGTCAGTGTTGCCATGGCGCTTCCTTGGCCGAAATCGGCACTGCTCGACTCATGCCTTTCGCTTCGCCGTCAGCCCGTCGGGAGTCCTGCATGGGACCGCCGCACGGGGTTTGGTAAACTATGATCATGCAGAACGACGAACTGGACGAGGCGATTGACGTTGCGCTCGAAGGCGCTCCCAGAGCCGCGCAGCTCAGCGAAATGGTGGATACCTTGCGGGAACGCCGCGAGACCCTGGTGCACGACCTTCGCATCGAGAAAGACCCGGAAAAACAGCGCGACCTGAGGCGGCGCATCAACGAGCTGGATCGGCAGATCGCCTCGTTGTCCGAGCAGCGCGCCATCTCGCACTTTATCGAGATGACCGTTCGGGCAAGCGCCAACCGGCCTCAGCGCGATCCTGACATAGACGAGGTCGAGGTCGAGGTCGAGGACGAGTGAGCCATACGCGGCCTGACTTGCGCACAGCCGCATCACTCGTTGTAACGCTGCTGTTCTGGGGATCCGCGTTTCCGTTCATCCGCATCGCGCTGAAGGCGTATTCGCCCGGGCATCTGACCCTTCTCCGCTTCGTAACGGCCTCATGCGCCATGCTCGTCTACGTCCTGGTGGTTAGCCGCGTCTCAAACTCGACCGCCGCCGGCTCCCGCGTGACCATTCCGCGCCTCCGCGAATGGGGCCCGCTGTGGGGGATCGGATTCCTGAACGTTACGGCCTACCACACCCTCCTCAACTATGGACTTGTGACCGTCCCTGCGGGTGCGGGTTCCCTGATCGTCAACACGGCACCGGTGTTTGCGGCCTTGTTTGCCGGCCGCATCCTGGGCGAACCGGTGGACGCCCGAGCGTGGGCCGGGCTCTTCGTCAGCCTCGCCGGAGCCGGGCTGATCGCGCTGGGAACCGGCGGCCCCATGCGGTTCACGCCTGAGGCTGTGCTTCTCTTAGGGTGCGCGATTGCGTGGGGACTCAGCATGGTTCTGCTCAAGCCTCTGCTGCTTCGTTACTCCGCCATGCAGACCGCCGTGATCTCGGTCTGGTGCGGGACGGGCATGCTGATCGTTTTCGCGCCCGGCCTCCCGCAAGCCATCGCCGCCGCGTCGCCGGCTGCCACCTGGAGCATCATCTATCTTGGCGTGTTTCCTGTCGCCGTTGCCTATGTGACCTGGAGCTACACGCTGTCCAAGATGCCCGCCACGCGTGTTGCGGGGTATACGTACACCATTCCGGTCATTGCGCTCGTTGTGGCCTATCTGCTTCTTGGCGAGACGCCGGGCCCCTGGGCTCTGGCAGGCGGAGCTGCGGCTCTCGGCGGTGTGTTCCTGGCCAATGCCGGAAGAAGGAGCGTCCAGCCATGAAGCGTGCAGCGCTGTGCCTGATCCTCCTGACTGCCGCGCCGGTCTCCGCGTCGGCATTGCCGTTCGGTTTCGGCATTGGCCTCCGCCTCGGAGGCGCTGCGACCCGGCCGTCCGGGCTCCTCGTAGGCGTTGATGCGACGATCCCGGCGCTCTCCCTTGGCCCGGGCCTTAAGACCCGGTTCGATTTCGACACGTGGGGTCAGCCCCTATCGGGTTGGGACAGCAGCTCGGGCGGAAAGGCCGCCGGCGTTTGCCAGATCGGCGGCACCATCCTCGGCTACTATGGCGGCGGCATCGGCTACAGCCGCATTCACGATGGCCGCCAGCGGCACGACGGGCCGGAGATCAAGCTTATCGGCGGCGTCAATGTGATGGGCCTGGGCCTCGAAGTGAACGCCCACATCGGCAAACGGACGGTCTGGACCGGCATGATGCGGTTCGCGTTCTAATCGCCCCGATCGTCGCCGACACCCGTTTCCCATAGCCGCCCGAAGCAGCCCATCGGCGAGCAGGTGAACCGCCCGTGGCCGGCGTACATTCCTGCGATGCGCCGAAATGTCACAGGAGATGGACCACCACCGTCGCGTCGGCAGGTAATCGCCGGCGGCGTGCTTCAGTGGATGGCCGGCCCGACTTCAGGGGGATAGCCGATGAACATTGCCGGTTTGATTGCGGCGGTCGCGGCGGCGGCGTTGCTGCCGCTGTGTTTGGACAACATGAGTGCGCCGCAGCATGGCGACGTCGTCACCCTCATGGAACGTGCCGACTTCGATGCCGATTTGAGCGGCTGGGAGCGCATCGGCGAGGCTGAGTTCGCTCAGGACACACAGCAGGCTTACGAGGGACGTCCATCAGCCCGCATGCGCATCGGGACCGGTGTGGGCCTGAGCTACCAGCAGATTCGCCGGGAGCCGATCTGTGAGATTCGTGAGGGCGACGAGCTCCAAGCGGTTGTCTGGGTCCGCTCAGAGGGCGTAGATGCGGATCCCGGAGCGTATCTGGCACTCGAGTTCGTGGGGGCCGATGGGTCGCGGGCCGGCATTGCCCATAGCCGATCGTCGGCGTCGAACGGCGCGCGCGGCTGGGAGCGACTGGAGGCAACGGGACAGGTACCCCATGGAACGGCCCGCGTCCGGATCAGCCTGATTCTCCATGCGCATGGCACCGCGTGGTTTGCCGCACCGTCGCTGACACGGGTGGGCCGACAGGAGCCATGGCCGGACCTCGGCGACCGCGTCCGCCGCATCACCATTGACAGGGACGCCATCGCCAATCCGCACTTCCGCGGCGTGGGTTTCCATGCGTTCCACCACATCTTCCCGGCCACCGATCAGGACCTCAACGAGGTCATCTACAAACGCTGGCGCGAGATGAACCCGTCGTTCGTTCGCCTGAACGACCATTGGGACTACGATCGCGCGACCATGGAGCGGATCGCCGGCCACATGGCCCGAATGAAGGAAACGGGCACGGAAATCTACCTGACCTCGTGGAACCCCCCGGATATCCGCAACGATGCCGACCTGGCGTCATGGGCGCGCCGTGTCGCGGACAACCTGGAGTTCTACGTCAGGGAAAAGGGCCTGACGAACCTGCGCCACTACTGCATGACGAACGAGCTGAGCCTGCCGGGGCAATGGGGTTCGCTGGTCAACGATCTGCCCCGATTCCGTCGGTACCATGTCCGTCTCGCCGACGAGATCAAGCGGCGCGGCCTCGGCGTCGGCCTGCTTGCCACGGACGCCTCTCCCATCGGATACTGGCACTCGATCGAGTGGGCCGCGGAGCATATGGACGGCATCACGGCCATCTACGGCGGCCATCACTACTTCAACGAGCACGATCCCGAAGAGGAGCGGTTCTATCCCTGGTTCCGGAGCAAGCTGGAGTGGGGCGTGGGCATGGCCCGTGCCAAGGGGAAGCAGTTCATCCTCGGGGAGTTCGGCGCGAAGCAGGACGGGCGAACCGTGGACGGAGTCAGGCTCGATCGCTGCGTCCACTTCGAGACGCCGCGTGAGCCTCTGGTGACGATCCAGCTTGCCGAAGCCGTCATCGCCGCGATCAACGCCGGCGTGTACGGCATGGGTTACTGGACCTTCATGGATTTGGTGGACGACTTCAGTCCTGGCTACCTTAACCGATGGGGCGCCTTCCGATGCAGCGGCACCGATCGTTCGACCCGCGCCATCTACTATGGCTATGCGTTGCTGACACGCTGCTTCCGGGGGCCATCAACCGCATACCGTGTTGGCTGCGACGATCCGCGAGTGCGCGCGGCGGCTGTACGGCACGAGAATGGCCGCACATGGAGTGCCGCTGTTGTCAACCGCAACTCGCGTGCCGTACCCATCGAGATCGAGTTTCCGGACGATGGGCCGCCGGCTTCGCTGCGCCGGTACGTGTACGATCCGGCCTCGGTCAAGCACCATCCATTCGGCGACTTGCCCGGGCCAAGCGGCGTCGTGCAGCCAAGGTCCGGCAAGCTGACCGATCGCGTCGGGCCCATGACGCTGACAGTCTATACGTCGGCCTTCGACGATGTTCGGCCTGGCCGCGTCGGCCGCCTCCGCTTATCGCGTGACGGCGACGACAACGGGCTCTCCTGGCAGGCGGTCGCGGCAAGGGACGTCTGCTACTATCGCGTCTACCGCGTGGTTGCCGGCAAGCGGGTCCAGGTCGGCTCGACCATCGCGACTGAGTTCACGGATCGCGGCGCACCCGCCGGGGCTCACTATGCCGTGACGGCTGTGGACATGTCGGGCAACGAGGGGCCCTGACAGTCGCGGTTCCCCCCGAGTTTGCCTGCCCCAAGGCCGATCAGGTATAGTGGAGCGCAAAGCGGGCGTCATCGGACAGAGAGTGAGCGGTCCGCTCACTCTTTTCGCATGAATCGGCGCTCGCAAGCCATCACTTCGGTGCGATGCGGCGTGACCTTCAAGGACACGCTCTGCGCGCTGGGAGATCAAACCATGAAATGAGGTGACCCGCACCATGGCAGCCACTCGTGTCTCGGAACTCGCCAAAGAGCTCGGCATGACCACCGCCGAGCTGATGGCAGGGCTCAAAGATCTTGGCGTACCTGCAGCCGGACCTGCGGCCATCATTGACGCGGAGACCGCGCAGACCCTGCGTGAGATCTACACCCCGTCCTCAGCGGGCGACGCTCGATCCGTCGAGCTGGCCCTGAACGCAACCGTGAAGGACCTTGCCGAAGCTATAGGCGTCAGTGCGTCCGAAGTCCAGAAGAAGCTCATGCAGGAAGGCGTGCTCGCGTCCATCAACCAGCGCCTCGATTCGACGGTGATCAGGCGCCTGGCTGGAGTGTACGGCATCTCGCTGAAGATGAAAGCCGCACCGGAAGCCGCGCCGACGCATGCTCCCAAGCACGGAGGACCGCGAAGCGGACCCCAGCCGCGTCCGCCCGTTGTGACCATTCTGGGCCATGTGGACCACGGCAAGACGACCCTCCTGGACACGATTCGGAACACCAATGTGGTGAGCGGCGAGTTCGGCGGCATCACCCAGCACATAGGAGCCTATCAGGTCGAGGTTGAGGTCGAGGGCGAGAAGCGCAAGATCACGTTCCTGGACACGCCCGGTCATGCCGCGTTCAGTGCGATGCGCGCTCGAGGGGCGAGCGTGACCGATATAGCCGTCCTGATCGTTGCGGCCGACGACGGCGTCATGCCTCAGACAGTCGAGGCCATTGACCACGCCAGAGCGGCGGAGGTGCCCATCATTGTTGCCATCAACAAGGTGGACAAGCCCGATGCCAACCCGGAGCGAATCAAGACGCAGTTGACCGAGCATGGCCTGGTGCCGACAGAGTACGGCGGCGACGTCGAGTGCGTTGCCGTATCGGCCCTCAAGGGCGACGGCATTGATGAGCTGCTTGAACACATTCTGTTCGTTGCCGACGTACAGGATCTCAAGGCCGATCCCCACGGGCGCGCGACAGGCGTGATCATCGAAGCCCGGCAGGAAGTCGGACGCGGAGCGGTGGCCACGGCGCTTGTCCAGCAAGGGACACTGCGTAACGGCGACTGCGTTGTCTGCGGGCTCTCCTACGGCAAGATCAAGGCCATGACCAACGACCGAGGCGAACGGATCAACAAGGCCACGCCCTCGATGCCGGTCGAGATCATCGGATTGTCGTCGGTGCCGATGGCGGGCGATCGCCTCGAGTCTGCCAAAGATGAGCGCGAGGCCCGGCTGAAGGCACAAAAGCGTTCCGAACAGCAGCGCGCCGCGCAACTGCAGGGGGGTCGAACGCGCGTTACCCTCGAGGATATCAGCCGACGCGTTCGCGAAGGAGAAGCGAAGGAGCTGTCGGTCATCGTCAAGGCCGACGTGCAGGGATCGGGCGAGGCTGTCGTAGGAGCGTTGCAGGCGCTTCCCCAGGACGAGGTAAGCCTGCGGGTGGTTCGCTGCGGAGTCGGCAACGTCAGTGAAGACGACATTCAGCTTGCGGCCGCGACAGACGCCGTGGTGCTCGGTTTCAACGTGCGCGCGGATCAGCAGAGCCAGTCGGCAGCCGAGCGGCTGCATGTGGACATCCGAACGTATCAGGTGATCTACGAGCTGACCGAAGCGGTCGAGCGCGCCATGAAGGGCATGCTGGCTCCGGTCTACGAGGAGATTGCGCTCGGCAAAGCCGAAGTGCGGGCAACGTTCCGCACGCCGAGGGGCGTTATCATCGCCGGCTGCTATGTGACCGAGGGCAAGATCACCCGCAACGCGGACGCCAGGGTGCGCCGCGGCCGCGACGTGATCTACACGGGCAAGATTGATTCGCTCAAACACATCAAGGAAGACGTTCGCGAAATAGCCCAGGGCTTCGAATGCGGCATGGTGATGGACGGCTATGGCGACTACAAGACCGGTGACGTGATCGAGGCGTTCGAAGTTCGCGAAGTCCAGCGGCTGTGATCGGATTCATGACTCTGGACCTGCACATACCGCAGGCCAGGTCGCTGAAAGACAAACGGCACGTCGTCAAGAGTATGGTGGACGGCATCCGGGCGAAGTTCAACGTTTCGATCGCTGAACTCGATCACCTGGACCTTCACCAGCGCGCGACGCTGGGGGTCGCCTGCGTCTCCAATGACGCAGCGCACGTGCATCGGGTGCTCGAAGCTGTCCGAGCCGCGATCGAGAGCAGGCCAGAGGTCGTCGTGTGCAGCGTCGCCGTCGAAATGCTCTGATCGCGTCCCTGCCACACCGGCCGGCGGCGAGGGTGCGATGCCTGTAGAGGTCCGACCGGCAGCCGACTGCAGTTAGGCGTGGGGGCGTTCACCCCGGAAGAGATCAGGTACGTAACGATGTCAACGATAAGGCAAGAACAGATCGCGCGGCGGATGGTGGAGGAGATCAGCTCGATGCTTCTGCGCGACCTCAAGGACCCGCGCCTGGCCATGGTTACCGTGACCCATGCCGAGGTTTCGCGCGACCTGAAGCATGCGCGGGTCTTCGTGAGCGTCATCGAGCCCGAGCGCGAGGAGCCGGCGCTGACTGCCCTGCGAAGCGCAACAGGGTATATTCGAGGGGAGTTCACTCGCCGCGCCCATTTGCGGGTGGCTCCCGAGATTGACTTCCGACCCGACAAGGGTATCGCGCATGGCGCGCGCATCTTCGAACTGCTGAAGGAGATCGAGGCTGAAAGCCATACCGATATCTCAGGCGCTTCATGAGGCCGCCGAAGCCATCGGACGTGCCCGAACTATCATGGTCGCGGGTCACGTCACGCCTGATGGCGACTCGCTCGGCTGCACGCTGGCGCTGATGCACGCCATCAGGGGCCTCGGCAAAGCCGTAACGCCGCTGGCCGTTGACGGTGTGCCGCAGATCTACCGATGGCTTCCGGGCGCGGACGCGATTGAGACGAGCGCCTCGGGCCCATTCGATCTGGCGATCATCGTGGACTCCTCCATGCCGGATCGTATCGGCGACATCGGCAAGCTAGCCGTGTCGGCTTCGGACACCATCGTCATTGACCACCATACGAGCGAGAGCGACTTCGGACGGGTCCGGGCCGTCAATCCTCGGGCAGCCGCCACGGGCGAGATCGTATACTCGCTCCTGCGCCTCATGCGGCTGCCCTTCTCCAAAGACATCGCCGACTGCCTGCTCTGCGCGATCGTCACAGATACAGGGTCGTTCCGCTTCATGAACGTGACGTCGGCCACCTTCCGCGTGTCGGCAGCCCTGATGCGCTATGGCGCCTGCCCTGCCTGCATCAGCGAACTCGTATTCGAGACACGCTCACTGGCAAGCCTGAAACTCCTGGGCAGGGCGCTGGATGCCTTGCAGGTGACTCGCGACGGCCGTATCTCATGGACGGTCATCACCGCCAAGGACTTCGCCGAACTTGGCGCAACCGATGAGGACACCGAGGGCATCGTGACCCATGTTCGAGCAGTGCGGGGGACCGATGTCGGCATACTCCTGCGCGAGCTGCCGGGAGGGGACGTGCGCGTGAGCCTCCGGTCGCGCAGGGACACGGATGTCAGCGCCATTGCCGAGCGGTTCGGCGGAGGCGGGCATCTTTCGGCCGCGGGATGCACGATCAAGAGCTCGCTGCAAGACGCGGTGACGCAGATACTGGGAGCGCTCAACGCAACAGCATGACTTTCTCCGACATGGCGACGGCGTCCAGGGAACCCGCCGGTCGCGCTTCGGGGCATGACCGCGAGAGCAGCCCCGCAGGCCCCGAGCCGTGCGGCGTAACGGTCATTGACAAACCCGGCGGCGTGACCTCCCATGATGTGGTGAACCGCGTCCGACGCCATTTCGGCGTCAAGCGCGTCGGGCATGCGGGGACCCTTGATCCCATGGCCACAGGCGTCCTCGTCGTGTGCGTCGGCTCGGCCACACGCATCATCGAGTACCTGCCCACCGAACCGAAAGTCTACGAAGCCGCCGTGACATTCGGGATGCGGACCGACACACAGGACGTGACAGGGAATGTGTTGGACCGCAACGACGCATCCAGGCTGGAGGCGCGCTCCGTCGAGGCGGCCCTCGCCGAGTTCGTCGGGCCTATCATGCAGACGCCCCCTATGGTATCGGCGCTGCAGATCGGCGGCAAGCGCCTCTATGCTCTCGCCCGGCAGGGCACGACCGTCGAACGCACGCCGCGCCCGATCACCGTTCATCGGCTCTGTCTGCGTGACTTCGTGACTGGTTCGCATCCCGTCGCCAGAATCTCTGTCGAGTGTTCTGCGGGCACCTATGTCCGGACCCTCGCAGCCGACATCGGCGATCGGCTCGGATGTGGGGCCGTGCTCTCGGAGCTTCGGCGTACGCGTGTCGGCGCGTTCGGCATCCATGAAGCGCAGTCGCTCGATGCCGTTCCGGATTTGATGCCCATCGAGCGCGCGCTGAGCCACCTGCCATTTGCGGAGATTGCCGACGGCGCATGGGCCGACATGCTTAGCGGGCGCAGCATTGACTGTCCGTCGGCGATGGAGCGGAGCGCCAACGGCCCAACCTCCTCGCCCGATGCAGCGCCCGACGGGCCGATCGCGCTGGTCCGCCGCGACGGCGAAGGCTATGCTGTCGTGCGCATCGAGGGCGGCAGGCTCCATCCCATCAAGGTGATGCCGCTCCGCAGGAGCAGGTCATGATGACCACCATCGGCCTCGAAGCGGTCGGCGGTACCGTCCCGACGTCGGTCGCCATCGGCACCTTCGACGGCATCCACGTGGGGCATCAGGCCCTGGTCCGCTCGGCTGTGGCATCGGCTCGATCCTGTCTCGTCCGCTCGGCAGTGCTCACCTTCGATCGTCACCCCATGGAGACGCTCGATCCTGCCCGCGCCCCGAAGATGCTGACCACAGGCGACCGGAAGGCTCGCCTCATCGGCGAACTCGGGGCAGACTGGCTGGTCGTTGCCCGGTTCGACGAGGCGATGCGTGATATGGAAGCCGAGCGCTTCGTAGAAGACATCCTCGTGCGCCGGCTCCGAGCGACGATCGTGCACGTTGGCGAGCGCTTCGTGTTCGGCAAGGGACGGCAGGGCAGCACGCAGATGCTCACCGCCATGGGCCGACGCCTGGGGCTCGCCGTGCGGGTATTGTCCGCCGTTTACGTTGACGGCGCGCCGGCATCGAGCAGCCGCGTCAGAACCCTGCTCGAGGCCGGAGACGTGCGAGGAGCGTCGGCGGTGCTTGGCAGAGACTTCGAGTTGACAGGCATCGTTGTCAAAGGCGATCAGATTGGCAGGCAGCTCGGCTATCCGACGGCCAACCTCGTATGCGATCCCCGCCAGGCAACTCCTGCCGATGGCGTCTATGCGACACAGGTCCTTGTGGACCATCGCAGCTACCCGGGGGCATGCAGCATCGGGACGCGACCGACACTCGGCGGGACCGGACGCGTGATCGAGGTGTTTCTGGTTGGGTATGACGGCAATCTGTACGGGCGAAGCCTCGATGTGCGGTTCGTCGAGCGGCTTCGCGGGCAGGTTCGCTACAGCAACCGCGGCGAGCTCATTGCACAGATCGCCGAAGACGTCAAAGTCACATGCTCCATCGTCGCCGGCCGGCGAGTCGAGATCGCTTGAAGCGGATCGGAAGGCCATACGCCAACGACATGGGGCGTGCGTGGCTCTGGGGAGCAGGACGGAAGCCTCGTAGGAGGCCGGCACGCAAACGGCGAAAGGATCGCGGTGACACAGGCTGAGGGTATACGCGCGATGGTCGAGCGCATCGAAGCGGCCATCGGCGTTGCCGAGCCTCGCCCTCCGTCGCCGGTTCTCGACACGCTGATCGCCTGCATCCTGTCGCAGCACACGTCGGATGCCAACTCGGGCCGAGCCTATGCGACACTGGCGGCGCGGTACCCCACGTGGGCCGAAGCCGCAGAGGCCAGTGAAGGCGAGATCGAGGCGGCCATCCGCTGCGGCGGTCTGGCCAAGAACAAGGCTCGAGCGATCCTGAAGGTGCTGAATGCCGTTCGGGATGCCGACGGCGTGCCCGATCTCGAACACCTCCGGACCATGGCTGACGACGACGCCCGAGCGTACCTCCTGCGGCTTCCCGGCGTGGGTCCAAAGACTGCGGCCATCGTGCTATGCTTCGCCATGGGAAGGCCCGTGCTGCCGGTGGATACGCACGTCTTCCGCGTTTCCTGGCGGCTGGGCCTGATCGAGAGGCGCCTCGGCGAGGCGAGAGCCCATGAAGCGCTCGGGGCCATCGTTCCGTCTGATCTGGTGTACCGTTTCCATGTGTGCCTGGTTCGACTGGGACGCTCCATATGCCGGGCCTCAAAGCCTGCATGCACCGAGTGCCCGATCAGCGACATGTGCAGGTTCGCGCATCCATGACAACAACGGCCGTCCGACCTCCCGAAGGGGTGGTCACCTTCCTGTTCACGGACATCGTCGGCTCCACGGAAATGTGGGAGACGCACGGTGACGCCTTCCTGCCGGTCCTCCAAGCCCACAATGCGATCATGGCCGATGCCATTGAGCGTAACGGGGGCTACCTGATGAAGACCGAGGGCGACTCGTACAAGGTCGCGTTTGCGGACCCCGCCGCGGCTGTTCGGTGTGCCGTCGTCGCTCAGGCCGCGCTGCAGCGTTATCCGTGGCCGAGCGACATACCGCCGCTGAAGGTGCGGATGGCCATCCACACCGGCAAGCCTTTCGCTCAGGGCGGCGACTATTTCGGCCCGCCCGTCAACCGCACTGCCCGTATGATGTCGGCATGCCACGGCGGCCAGATACTGGTCTCCGAGGACACGCTCAACCTGGCCGAGCAGAGAGTCGGGCGTGAGGCGCGCTTCGTTGATCAGGGGTACCACCGGCTCCGCGACCTCGACGAACCCATCCGGCTGTATGAGGTGGATCATCCCGCCCTCGAGGCCCAGCGGCACCCGCCTCCCCGGACGCTGAACGGCCACGCCCACAATCTGCCGGTCCAGCGAACGAGCTTCATCGGTCGGCAGGAGCAGATTGAGCAGATCGCCGCCCTCCTCAGCCGAGACGACACTCCGTGCCTGCAGATCAGCGGCCCCAGCGGGATCGGCAAGACCCGGCTTTCGCTCCAGGTCGCTGCCGAGCGCGTGGACTGGTTTCCCGATGGCGTCTGGTACGTGAAGCTATCGGACAGCACCACCGCCGAAGACGCCGCGATCGAGGTCGCCAGAGAGGTCGGAATCGAACTCACGCCGGGAGTTCCGGCGACGGCCGCCGTGCGCGAATGGGTCGGGCGGCGTTCGTGCCTGCTCATCCTGGACGACTGCGGACGCATCCCCGAGGTTGGGAGCTTCATCCACGAACTGCTTACGGGGGCGGCCCATCTCAGGTGCCTGGCGACCACGGCGGAATCGCTGCAGATCGAGGATGCCGAGCATATTGCTCTGCCCGAGCTGACCTTGCCCGAGCCCGATGCCGGGGCCGCCGAGGTGATGGCAAGTGAAGCAGGCCGGCTCTTTGCCGAACGGGCGCATGATGCGCGCGACGACTTCCGCCTGACGGACCGCAGGGCCAAGCCCGTCTCGCGCCTGCTGCGAAGCCTTGGCGGGATGCCTGCCGCCATCGAGAAGGCTGCCGAGATGATGCGCGGGCGCGACGTGACGCCAACGGCCATCCTCACGGCTCTCGGGGGCGAGCTGGCTCAGAGCGCCGAAGAAGCCACGCGTGCCGCCGCATCGCATGGGCGCACCCTGCTGAGCAAGCTCTCGGAGTCCCACGGCATGGCTTCGCTTCTCGACACGCTGGGCACGGCCATGGCGGATCGGCGTCAGCTCGCCGATGCCGAGAGAGCCACCTGCGAAGCGCTGGCGATCTACCATCGGATCGGCGACCGCGAGGGTGTTGCGAGCTCACTACATCAACTGGGGCTCGTCGCTGCCGCGCAGCGCAACTACACCCGAGCGGCTGCGCTGCTTCACGCCGCCCATGACGCATATCTGGAACTGGACAAACGTGTCGCGGCACGGATACACTCCGACCTCGAGACGATACGACGCGCGCTGGGGGCCGAAGTCGAGCCGCCAAGGCCGACTCTGACGCAAGCCGTCGCGCTTGCAACCGGATTGGAGAACTGAGCATGGTGCTGTACGACGCTCTGGCCAGGGGCAACGCCGAGTACCCCGACCGCCTCGCGCTGGTCTACCGCGATACGGGCCTGACCTACGCCCAACTGACGGGCATGGTGAACCGGTTCGCCGGAGCGCTGATCGGGGCCGGCATCACGAAGGGCGACCGGGTCGCCATTCTCCTGCCCAACGTGCCGCCGTTCACCGTCGCCTACTATGGCGCAACGGCCATCGGAGCGATCGCCGTCCCGGCAAACCCGCTCCTGAAGGCGCCTGAGCTCGTGCACATATGGGGCGATGCCGACGTGAAGCTGGTGGTCACTCTGCCCCAACTGCTCGAAGGGGCAGCGCAGGCTGCCCAGCAGGTTGGAATCCAGCACCTGGTCTGCGTCGGCCCGCGGGACGCTGTTCCTCCGGGGATCATGACGTTCGACGAGTTCCTCGCAAGAGGCACGGGAGAGCCGCCCACGGCGCCCCGGCCCGACCCCAATGAGCCGGCCGTGTTCATCTACACGTCAGGCACCACCGGCAAGCCGAAGGGGGCCGTGCTGTCGCACAAGAACCTGCTGACCAACTGCCGCCAGATCCAGGATGTCCTCCAGTTCACACGGGACGATAACCTGCTCTGCGTGCTCCCTTTGTTCCATTCGTTCGCCGGGACCGTCTGCCAGAACGCCTCCCTCTACTGCGGATGCCGGTTCACCTGCGTTGAGCAGTTCCAGCCCGCCCGCGTGCTCGATGCCATCGAGAAGAGCGGCGTCACCATCTTCCCGGGCGTGCCCGCGATGTACGCGGCCATTATCCAGTTCGCATCGGATCGGCCCGAAGCGCTCGCCAGGGTGCGCCTGTGCGTTTCGGGGGGCGCGCCGATGCCCGTCGCCCTGCTCGATGCCTTTGAGAAGCGCTTCAACACGATCATCGTCGAAGGCGACGGCCCGACCGAGTGCAGTCCCGTCACCTCCGTCAATCCGCCCGACGGCATCCGCAAGGTCGGCACCATCGGGCTGCCGCTGAACGGCGTCGAGATGCGCATCTTCGATGACAACGACAACGAGGTGCCCGTCGGGCAGGTCGGTGAGATCGTGGTTCGCGGCGGCAACGTCATGTTGGGCTACCACAACCAGCCTGAGGCGACAGCCGAAGCCATGCGGAACGGCTGGTACCACACAGGCGACCTCGGCACGGTGGACGAAGACGGCTACTTCACGATCGTTGATCGCAAGAAGGACATGCTGATCGTGGGAGGGATCAACGTCTACCCGCGCGAGATCGAGGAGCTGCTCTATACGCATCCGGCCATTGCCGACGCCGCGGTCATCGGAGCCGCCGATCCCCTTCGCGGCGATGAGGTCGTTGCGGTCGTATCCCTCAAGCCGGGCGCCGCGCTTACCGCTCGCGAGGTGCGCGACTTCTGCCGAGCGTCGCTGGCCAACTACAAGGTCCCGCGTCGGGTAATCTTCCGCAAGGAGCTCCCGCGCAACACCACCGGCAAGGTCCTGAAGCGGCTGCTCCGCAAGGAGATGGACCTCGGAAGCGCAGGTCCCGAATAGCGCCGCCACCGAAACGGTTCGCTATGCCGCCGACAAACGCGAAGTCACCTCGTAGGCGCAGGGGCGCGCTGGGTTCGATCACGGTCATCACTGGCTGCATGTTCTCGGGGAAGACCGAAGAACTGATCCGGCTCGTTCGGCGTGCCATGCACGCGCGCCGCAAGGTTCAGGTCTTCAAGTCGTCACTTGAGACGCGTGCGGATACCGAGGTCGTGCGGACCCATGACGGGACCACGTTCAGCGCCATCGCAGTGCGCTCGTCTCGTGAGCTGGAGACGGCCCTTGAACCTGATGTGGAAGTGGTCGCGATCGAGGAGATCCAGTTCTTCGATGCGCCCATCGTGGACCTGTGCATGCGCCTCGCCGATCAGGGGGTTGAGGTCATCTGCGCCGGACTGGATCAGGATTTCAGAGGGGTGCCCTTCGGTTTCATGCCGCGCCTGCTCGCTCTGGCCGAGAATGTCATCAAGCTGCACGCGATCTGCAAGAAGTGCGGCGGCGATGCCACCCGCACCCAACGCCTCGTGGACGGCAAGCCGCCCGCATGGGACGACCCGTTGATCCTGATCGGGGCCGAGGAGACCTATGAGGCGCGGTGCAGGCGCTGCCACGAGGTGCGCCGGAGGCCAGGCAAGATCGTCTGATGGCGCGGCCCGAGCCGTGGCCGCTCCCTTGTCCGTTTGACGGCATACGGCCCGGAAGCCGCAGGGAAAAAAGGCCGCGCCCCTCGATCGGAGCGGCGCGGCATGTGTCGGACGGTCCTAGCGCTTCGGTGTGAATCCGGGCGGCGGAGCGCCCGCCGACGTGGGGCTGCCGACCCGCGGAGCCTGATACCCGCCCGATGCGGGGCTGGGACCGGCAGGGGCCTGCGGCGCGCCCCCGTAGGATGGAGGCGATGCTCCGCCATACGGTGCGCCGCCGGCGGCAGGTGCGCCTGCCGATGATGGAGTCATGGCGCCCGCCGAAGATGGCGACGGGGCTCCGGCCGTTGCGCTGAGGTCGCGTGGACCGCCGCCGGGCGACATCTGGTAGGGCGCGGGCTGCATCGCGCGATAGCCCCAGAGGGCCACGCCGACAAGCGCCACTACGATCACAACGATGAAGATGACGGGGTTGATTTCCCGCTTCACGATCGCTCCTCCGTTCGCGACTACGGATAGCTTCCGACGGTGCCGCCGCAGGTCACATCGAGGCCGTCATGAAACGGCAGGACGTCGTGCCAGTTGCCGGACCATCTGGCGGCCAGACCCGGCCCCGTCTGATAGCCGCCGTACCAGACGTTCCAGCATCGGTAACCGGGCATCTTGGGGAACTCACCGGCGGCGGGATCGGCCTTCCACGGCTTGGCATGCCCGTCCACATAGACGTAGTTCGTCATGCCGGTGTGTCTTGCGGCAACCTCATTGGCCCCGTCGCCGACCGAACACCAGTCCCACTGGCCGTTGTTGCAGTTGTCGCGCTCGTAGAGCCGAACGGTCAGCGTCGGGAACCCCGCTGCCGACAGCCGAACGCCATAGTGATGGCCATAGTCGCCACCCTCCCACCAGTTCCATCCAAAGTGGCACGGCATCGTATACGAGCGCTGGATGTTGTTGCCGAACGTCGTGTTCAGTCTCGGCGAGTACAGGTCGCTCAAGCAACTGATGATCCCGTAGTTCTTGCAGTAGGGCTGGATGAGACGGTCCCAGGTCCAGTTGTCGTTCATGAGGCCTGCTCCGCCCGACGGCACCCCCATGTGGGGCGGGCACATGGTCTCATTGTAGTCCTGATCGTACATCATGCATGCTTTGCCCAACTGGTTCATGTTGGAGATGCAGGTGATGGCTCGCGCCTTTTCCCGGGCCTGTGCGAACACAGGGAAGAGGATGGCGGCGAGGATCGCAATGATCGCGATGACGACAAGCAGCTCGATCAGGGTGAAACCGGTACGCTTGCACATGTCTGTGACCTCCTTCAAATCGGTACGCCGGCGCGTGATCGGCGTCGCTGCAGATATTATGCGCCGGACCGCCGAGGAAATCCTGCCCTGCTTCGGTCGGAGTTCCAACATCAGCAGTTATCGCGAGACCTGGATGGGACGCCGTCCCTCCCGTGGGAGGGTCATCGTCC
>DYKI01000240.1 GCA_020722705.1 Chthonomonas calidirosea | reverse complement strand
GTCCGCTCACCACGTCAGACGCGGCGAGCGCCCTCGATCCGTGCATAATTCAGCTACCACCGGCTGGGTGGCGGCGACATTGACCGGGCGATCATCCATGAGGTCCTGCTCCCGCAGTTGCTGGAGCAGAACGGACTCGATCAGTTCGCCTTGGGCTTTGAGGAGAAGAGGCAACGAGTGCAGCCGGCGCTCCTGGGCGTGGCGGAGGCGCTGAAGCAGAAGCTGTCCATCGAGATCGTCCGGCTCAGGAAACTGGGGCGATGGGACAAGATCGACAAGTCGACCGTGGTTCAGACGCAGCCCGGCGCTTACCCGGTGGCGCTCAAGGACCGAACCCTGACTCTGCAATCGCCCAAGCTCTCCGCGAACGACTTTGACCGGGTGCTGGCGCCGTTCTTGGATCGCGACCTGCTCCTGCCACGTGAGGATGAGTACCGAGTAAGCTGCTCGATCTTCTCGCCTATCGAGGATGCCTTGCTCCGGGGCCGCCTGGATCGAAGCGAGATCGGTCTGTGCCTGCTGGCTGGCGGCAGCAGCCTGATTCCCCAGATTGCCAACGCCGTTACAGCTTACTTTGAGAATGCCAAGATCCTGACGTTCCCGAACCGGGACGACGCGCAGACCGCCATCGCAAAAGGCGCGGCGCTCCACGCCCTCAGCCTGGCGGTGCGCGGGAGGCCGTTGGTCCGGCCTGTCTGCCACGATGACATTTGCTTCCAGACCCAGCGCGGGCCGGTTGTCCTGGTCCCGAGCGGTGCCGAGTTGCCTTATCCACCGGACGGCGGCTACGAGCGAAGGACGGACTTCAAAGCCCCGGAAACTGTGAAAGCGGGGCTGGAAGGCAACATCCGCGTTCAGGTTGTGGCGGGCAAAGAGCAGCGGTCACTGTTCGAGAGGATTTGGAAGATCAAGGGGCCGGTCAAGAAGGGGGCGCGGCTCTGGCTCGACTTTCGCTTTGACGAGAATCAGGTGCTTGATCTGCGGATGGGAAAGGAGGGCGACGGAAGCGCATTCGAGGCAACACTGGAAAACCCCCTGACGCACGTGGTCAACCCGAATGCGACGAAGGCCAGGATCGAGGATCTGGAGGAAGAACTCCGGACCCGCAAGATTCCACGGGATGAGATGCCGGCCAAGTTCGAAGAACTGGCCGATCTTCATCGCAAGATCCGGCAATACGAGAAGGCGTTGGCCTATTATGGCCGGGCTCTCCAACTCCTTTCCGATCCCCCTGCGTACCTGCTGAACAGGATGGCCTTTTGCGCGCGCGACTTGGGCGACCGGGAGCGCACCGACCGGTTCTTCGCGGAAGCGGATCGTGCGGAACCGTGGTCCGGCACGTGGTTTAATTGGGCGCTGGCGAAAGAGCAGTGGAGCCAGCCGGCAGAGGCTCTCGATCTGATTGAAAAAGCTCTGGTCATGTCCGACGACCCGCCGTATTCCGTCCTGAAGGCACGGCTCATGCAACGTTTGGGCGATGTGGATGGCGGCCTGCGGCTCGCGGCCGAATCAATCAAGCGTTTCCCTCCGCTCGCCGCGCAGGACGAGTATCAGTTGTTCTGGTTCCGGGTTGCGGCGCGAATCACAGGCGACAACGCCGCGGAAAGCGAGGCGGATTCGTGGCTGCGAAAGCGTTCCGCTGCCCGTCCAGACTTGCGCGCTGGCATTGGCGGCGAGTTGCCCGACATGGAGCGCATGCCCGGCGAGGACGACCTATGAGCTGGCTTATTCCACGCGACGAGCTGACCGCCGACCAGATTCGAGCCGTGGAACTCAGGCCAAATGAGCACCGCGTGATCCTGGGCGCGCCTGGCTCTGGCAAGACCCAGATCTTGCTGCATCGCGCGCGTTTCCTGTGCGACGAGCGCGGCGCTGGCGCCTGCCGCTTCCATGTCTTCGTCTTCACAAACGTTCTCAAGGACTACATCCGGACTGCCCTGGCGGACCTCGACTTGCCGGACGACTCAGTGACGACGCTAGACGACTGGTGCGTGCAGATTTACAAGCAGGAAATTAGACCGAGTCTGCCTTGGGATTCCGCAAGCCGGTGCCCCGACTACGCCGCTGTAAGGAAAGCGGTCCATGGCCGGATGAAAGGCCGCAGGCCGTTCGACTTCGTGCTGGTGGACGAGGGCCAGGACCTGGCCCCCGACGCGTTTGCCCTGATTCGCGATCTTGCTCCTCACGTGACGGTCGCGATGGACCACAAGCAGCAGATCTATGACGAGGGATCGGGTGAGGCGGAGATTATCCGCGCTCTCGGCTTAAAGCGCAGCAACATCATGCTGCTGGACGCGTTCAGGTGCTGTCCGTACATCGTGCGGGTGGCCTCGGAGTTCATCGAAGATCCAAGGGAGCGCGAGGCGTTCCTGAACCAGAGCCGCACGGCGCAAAGTGACATTCAAACACCGCTCCTATACGAAGCCTCGGATGTGGATGACGAAAAGGCCCGCCTGATCGAGGTGCTCCGGGAGCGCCAGATCGTGGACCGGAGCATCGCCATCCTGTTCCCCCGGAACGCACAGGTAGAGTCGTTCGCCAACAAGTGCCGGGAGCAAGGCATCCCCATCGAAACTCGAAAGACCGGCCTGGATTTCGCGAATTCAACGGCCAAGGCGATTACGATTCACAGCGCGAAGGGGTTGACCTTTGATTCGGTGCTGCTGCCGCGGCTTGTCGCGTCGAGTTTCTCCGGCCCGCTCGATGGATGGGCGGAACGCCTCCTGTACGTGGGTATGACGCGTGCGACGCGGTGGGTCTATTTCAGCACAGTCAAGGGGCAAGCCTTGCCGGCGCTCGCCAGGATCCGGGCGCTGGCTCAGATGCGGCCACCGGTCGTCGCGATCGGCTCGCCAAGCGACCCGGTTTCCGCAGCACCAGGACCGGACCAGCAGGATGAACTGCTCGACATCCTTTAGTCTTACTGGGCCATAAATAGATCATTTTGTGCTGCAATTGTTTTGTGCGCA
>DYKI01000062.1 GCA_020722705.1 Chthonomonas calidirosea | reverse complement strand
GGAGCCTCGCCCTCCCACGGAGCCTCGCCTTCCCGGAGCCTCGCCCTCCCACGGAGCCTCGCCCTCCGAGGGGGCGTCGTCTTTTACGCCGCGGCCCTGACCTCGCGTTCGACGGCGCGCAGGTAGGCGATGTCTTTGCGCGATTGCTCGATGATGCCCTGGTCGGTCAGGCCCTCGTACTCGCTATGGAAGGTGAGCGGCCCAGCATATTGGGTTGAGATCAAGTAGCGCATCAGCTCGCGCCAGTTGACGAAGCCTTCGCCGAGGGGCTTGCAGCGCACCTTCCGCACGGCGTCGCCGCCGACCCGCTCCCACATGAGGTCTTTGACGGCCACGATGGACAGCCGCTTGCCGGCCATGGTGAGCGCCATGGTGAGGGGCTCGCCATTGAGCGCCAGATGCCCGGGATCGAGGTACATCCCGATGGCCGCCGGGTCGGACCCATCGAGCACCAGGAGTGACGCCGCGGCATTGACGGTCAGGCAGTTGCCGCTGTGCGTGTGGATGCAGCATTTGACGCCGTGGCGTCGCGCGAGGTCCTGCCATCCGGCAAGCTCCTTGCGCGCCGCAGCGAGCTGGGGCTCGAAGTCCCCAGGCCGAAAGACCCAGTAGCCGGGCTTCAGATAGGGCACGCCGGCGTCGTGGCACGCGGCGAACAGGGTCTCGGCGACAGGATCGGCCGGATCGTGCAGACCGGTCGGCGCGGACACCATCGGGATCGTCAGGCCCGCCCGCTTGAACTGCTCGACGGCGCGTGGCAGCTCGGCTCTGGCGTTCGACGGATTGACGGCATAACCGTCGCGCACGCACAGGTCGGCTCCATCGGCGCCCATGGCTTTGAGCGCGTCCATCATCTGGGGCACGCTCAGCGCCTTCATCGTCTTGGTGAAGAATACGTACTGCATGATCGGTTCCTCCAATCAGGATATGGCCCGAGCCATCGTCAGTCGCCCGGTTTGCCTGCGTGTCGGTTCATTGGAGTGCGGCTCGGCGGGAGCCTCGCCCTCCCACGGAGCCTCGCCCTCCCGGCGAGCAGTCCAACCTTAGTCGCCAGGCTTGCCCAGGTCTCCGCCGACCCATTTCAGGAAGACGACGGCGCCGACGATGAGTGCGGCTATGATGATGGGCCCGGCGACGATGGAGGGCAGCTCCAACAGCGCGAACAGGCCGAGCCCAACAGCAACGGTGGTCACGATGAACCCGCGGATGATCGTCTTCGGTCCGCCATCAAGGTAGAGCCTCTGCCGCATCCCCTCGGCCGTTCCGAACACCGCGCCGCACTGGGCGCACTGCTTTGTGCCCGGCAGTTGCTCGGCGTGACACATGTGGCAGAAGAAGAGGTCCGGCACGCCCTGGCGCTCGCGCTCCCGTTTCCATGTGTCGAGCGTGCGCTGGTGCTGGAATGTCAGCTTCGGGAACTCCTTGAGGACCCACTCGAGGTGCTCGATGGCCTGATCGAGGTCGCCGCGCTTCTCCAGCTCTTGAGCCAATGCGATGCGGGCGACGGGGTCCATGGGGTTCCGATCCAGCGCTGCTGCATAGGACTGGACGCGGTCTTCGTCCATCCGCTTGAGCTCGGCCTGGGCAGCCGCGCCGCCGAGCACAGGCATCAGGACGGCCGACACGAGGATGAGGAGCAGCGCCACGACCTTGACCAAGCTGGGACCGGCAGCAACCGAGACGATGAGCGCCAGGTACAGGAACAGGGCCACAATGACCAGGCCCGGTTCGACGCCGCCGTCAATGCCCCAGTGGATCAGCTTGATGACCGGTATGGAGGCGAGAATCAGCGCAAACGCCGCCAGCGAGACGCCCGCAACGGCTTCGCCCATTTCGTGTCCCTTTCATCAAGTGCCGCGACCCGCGGCCTCACTCATCGCGGGTCTTTGCGGTCTTTCCTCTCGATCGAAGCTCACGCTCGGCCTCACGCTCTGCGTCTCGACGGGCGATGGCCTCACGCTTGTCGAACTGCCGCTTGCCGTGGCCGAGCCCGAGCTCGACCTTCGCATAGCCGTGCAGGAAGAAGATCGAGAGCGGCACCACCGCATAGCCTTTGCGTTCCACCTGGGTCCGGATTCGCTCGATCTCGCGCCGGTGCAGCAGCAGCTTGCGAGGCCGACGCGGCTCCAGGTTCCAGCGAACGCCGTGGTCGTACGGAGCCACGTGCATGTTGTGGAGCCAGATTTCGCCGTTCTCGACCTTGACGAACGCATCCGTGATGTTGACGGCCGACTGCCTGACCGACTTGACCTCACATCCGGACAGCGCGATGCCGGCATCGTACGTTTCCGATATGGCGTAGTCGTGCCGAGCGCGGCGGTTTTGCAGCACCACACGCCTCGTATCCTTGTCCTGTACCGGCTCCTTGGTCTTTTTCTTGTTCACGCGGGCATTATACTACTCGTGTCGAAGGGCCTCGATGGGATCGAGTCGGGCCGCACGGACCGCCGGATAGAGGCCGAAGAAGACGCCGACGCCCGCCGAGAAGGCGAAAGCGCCCAGAATGGACCATAGCGGCAGATGGGCCGGTATGCCCGCACCGCCGATCCCGCCCTTCATCACCTGCTTGCTGATCGCGGAGGCGATGTAGGCCACGCCTGCGCCGAGCCCGACCCCGACGATGCCGCCGGTGCCCGAAACCGTCGCGGCCTCAATCAAGAACTGCGCGAGGATGTCGCGCTTGCGCGCTCCCACGGCTTTGCGAAGGCCGATCTCCTTCGTCCGTTCGGTCACGGATACCAGCATGATGTTCATGATGCCGATGCCGCCCACGAGAAGCGCCAGTCCGGCGATGCCGCCGAGCACGAGCCCGAAGATGCTCAGGATGCGCCCGATGGCGTTCTGGATGTTTTCGAGGCTGTCCACCTGGAAGCCCGGCGCGTTATGGTTCCGCCTCATGAGGCATTCCCAGATTTGGTCCATCGCCGGGCCGATCATGGCCGCGTCTTTGGGTTGAGCCCAGAGCATCCCGACGATCTCGAACCCGACGAAGCGCTTCTGGATGGTCGTGATCGGGGCGATGACCATCTTGTCGGTGTCTTCGTCGCCGGAGCGGCCTTTCTCTTCGAGCACGCCGACTACCGTGGCCGTCACGCCCTGCACGTCAATATCCTGACCGATGGCATCGGCCTTGCCGAACAGACCGGCCTTGACCTTGGAGCCGATCACGACCGTCTTGGCCCAGGTCTCCACATCCTCGTCCGATATGAACCGGCCTTGCGCCACCGTCACGTTGCGGAGCCGCGCGAAATCGGGCTGCACTCCCCGCACCCCCACCTTCATCTCGGCATCGAGATGGCGGACGATGAGATCGTTGCCCACCGGAAGCTCCGCCGACAGACCCGAGACCAGGTCGCATTCCTCGCGAATGGCGCGCACATCGTCCATGCTCATGCCCGGCAGGCGGCGCGTGGACTTGGCCTCTTCGGCTTTGCGCGGGTCGTAGGCGACGATGATCAGGCTGGACCCAAGCCGTTCAAACTCCTGAACGATCTTCGATCGAGCGCCTTCTACGATGCTCACCATGATGATGACGGCGCTGACGCCGATGATCACGCCCAGCATGGTGAGGGCCGAGCGCATTTTGTTGGCCCTCAGATTGGCGAGGGCGGTGTACAGGCAGTGCAGCAGCGTCATGCGCCGTCCACCGCGCCGCACCGGGGGGTGCGTGATGAGCGCATGGAAACCCGGCGGCGGAGCAAGGAGCGCATCGGATACCGCACCGTTGATGACACGAGTTTATTCCTCCGGCTGTGGGCTCGGCTCTGGTGCAGGTTCCGGTGCAGGAGGGGCAGTCCGGCTCTCGACGAAAGCAATGACATCAGCGACCGTGGCCATTCCTTGCACGTCCTCGGTTGAGACCGTCAGGCCGAACTCGTCCTCGAGGGCGTAGCGCAGAACCTGCCGGGCGAGATGGTCCAGGCGGAGGTCCTGCTCAAGCCGGGCCGTGGGAGGCGCATCGCCGGGATCGGCAAGACCGCACTCGATGAAGAGATGCTCAATCCGTTCCGGCGTGCCCATGCCGGCGGCGCGCTTGGTGCGGGCCTCAACCCACCGTCGGTTCGCCCAGTACTGCTGCCACCATGACACCCGGCGCTGGCGTCGCGCCGCAGCCCTCAGCGCCCGCCAAACGCACTTCAGTATGTCGGCACCCTCTTTGCGCTCTCCGCTCGGATGCCGCTTGCCTGTCTCCGCCTGCCCGGATGCGGTAACGCACAGCGCCTTGATGAGACGCTCGGCCTCTTCGGCGCTGATCTTGCCGTCCTCGAGCATCGTGAGGATTCGTCCTACCTCTTCGTTCATCTGCGTCTCCTCTGGGGCATTCGATCCAGGCCTCAATCGAAGTTCAGCTCGAGCGCCTTGCGCTTCGGACCCTTGAACACACCCGGCTTCACCTTGTCGCCGACTTTGAGGCCTGAGATGATCTCCGTGAAGCTGTCGCCGCGTAAGCCTGCGACAACAGGCCGCCGTTCGTAGCGGACCGTCGGCTTCCCGTTTTTCTTCTCCTCAATGGCAAACTGGACGCTCGCCGCCTTACCGTCGCCCTCAACGGCATCGGACGGCAATCGGAGCACGTTCCTCTTGCGCTCGACGACGATCGTGCATCGGGCGCTCATTCCAGGGCGCAAGCGGGCATCGGGGCGTGTCACCTCGATCTCGACCGAGAAACGTATGACGGCTCCCGCGTCGGGCCGTGGCGGACCGCCTGCCGACTCGCCGGCTCCGAGCGCGGCAGGCGACACCTGACGGACGATGCCTCTGAACTTGACCCCTCTTGCTCCATCTATGGTGATCTCGACGGGCAGACCGCGGCGGACCTTGTGGACGTCCACTTCGTTGATGGTCGCCTTCACCAGCATGCGTGATAGGTCGGCGACCTGCAGCACAGGCGTGCCCGAAGAGAACGTGCTGACGCCGCTCGTGATGAGCTCGCCTTGCTCCACATAGCGCTTGGTCACGACGCCTGACATGGTAGCGATCAGCTTGGTGTCGTGCTGGCGCACCTCAAACTCGCGCAGTTGGTTCTCGATCTGCGCGACGGCCGAACGAGCTTGCGCAACATCGTCCTCACGCATGCGGTCCTGTTCGATCCCTGCGAGAGCCGCCTTCAGTTGCGCCCTGGCTTGATCGAGAGCGGCCTGCGCCGAACGAACGGACTCATCGTGAACGCTCAGCAGGGAGGTGCCCGTCCGAGCGCGGGCCAGCGCCGCCCTGGCCGAATCGACCCGGGCTTGCGCCTCAGCAAGCTCCATGCGGTGCTGTTCTTCCACCAGTTCGACCCGCTTCCGAGCCTGAGACAGTCGGGCAACGGCCGCTGCGTGCTCGGTGGCGGCCGCATCAACCGCGAGCTGCGATGCGAAGCCGCGCTGGAGGAGGCTGCGCTGACGGGCGAGATTTCGCTCGGCGACGTCGGCGGATGCCTGGGCTTCCGTCAGTCCGGTCCGGGCCTGGACGAGGCCCTGCGGATGGGTTGCGTTCTTCAGCAAGTCCAGGCTTTGCTGGGCGCTTGCCAGAGTTGCCTCGGCCTGGCGCACATCGCTGTTGACAATGTCCGGCTGGGTGTCCCGTTCCTTCTGTGCCGAACGAAGACGGGCCTCGGCGGCCTTGACGGCCTGACGAGCCTGCGCAATGGCGGACTGGGTCTGAGTGCGCTGGTACTCAACGCCCTTGAGCGCCTGAGCCAGCCTGGCGCGCGCTCCATCAACCTGGGCTCGTATCTGGTCCACCTGCCTGTTGATTTCAGTCGGGTCTATCTCGACAAGCACCTGACCGGCGACGACGCGGTCGCCTTCCTTGACGTATAGTCGCTCAAGGCGGCCTGCAACCTTGGACTTGATCTCGACCTTCTTCAGCGGCTCGATGGCTCCGGTCTCGACGACTTTGATTTCAACGTCGCCGCGGTCAACGACGGCAAATCTGACCGGCGGGGGTTTCTTGGTGAAGAGGCGTTGGTAGCCCCACCATCCCAATCCGCCGGCAACCAGCGCCGGCAAAAGACATCCCAACAAGAGCCTTCGTTTCATGTTCGCTCCAGACCAAGCTGCTTGAGCGTGACCCTACCGACCTCGGATCGGCCAGCCGCGAAGAGATTACGAGTGATCACCCGAGCCGGTTTCGGCAAGCGGGAACCGCCGAAAATGCTGTCACGAGCGGCTTCCAGGATACGTCAGAATCAATACCAAATGACCATTAGCTCAGACGGCACGAGCCCATGACGGCAACCGAGGCCATCGCGATCGGCATCGGGCGGGCTCGGTCGCGTGCGAAACTGGCGCTGTCCATCAGGAATGCCGCCGTCGGGATCGCCGTGTCGGCGCTTTCGATGCTCATCGCCTATCGCCTCGATCGGGCGGTTGCCCTTGATCCGCGCGGGCGTGCCGCCTCGCTCATCGCGTTGGCGCTGATCGTTCTCGCCACGATTGTGTTCGCGCTCATTGTGCCACGGTTTCGCTCATTCCCCGACCGTACGGTCGCCGGATGGATCGAGCGCAGGTTTCCCGAGCTTCGCGAGCGGCTGATTTCGGCCGTCGAGCTTTTCGATGATCCTCCGCCGGGCGTTTCGCGATCGTTGACTTCGGCAGTCGCGAGCGATGCCGCCGCTGTTGCCGCTCAACTGGACACCCATCGAGCCGTCACCATGTCGGGGACTCGCCGGCCGATCGTCGCCGCAACGCTGGCGTCCGCCATTCTGCTCGTGCAGATTCTCGTCTCGCCGGCTGCCTTTACCACGTGGCTCCGACGCATCGCGTATCCCGCGGCCGATATACCGGTGTGGTCTACGACGCGCGTGACTGTCGAACCGGGCGACACGGTGATACCCCGGGGCGACGCTGTCCGCCTGCTGGTCCGGACAGAGGGAGCAAAGCCGAACGAAGCGCGTATCGTCGGCGTGACCGCAAGCGGGAAGCGTTGGGAGCGGAAAGTGACCCGCTTCCGCGAACATGGCAATGCCCGGCATTTCGCATTGGCGCTGCCGTCGGTTCATGAGAGCCTGACCTATCGCGCATGGGCGGGTGATGGACGTTCCAACGAGTACCGCATTGCCGTCGAGGATCGGCCGATGGTGCGGGCGGCGCGCGTTACGATCACCTACCCCGACTATATGGGGCGTCCGTCGGAGGTCCGAACAGGCTCGGGGGCTGACATTCTGGCTCCGGCAGGATCCGTTGCCGACATTGAGATCGAGGCGAACAAGCCGCTGCGGTCGGTCGAGGCCACCTTGCCCGACGGACGCCGCAGCCGGTGGGCGACGGACGGCGCAAAGGCATCGGGCGAGGTTGAGGCGTCGCGCGACGGCACGCTTCGCCTGGCGCTCACCGACCGAAACGGCTTCGCATCTCAGCCGCATCCCACGTATCTGGTGCGCACGGTTCGCGATGCGCCGCCGACCGCTCGCATCATCCAACCGGGTCGAGACCTCGAACGCAGCCCGCTCGGCTCAGTGGCGCTTGAAGCGACCGCATCCGATGAATATGGCGTCGGGTCCATGGCCCTCCTGATGTCGGCGCGCGGCCAGTCTCGCTCAACGGCCATGCAGACGCACGAAGCGCCCGACCGCCGATCGGTGCGTGCGGCAGCTTCGCTCAACCTGGCGGGTCTGCGCCTCAGGGATGGCGACATTGTCACCTATCGCGTCGAGGTGCGAGACCGCAACAACGTGACCGGACCGGGCATCGGGCATTCGGCAGAGTACCGCATCCGGATCGTCGGCCTACGGGAAATGCAGGAGCGCGCCGAGGCGGACGTCAGCCGTGAGGTCGAAACGCTGCAGCGCCTCGTGACCCGTGAGCGAGGGGTCGAGGAGAAGCTCCGTCAGGCCAGGCAGGACCCTGCATCGGCCCGATCGGCCGCAGCCGAGCAGCGGGATGTGGCCAGGAAGACCGCTGAGTTGCAGGCACAGGTCGAGGCCGCGTCCCGGCGCATGCGCGAGAACGGGCTTGCATCCGATGCTGAACTTGCCAAGCGATCGGCGCTCGCGTCCGAGCTGGCGAGGCTGGCCTCCGGCCCCATGCCGCAGGCCGCCTCGATCATGGATCGAGCGTCGGCCCAGGCGAGCGAGCTTCCGAATGCCGCGAGCAAGGCGATGGACATTCGTACGGCCCTCCAGCGACTCGCCGATGCCGCCGGGCCTCCCGGATCGCCCGAAGAACTGGCCCGAGATGCCGCACGCCTCGCCCGCGAACAGATGGAGCTGGCTGAAAACGCGGAGGCACAGGCTCAGGCACAGGAGGTTAAGGGCGCCCGTCCTGCCGAACTGAACGCGCTCGCTCAGCGGCAGGCCGACCTCACCGCGCGCACCGAGTCACTGGCCACGCGGCTTGCCGCCGCCGCGACGGCCTCTGCGCAGCCGGCAGTCCGCGAGGCGCAACGGGCGTTCCAAAGCGCCGGCGTTGAGGCCAAACAGAAAGAAGCTCAGCGCAGCTTGCAGGCCGCAAAACCGGGTCTCGCATCTGCCAGGCAAGCAGAGAGCGCTTCCGCCCTCCGACAGCTTGCCTCGTCGCTCCTCTCGAGCCAAAGCCCGCAGGTCTCGCCTGAAGCGCTGGAGCGGCAGGCCGAAGCTCTCGACAAGGCGTCGGATCAGTTGAGCGACCTCGCGAATCTCCAGCGTTTGATCCCTCAGGCCGCCGAACGGGCCCAGAACAAGGAACAGGCCGGCAAGGTTGCGGGCGACGAACGCAATCTGCAAGCCGCACTGGACAAGATCATGCCTGCGCTTGCTCCGGCGCCGGGCGCCGAGGATGCCGCTCAGCGAGCCGGCGGTTCCATGGGACGGGCGGCCTCGGCGCTTTCCGAAGATAAGGCGGCGCAGGCGGTCCAACCCGCACGGCAGGCGACCCGTGAGCTCTTGCAGGCCGCAATAGAGGCCCGAGACGCCGCGCGGCGGTTCGAGACGCAGGCCGACACGCTGCGGAACCAGCGCAAACTCGAGGCCATTGCGCGAGACCAGCGCGAACTGCGTGCTCGAACGCAGGCCGCGCACAAGGCGGGGGCTGCAGCGGCAAACGCCGGCCAGGCCCTCGCCACGGACCAAGACAAGCTCGTTCGACGAACGCTTGATGCCGTCAACGGGCTGGACTCCGATACGCACAAGTGGATGGGATGGCAGGCGACGCGCCGCATGGAAGAGGCCAGGAACTCACTCTGGAAGCAGGATACGGGCAGCGCCACCCAGCGCTATCAGCAGAACGCCGCCCAGACCCTCGAGCGGCTCGCCGCCTCGCTTGAAGAGCTGAGGACGGCCTCGGCCATGCAGGTCCAGGCCGGATCGCGCGGGTCGCCTGAGGACCAGTTGGCCGAGGTTGCGGGCGACGTGCGCGCCGTGCGCGAGATGCAGGCCCAGATCCGGGCCGAGACCGCGCAGACCGACTCGCGCCGATCCGCCAGACCCGACCGTGCGCTGACCGAACAGGAACAGAGGGATGTCGCGAACCTAGCAGCCGCCGAAGATGAGGCTCGGGGCAGGCTGCGCCAGGCGGCCGATCGGGCGCGTGAAGCCGTCGGCGACTCGCAGGAACTTCGAGGCATAGCTGAACGGATGGCCCCCATCCGCGATGCTCTCCGCGCCAAGGACACAGGCGAGGCCAACCTCAGGCGGCAGTCGGAGGTGATCTCGTCTCTCGATCGGGTTCTCGATCGGAACAACCAGAGCATGGCGTCCAGCATGCGCCGTGAATCGCAGGGGGCTGAAGGACAGCGGCCTCGGGCGGAGGCACGGAGCACGCCGGGCGCGCGGAACGCTCCCATCGTTGAGGCCCGTCCGCCATCGTTCAGAATCCCCGATGCGGCGAAGTACCGGTTCGGCGGCCTCAGCGCTCGCGAGCAGCAGCTCCTCCAACAGGGGCGATTGGAGAAGGTGCCGCCCGAGTACCGCGACCTTGTCAGCCGATACTACAAAGCGCTGTCGGAGCGGCGATGAGGCAGATGGGGCGGATGGGATACATGGGACGGATGGGACGGATAGGACGTGTCCACCGAACGGCCTGTGCCGCGACGCTCGTCGGTATTGCGTTGGCGACGTCGGTCTTGCCCGGTCATGCCCAGCGTCGCGACCCGTTCGATGTGGAAGCGCGGCAGTATCTGGGCACGCCGCAGAGCGAGGCTGCGGTCCAGAAGGGGCTCAACTTCCTCGCGTCGCGAGTCCAGCCTGACGGCCACTGGAACAGCTCTCACTACAACGCCGATGCCGCCGTAACCGGCCTCGCCGTTCTGGCGTTCCTGTCGGCAGGCCATCAGCCGGGAAGGGGTCGGTACGGGACCTTCCTCAATCGAGCGACCGACTGGCTGGCCGACAGCACCCAGCGCAGCGGATTGATCTTCCGCGGCGGGAGCGCCGGTCCTCCCATGTACGGGCATGGCTTCGCAACACTGGCACTGGCCGAGCTGTACGGCATGTCGCGGCGCGCCGACCTGAGGACGAAGCTGGAGGACGCCGTCCGGCTGATCGGACAGACGCAGAATGCCGAAGGCGGCTGGCGTTATCAGCCTCAGGCAGCCGATGCCGATCTCTCCGTCACCGTGGTTCAGGTTCTTGCGCTGCGTGCGGCTGCCAATGCGGGCATCAAGGTGCCTGCGGAGACCATACGCAAGGCCGTCGGCTATCTCAAGCGGTGCCAGAACAACTCCGACGGCGGCTTCAGCTACCAGACGAATCAGCGAAGCTCAGGACCGGCACGGACGGGAGCGGCAGTCCTTTGCCTCCACCTGACGGGGGACGCCGATTCGAAGGAATGCAAGAACGGCATCACCTACCTGCTGCAGCATCCCATCACCAAGTACGAGTGGGCCTATCGCGAGCACTACTTCTACGCCCTGTACTACTGCACGCAGGCCTTCTATCAGGTCGGCGGCAAGCCGTGGACCGAGTGGTACCGGGTGATTCGCGAGCGCCTCATCGCCACCCAGGAGAAGGACGGCCATTGGCGTGACAATCCCGGCGACGAGTATGCCACAGCCATGGCCGTGCTCTGTCTGCAGGTGCCCGCGGGTCTCCTGCCCATCTACCAACGCCTATGAGAGGAACTCAACGCAATGCCTGATCGAGCTGAACAAGCCGCGCCGGACACCAATGACGTCGAGGCCCTTGAGCGGCTGCGCCGAGCCAATGAAGCGATTCGATCCGAGATAGGCCGTGTCATCGTTGGCCAGAGCGAGGTCATCGAGCAGATGCTGATCGCGGTCCTGTCGCGAGGGCATTGCATCCTTGTCGGCGTGCCCGGCCTGGCCAAGACGCTGATGGTCAGCACGCTTGCGGAGACCCTCGACCTGACCTTCAAACGCATCCAGTTCACACCGGACCTCATGCCCGCCGACATCACGGGCACGGAGATCATCCAGGAGGACAAGCTCAGCCGCGAGCGCCTCTTCGTGTTTATGAAGGGGCCCATCTTCGCCAACATCGTGCTCGCCGACGAGATCAACCGAACGCCGCCGAAGACCCAGGCCGCCCTCCTCGAAGCCATGCAGGAACGGAGGGTCACCTCCGGCGGAACCGCCTATCCGTTGCCGGACCCGTTCTTCGTCCTCGCGACGCAAAACCCCATCGAGCAGGAGGGGACCTATCCGCTGCCCGAAGCCCAGCTCGATCGCTTCATGTTCCTGGTGCGCGTCGGCTATCCAACCGCCGAAGAGGAGTTGGCCATCGTACGATCCACGACCGGGGCGGCGGCCCACACGGTGAAGCCGCAGTTGGGCGCGCAGGAGATCATCGGACTGCAGCAACTCGTGCGGCGCGTGCCGGCTGGTGACCATGTGCTGAACTATGCGTTGGCTCTGAGCCGCGCCACTCGCCCGGACTCGCCCGATGCCCCGGACTTCGTGCGCGAGTTCGTAAGCTGGGGCGCAGGGCCAAGGGCGTCGCAGCATCTGGTGCTGGGCGCCAAGGCTCGGGCGGCGCTGCACGGTCGGAACTGCGCCACCACCGACGATGTGGCAGCGATTGCGGGACCTGTTCTGCGCCACCGCGTCATTCCGAACTTCAACGCCGAAGCCGAGGGCATGACCTCGGACCGGATCGCCGAGCGCCTCGTCGAGCGCACTCCGCGGCTGCCCGAACGATGATGGCCGCTCGGGCGCATCTCGACTCTCACCATGCCGGCACTGGCTGATCCGCGAACGCTGGCGCGCATCGCCTCGCTCGAGCTTCGCGCGCGGGTGGTGGTCGAGGGCGTCATCTCCGGCATGCACCGAAGCCCCCACCACGGCTACAGCGTCGAGTTCGCCCAGCATCGCAACTATACGCCGGGCGACGAGATCAGGCATATAGACTGGAAGGTCTTTGGCCGATCGGACCGGTTTCACGTCAAGCAGTTTCAGGAGGAGACGAACCTTCGCGCCTGCCTGGCGCTCGACACCAGCAGCTCGATGCTCTACACCTCGGGCGGCATGACCAAACTGGCCTATGCCTCGGTTACCGCCGCCGCGCTGGCATTCCTTCTGATGAAACAGCGCGACGCCGTGGGACTTACCACCTTCAGCGACGGCGTGAAGGAGCACCTGCCGCCTGCGGGAACGCCTGCCCAAGCCCGCGAGATCATGGGCCGGATCGAGCGCGCCCAAACGCTGCCGAGGACGGACATAGGCCGCACGCTGCATGACCTCGCCGAGCGGATGCAGAGGCGAAGCCTCATCGTCCTGTTGAGCGACCTGCTCGATGAACCGGATCGGGTTGTCCGGGGACTCCAGCACTTTCGCCATAGGCGGCATGAAGTGATTGTGTTCCACGTCATGGACCCTGCCGAGATCACCTTTCCGTTTCGCGACCATGTTGTGTTCGAGGGGCTCGAAGGAGAGGGCAAGCTGAACGCCGATCCGCACGCATTGCGCGCCGCCTACCTTGAGGCCGTAGAGGAGCACATGGCGGCTATCCGGAGGGGATGTCGCGACCTGAGCATGGACTACACTTTGCTGCGGACCGACGAGGCTGTGGACGATGCATTGGCCCGCTACCTGTCGGAACGGATGCGCAGGCCGTGAGTTTCCTGAGCCCGTGGTTCCTGTGGGCGCTCGGCGCAGCGGCTCTTCCGCTGCTGCTCCACCTTGTCCGTCGGCGCCGCGTTCGGATCGTGCCCTGGGCAGCGTGGCGGTTCCTGCTGGCGTCACAGGAAAGGCTCAGGCGGCGACTGCGCATCGAGCAGATTCTGCTGGCCGCCATACGAGCGGCCATCATCGCGCTGATCGTTCTGGCATTCTCCAGGCCGGTCATCAGGACCCGGGCAGCGGCATCGTCGGCAGACGGTCCGCTTCATGCCGTGATCGCGCTGGACAACTCGGCCAGCATGGCTTTCGAGCGCAATGGGCGGTCGGACTTCGCGCGCGCCCAGGCTGTGGCTGAGACGATCATCCGCAAGACCCTGAAACAGGGCGACATGGTCTCGGTCGCGCTGATTTCATCCTCGCCCTCAACGCCGCTCAAGCATCCTTCGCATGATTTCGAGAAGGCCGCCAACGTCGTTCGCGCCGCAAAGCCCTCCGCGTTTGGCACAGACTACGATCGGGCCGCAAGGCTGTGCCTCGACCTCTGCGCTGCCAGTCGCTCGCCGCGCAAAGAGGTGTTCATCATCACGGATTCGCAGCGCACAGGCTTCGAGATGGGAATCGGGGACCAGTCGGGTCGGCAGCCGTCCCAGCCTCATAACGAGCCGCCGACTGCGAAGGAAGCGTGGGGGCGGCTGGCTCGTTTGGCGCGGGTGACGTGGGTCAATGTGTCTCCGAAGAACAGGCCCAACGTGAGCGCCTCGCATCCCGTGCTCAGCCGTGATCTGATCACCGCGAACACTCCGGTTCGCATCGAGGCGCGGATCGTCAACCGCACTGGAGCGCCCATCGAATCTGCCTCGGCGCGGCTGGAGGTGGCTGGACGGGTCGGCGCGGCAATCCCCTTGCGCATCCCCAGCGGAGGCTCCGAGGTCGCTTCATTTGTCCACGCGTTCGCCGCTCCTGGAGTGCATATGGGGCGCATCATCATCGAGCAGCCCGACGGCCTGTGGGCCGACAACATCGCGTGGTTCGCCGTCCGCGTTCGTCCGGCCTTGCGTGTCCTCGTGGTTGGCCCTTCTGCGAGCGGGCAGTCGGCCGCCGACAGCCTCTATGTGGCAACGGCGCTGGCTCCGATGGGTGCGTCGGAGGGCCAGGCCTCCAATGTCACTGTTACGGTCCGGACCGTGCTGGGGGCGTCGGCCCCCTTGTCGGGCGCCTATGATGTCGTGGTCCTTGCAGGGGCGCAGTCGCTGTCGGTGGCGGAGGCTCGGAGGCTCCGCAGTTTTGTCTTGTCGGGTGGCGGTCTGCTGGTGTTTCCGTCGGCCGCCGGCGTGTCGGGTCTGAGCCCCCTCTGGTCTACGGCATCCGGGCCGTTGGTTCCGTTTCGCCTCGGCGACCGAAAGATTCACTCACTCGCGAGTCCGGCCACGCTCGATGCTGCGTCGGTGGCGCATCCGTCGCTCATGATGTTCCGAACGACCGAGGAGTCGGAGTTAAGCGCGGCACGGTTGACGGCGAGCTATGATGTGATTGCCCCCTCCCCCTTGCCCCCGCCCGCCGGAGGGGGCGGGGCTAACGGCACGACCGCAGCTTCCTCCGTTCGCACGTCGGTCGGGGCGGGCCGACACGCCAACACGGGCACACTCCTGCGCTTTAGCGACGGGCGCGATGCCATTGTCGAGGCGGCAGTCGGCGAGGGCAAGGTCGTCGTATGCGCCTTCCCTGCGGGCATTTCGGGCGGCGACCTGCCTCTCAAGGCGAGCTATGTGCCGCTCCTGCACCAGTTGGTGTCCTATCTGGCGGCATCGGACCCGACGCGCCGAATGGTGACGGTCGGCGGGACCTGTACCTTGCACTTCGGCATCCAGATGGCGGGCAGGCGGTTCAGTCTGGCTCCGCCTTATGAGGACGCAATGCCGACAGGGGGCGCAATGCCGACAGGGGGCGCAATGCCGACAGGGGGCGCAGTGCCGACAGGGGGCGCAATGCCGACAGGGGGCGTGATTGCGACAGGGGGCGCAGTGCCGACAGGGGGCGCAATGCCGACAGGGGGCGTGATTACGACAGGGGGCGTGATTACGAGGGGGGGCGCGATGAATCGCGCCCCTACCGGCGGCGTTGCGGCATCGGGACGCGTGCCGCTTACGGCAACGGTTGGCCCGGACGCCATCGTCGTTCGGTGTCCGGCCACCACGCGTCCAGGGCCCCACACCGTCAGCGTCCGCGACGCATCGGGTCAGGAGCGCGGCGTCGAGGGCTATGTCGCCAACATTGCCGAGGCTGAGAGCGATCTGACGACGGCATCCGACGACGAAATCGCAGCCCAGACCGGGTCCATTCCTATGGCCTTCGCGACGGACGCCGACAACATCGAACGTGTCGTTCGCGCCAATCGGTTCGGGGTCGAGTACCGGGTCCCGCTCCTCATGGGCGCTCTGGCGCTGATGGCGCTTGAGGCCTATCTTGCCCGCGCTTTCGGGCGGCGATCGTGAGCCCTACCCTCCGCTGGCTCCTGGGGCTGCATAGCGCCGACAGGGCGTCATGGTCCGACGGCCGCCTGATGATGACGGGTCTGCCGGCCGGGATCGCCGCCTCCCTGCTCGTCGTGATCATCGTATGGAGCGCCATCAACTATTGGAAGGACGGAAACACGCCGTCATGGTGGGTCAAAGCGCCGCTCCTGACCCTTCGGGCGCTGGCATCGGCGTGTCTGCTGCTGATCCTGATGGAGCCGGTGCTCACCTCGACCCGCACGTCGGAGCAGAGACCCACCGTTGTGATCCTTGCAGATCGGTCACAGAGCATGAGCTTTCGGGATCCGCGCATGCCGGAAGCGCTGGCGAAGCCGTTCGCTTCGGCGACCGGCGCAGATCCTCGATCGCTGTCGCGCACCGATCAGGCGGCAGCCCTTCTCGGCGATGCACGTCTGGGTGCGATCCACCGCCTCGGCGCGAGACACGAAGTGCGCCTCTACGGATTCGCCGAGGCCGCGGAACTCACCGACGCCCAGAAGGCGCGCGCCGATGCGGCGGCATCCATCGCCTCTCTGGAACGCGGCGGCGACACCACACAGATCGGCACCGCGATCAGAGCGGCGCTCGACGACAACTCCGGGCGCCCCGTGGCAGGAATCCTTCTCGTCACGGACGGAGGCTCGAACGAGGGTGACGAGCCCCTTGGCTGGGCGAGGCGGGCTCGGGCGATGGGCATCCCGATATTCACGGTCGGCATTGGCGACCCAACGCCCACGCGCGATATCGAGGTGACCGAGACCTTGGCCGACCGCGTGGTCCGGAAGGGCAACGAGACCCACGTATACGTCGGCGTCAGCCACCGCGGCTACGCCAGTTCGATGATCACGGTGACGCTATCGCGCAACGGCTCGACCATCGCGACGAAGGCGGTTCGTTTGACCGGCAATGCGGCCAAGCAGACCGTATCGTTCGCCTACACGCCACGGCAGACCGGCGATTACCGATACACGGCAACCGTTGGTCGGCTTGCCGGGGAAACCACCGGCGACAATAACTCGCGGACGTTCCTGCAGCAGGTGGTGGACAAGAAGCTGAAGGTCCTTTACGTCGAGGGATTGCCGCGCTGGGAGTACCGCTACTTGCGCAACGCCATCCTGCGCGACGAACAGATCGGCTTTGCCTGCTTCCGCACCGAAGTCGGCGACGCGCCCGAGGCCGAGGGCAACCTGCCCGTTGCGGCGTTTCCGACCGACGAACGACAGCTCTTCGCCTACGACATCGTCATTCTCGGCGATGTACCCCGGTCGCGCCTGAAGACGACTCAGCTTCGGGCATTGCGGCGCTTCGTCGAGGATCGTGGCGGAAGCCTTGTCATCATCGCGGGCGAGCGGCACATGCCCCATGAGTACGCCGAAACCCACATCGAGCCGGTGTTTCCGCTCATCGTCCGCTCATCGCCCGACCAGGTCGTCATGGATGAGCCCTTCCGGTGGTCAAGGACGCCGCAGGGAGCGCAGGACGCGCTGCTGCGGATGGCGCCCGATCCGCGCGAGGACGAGCGCATATGGCGCGAAATGCCGGGGATGCTCTGGATGGCGGGCTCGGACGGGCCGAAGCCAGGGGCAACCGTGCTTGCAGTCAATCCGGATCGTGCAACGGCATCAGGCCCGCGCCCGGTTGTCGCCCTTCAGCCGTTCGGCGCAGGACGATGTCTGATGGTTATGACCGACAGCACGTGGCGGTGGCGGTGGCGCGTGGGCGACCGCCACTTCTATCGCTTCTGGGGCCAGGTTCTGCGGACGATGACCCCCAACGACAATCCCGGCGGCAACCGACTCGCCCAGATCACCGTGGACCGCATCGAGTACCGACCGGGCGATCGAATCACGATCACAGCCCGCCTGTTGGACGAGTTCTACAGGCCGAGCCGCGCGCCTCAGTTGGCCGGCTCGCTGATCGGACCGGCAGCCCGAGGAGCAGCGCCTGCCTCGCGAGGGCTGGCGTTTCGGCCCGTGCCGGGCTCACCGGGCCTGTACACCGCCGAAGCCGTTGCGGGCGCCGCCGGTGAGTACAGGGCGAACCTGACCCACGGTGGCGGGACGGCCGCATCGGCTCGGTTCATCGTCCGGCAGGTCTCGCTGGAGGCCCAGCAGCCCGAAATGGACGAGGCGACCCTCCGCCGACTGGCCGCGCTGTCGGGCGGAAGGTTCCTGCGCGCCGAGGAGCTGGCCGGTTGGATATCGTCGCTCAAGCCGAAGCCCCTGACGGTCCGAACGACCATCGAAACGCCCCTGTGGAACGCTCCCATCGGCCTCATGTTCGCGCTCGGACTGCTGTCGGCCGAATGGGTCCTGCGGCGGCGCGTCGGCTTGAGTTGACATACGTGTCGGCAGGCTCCGGCGCCTTGCCTGTGCCTGCCTGTAGCATCCGGAAAGGCCGCGCCCGAGCCGCCGAGCCTCTGGGCGAAGCATGGGCTCGCGAGAAGGCATGCAGCCGGCGCATTGAGGACATGATGGAGCCTTCGCCCGCGCAGGAACACCGGATACCCACGCCGAATCGCGGGGCATTGACTGCGGGCCAGAGCATTCAGGGCCGATGAAGTCGGCCGACATGCCGCCGCAGCGTCGTTCGTAGGAGAGGACAAAATGCGCATTCTCTTCCTGGACCTCGATACACTCCGGCCCGATCACCTCGGGTGCTATGGCTACCCGCGCCCAACGTCGCCCAACATTGATCGGATCGCCTCCGAGGGTGTCCGCTTTGACCGCTACTACTGCACCGATGCCCCATGTCTGCCCAGCCGGGCGGCGCTGTTTACCGGACGACCCGGCATCCATACCGGCGTTGTGGGGCATGGCGGAACTGCCGCGGACATGCGCCTTGTGGGCGCCGAGCGCGGGTTCGCCGATCGCTGCCGCACCGACAACCTCCCAAGCAGACTGCGCCATGCCGGCATTCGAACGATCACGGTAAGCCCCTTCGCCGAGCGCCACGGCGCATGGTGGTTCTACGCGGGGTTCTCCGAAGCGATCAACCCGGGCAAGGGTGGTCTGGAATCTGCCGAAGACGTGTCGCCACTCGCCCTGGACTGGATCAAACGCAACGCCAGGAGCGACAACTGGTTTCTGCACGTGAACTTCTGGGATCCGCATACGCCATATCGCGCACCGGAGGAGTTCGGCAATCCCTTCGCGGATCACCCGATCAAGCCGTGGATTGACGCATCGGTCCTCGAACGGCACATGCGCGCCATCGGGCCTCACACGGCCAATGAGATCAACATGTGGGATGATGCACCCATGCCACGATGGCCGCGGTATGTACCCGCCATCCGCGGCATGGATGACTTGCGCCGACACATGGACGGCTACGACTGCGGCATCGCCTACATGGATCGGCACATCGGGCGGATACTCGAGGAACTGGATCATCAGGGCGTGCTCAACGACACGGCGATCGTGGTGACGGCCGACCACGGTGAGAACCAGGGGGAGCTCGGAATCTATGCAGAGCACGCGACTGCCGACGAAGCCACCTGCCGCATCCCGCTGATCATCCGCTGGCCGGGCGGAGCCAAGAACGCGCATGATCGGGGGCTTCACTGCAACATTGATCTTGCGCCGACTCTGATCGAGCTGATTGACGGACAGCCCGCAGCGACATGGGAGGGCGTTTCCATGGCCGCCGCAGTGAAGGGGTCGAAGGCCGTCAGCCGGAGCCACGTCGTGCTCAGCCAGTGCGCCCATGTGTGCCAGAGAAGCGTTCGCACGGATACCCATCTCTATGTCCGAACCTACCACGACGGGTTCCACCTCTTCCCCGACGAGATGCTGTTTGCCATCGAGAACGATCCGTACGAGCAGCGCGACCTGGCCCGCAACGACCGGGCCGCGGTTGCCAACCATGCAGCGCTCCTGGCCAACTGGCACGCCGAGATGATGGCCACCATGCCCGACGGCTGCGCGGTGGACCCGCTCTGGACGGTCATGCGCGAAGGAGGACCGGCACACGCAAGGGGCAAGCTACGGAGCTACTGCGAGAGACTCCACGCTACAGGGCGAGGCTGGGCCGTCGAGGAGCTCTGGCGCAAGCATGCTGCTGATCCCAGCGTGGCAGGCGGTCCATGCCCTGAGAGCGAGGACGCGCTGGCTCTCCGCCGAGGAGAGAGCGAAATAACCCGATGACGGCCAACGGG
>DYKI01000061.1 GCA_020722705.1 Chthonomonas calidirosea | reverse complement strand
CCGCCGCCGGGACGTGTGGCGAGGCTCCGGGAGGGCGAGGCTCCTGCCGAGCCGAATGTCCCCTCTCCCGCACGCAGACGTTCGGACAGGGCCAACGTTGGGTTCGTGCGGGAGAAGGGAGTCTGCGCGTGCGCCGCTCAGGCCTCGACCTGCTCCCAGGCCCTGCTCGCCGAGGACTTCTCGACGGCTTCGAGTACAGCCTGGTTCTTCACGCCGTCCACCCAGTTGGGCGAGGCGGGCTTGCCGGCTGCCAGATTGTCGAGCAGCACCTTCACCAGGTTGATGAAGGTGTGCTCGTAGCCGATGATATGCGCGATCGGCCAGTAGCTGCCTGTGAACGGGTGGCATCCATCGGTGGCCTGCACGAGACGGAAGCCGCGGGTTTCGGGGGGATCGGCGTCGTAGTAGACCTCCAGCTCGTTCATCCGTTCGAGATTGAAGACCAGGCTGCCTTTGCTCCCGTTGATCTCCCAGCGCTGATGGTTCTTGCGCCCGGCGCAGAAGCGGCTCGCCTCGAAGGTGCCGACGGCGCCGTTCGTGAAGCGTGCCATGAAGATCGAGCTGTCATCCACGGTCACTTCGCCCATTTTGTCGGACGCCTTGCCGCCGAGACGGTCGTCTATTTCGGCCAGCAGCGGCCGCTGCTTGACGAAGGTGTCGAGCATGCCGTTGACTTCGCCGATCTCGCCGACAAGCCAGCGCGCGGTGTCAATCAAATGGGCGGCCAGGTCGCCGTGCGAACCCGATCCGGCGACGCTCTTGTCAAGACGCCAGACGACGGGGAAGTTGGGGTCCAGTATCCAGTCCTGCAGGTAGACGCCCCGGAAGTGGTATATCTTGCCGATCTTTCCGTCGTCAATGAGCTGCTTGGCCAGGGACACGGCGGGAGCATAGCGGTAGTTGTGGCAGATGGCATGCGTGATGCCGGCGGCCTCGGCGGTTGCGAGCATGTCCTTCGCGTCGGCGAGGTTCGTGGCCAGCGGCTTCTCGCAGAGCACCGTCTTGCCGCACTTGGCGGCGGCCTTCGCGATGACTGCGTGCGCGTTGTTGGCGGTGGTAACATCCACGACGTCAATGTCCGAGCGGTTGATCACGTCCTCGTAGTTGGTCGAGTACTCCTCCCACCCGTACTTCTCCCGCATGGCCTTCACTTTGTCTTCGGTGCGGCCGCAGATGACCTTGAGCACGGGTTCGAAAGGCGTGTCGAAGAAGCGGGCGACCTGACGCCACGCATTGCTGTGCGCCTTGCCCATGAACGAGTAACCGATCAGGGCGACGTTGAGCTTGGGTTTGGCCATGGGGCAACCTCCTTGACATTCGAGCGATGGTGCGTACATGTTCTGCGCGCCGCGCGGGGTTTCCTTCCGCACTGACGGCGCGAATGCACCGTGCGCCGAGAGGCTTTGCGTTTGAGGAATACGGGGCGAGCGGAGGCCTGTGTGCCGGAACCGCCGCTTCCTCAGTTGACGAATGCTGCTCGCTGTTGCTGCGATGGCGGCATGAGAACACCCGGACTTCAGCTTATCCTGGCGGTCGGGCTCGGCAGCCTGGCCGTTGCATCTTGCGGACAGGTGCGGTACCCGGATTTCGCTGTGCCGCGTCTGTCGGGCACGATAGTGAAGGGCTTGCCGCCTGCAACGGGACGCATCCATGTTGACCAGTTCGGCTACATGCCCGGTGAGGCCAAGGTTGCCGTGATCAGCGATCCTCAGAAGGGGTACAACGCCGGCGACTCCTATGTGCCCGGTCGCCAACTTGCCGTGTGCCGAGCGCGCGACCGCAAAGTCGTCTTCCGAGGTCGGGTGCAGGCTTGGAAGGGGGGAGCAACACACGAAGACTCGGGCGACCGCATCTGGTGCTTCGATTTCACGCCCGTCAAGACGCCGGGCGACTACTACATCCATGACCCGTATTCCAACCTGCGGTCACCGATCTTCCTGGTCGGCAAGGATGTCTACCGGGATGTTCTGCGCGCGGCGGTGCGCACCTTCTACTATCAGCGGCTCTCCCAGGCCCTGGAGCGGCCCTGCGCCGACTTCAACGAGCCGTGGCCGGCCAATAGCTGGGAGATCACCGAAAACGCGATCTACTACCAGGCGGCGTACATCAGACTCCTGTCGGGCGTCATGAAGCCGGACTGATGCCGTAGCCTGTACGAAGTCGGCGACCGTCAACGGCTATCCTATAGCATGCTCCGTTCATTGAGGCCGACCGCCTGGCTCGATGCTTCCGGGCTGGACCATCGGCAGCGCCGAAGCGTGCTCTGGCTTCTCGGGTCGGTCCTTGCCAACAGCGTGTTCTGCCGCCTGACCGTCTTCGGCTCGGCGTTTGTACTGTTTCTCGACCATCTGGGGCTGGATCGGGCGCGGATCGGCCTGCTGCTGTCGCTGATCCCGTTCGCCGGGCTCCTGGCGCTTATCTGCGCTCCGTTTGTGGCGAGGGTCGGCTATCGGCGGGCGTACATTGGCTTCTTCACGATTCGGAAACTGGCCATCGCACTGGTGCTGTTTCTGCCGTGGGTGACCGAGGCCTGGGGATCGCGCGCAGGACTCCTCTGGGTAACAGGGCTCATCCTGACCTTCGCGGTGTGCCGTGCCATCGGCGAGATCGGGGCCTACGCTCTGTTTCAGGAGGTCGTTACCGACGCGGTCCGAGGGCGGTTCTCTGCAACCACCTATGGAGCGATCACGATCTCGGGCATCCCGGCGACCCTGCTTGCCGGATGGGTGCTTCGAGGCACGCCGGATACAGGAAGGTACCTGGCCGTCATCGGCATAGACCTTGCATTCGGGGTTGCATCGGTGGCGGCGCTGGTGTTCGTCCGCGTGGGAGGCATCGAGCGGCGTCAGGATGGCCAGCCGACGGCATTCGCCGACATGCGATCGGCTATCGGTGACGCCGTGTTCGCGCGCTACATGGCAGGCGTCGCCTGTGCGGGCATGGCACTGTCAGCGTTCGCCTTCGTGCCCCTTTTCCTCAAGGAATGCGTCCGCCTCACGCCCGGCACCGTGGTGTGGCTCGAAGCGGCCATGGCCGCGGGTGGGCTGGCGGCTGCATGGGCGTGGGGTCGCGCTGCCGACCGCAAGGGCAGCAAGCCTGTGCTTCTGAGCGGTATGGCGGGATTCGCTCTGGCCTGCCTTGCGATCGGCATACCGGGCGTCATCTCCGGTGCGCCCCAGGCGCTGGCGCTGGCGCTGTTCGTCGGGGCCGTTCAGACCGGCTGGTATATCGGGTCCGAGCGATACCTGTTCGTGCGCATCATCCCCCAGGATAGGAAGGCCGGGTACATCGCCGTCTACTATGCCTGTGCGGGCGTGGCCAATGGCCTGGGGCCGTTGCTGGGCGGGCGCCTCGCCGAGTGGTCAAGCAGAACCGCCACTCCATATGCCCCCGTCTTCCTGATTGCGTGTGCCCTCGGTGTATGTGCGCTCGCTCTGATGTGGTTCCTGCCCTCGGATCACTCAGGCGTCAGTGCATGAACACAGTTGCCCGTACGTCGGGGGGCTGCCGGTGCAGCCCATCCAAGAGCCGCCTCACTCGCAAAGGCGCTTTCGGCACCATGATCGGATAACGGGTCGCTCCGTCTCGGCCGAAACGCCTGGCCTGACCCATTCGCCAATAAGCTCGACAGGGTGCACTCCCCTCCCACTCATCACGAGTGATGCAGGCCAGGGGACAGGGGAGACTCCGCTGGAAGGCGCTCGCAGGCCATCAGACGGAAACACGTCCGAATGCAGGAACAGTCAGCCATGCAGACGTCGCCGCTTGACGAGAAAGCGCATGGTGAACGAGCCGGGCGAGCCGACACGAAGCCCGTCACGGTGTGCTGGACCAACGTGAACGGCATGCGCGCTGCGTGGTGTGCCGCGCCCGATGGCGCAGACGAGGAGCGTTCCGGCAATCCGGACTTACAGACGCACGAGCCGCCTGGCCTTGCCTGGGGTGCCGATGATGTAGATCGGCGCTCCCGACAGCCGGACGGAGGGTCCGTTCACCGGATTGCCCATGATGTCAAAGCATCTGGAACCCCTGGGTACCCTGGCCGTGCGGCCCTCGGTCGTTGCCCAGACCATGGCCACGGACCGTCCGGGAACCTCGAAAGCTGCCCCATAGACTCACTCCGGCGTCCTCGGCGCCGGCGCGGACCTGGGCTTTGGACCCAGTAAGGATATCATGACGGCCAGTGCCGACGCGACCTTGCGCGGCTCGGCCGACCGTAAGGACTCGCCTGCCTCCGACGATACAGAGGTATGGGGGGCATGGATCAGATGCCGACTCAAGGGAATGGCTCTTCCGCCGCGAGACAGGTCAACCGAGGCCTGATGAGTACGTTCGTCGTGGCCTCCGCGGTGTGTGGGGCGTCGCTGTGGGTCACGTGGCCGTGGTTCGGCTTCCCGGTTCGGTCCAGGCTGGACGCCTGGCTCATAGAGCGCCGCGAGCAGTCCCGTCGTCTGCGCAGTCTGGCGCAAGACCCTCCCGTGGGCGTCCGTCTGCCTGAGCCGTCGGTGGTCTGCGGGGGGCCGGCGCCCGAGCGAGGACTGTCCGTGGTCGTGTTCGCAGGCGTGCCGTCATCGTGTTGCGGCGCGTCTACGGTCGCGTTCGCTGAGACGCTTGGCCGGCGGATCCGTGGGCTCTCTCCCGAGGCGGCGCGCACGCTGGTTGTGATCGTATACCAGGCGTCTCCGGAGCTCGCGCGAAAGCACGCTCCTTCCGCCGCCCGCGTTGGCGTGGCGGCCGACGAGCATGGCGAACTCGCCAGGAGCTACAACGCGTTCTTCCTGCCCCGGGCATATGTTCTGCGCCAGGGGCGATTGCAGTGGGCCCAGACGGAACCCGGACTTCCCCCTGAGACCATCGCGGCGGCGGCATGGGAGTTCGTGGATCCGAGTGACTAGCAGTTGGTTGTGTCGGTACCGAGAGGAGAACGGAAGCCATGAGGGAGTTTGGAGCCTGCCGCAGTGTCGTTCCGACCATTGCGCTTGGGGTGGTCATCGGAGTGACGCTGTGCCTTGCAGGTGAGGCCGATCTGCCGTTCCTGAGTGGAGGCCCTCCGGGCCCCCTGTGCGCCGTCGCCTATCCCCAGTGCCAGGCCACAGGCTGCAGCCCTGCCCAGAACGATCCGGCAACCGGCGCGGTCTGTTGTTCGGAGCACCCCAACGGTGCGGGCTGCTGCACCTACTCCAAGGTCGCAGTGTTCTACTGCCACAACGCCCAGGGGCAACGGTGCTATTGCGGCAGCATCCTGGACGTCGGCGGAGGCACCTGCAAGCAGGCCGGGTTGCCCAACCCGTTCACGACGTGCGACACATCCGCGTGCAGCCCGACCCGGGGACAGTGTCTATAGATCGGACAAGCACTGTCACCGCCCACCCGGGTATGCTTCTGTGCCAATGGCCGATCTGGCCTCCCGGCGGCGGTGGGCGTGTGGCGTTCGTGGCCGGGCACCAGACGAAAGGAGGCACAGCATGCACTGGGTGAGTGGCATCAGGACACAGAGGCGGTGGATCCTTGTCGTGGGCGGAGCCCTGGTCGTCGTGTGCGCGGGCTGGTGGTATACGCAGCGTGGATTGGCTTCGGAGTCAGCTTACTACGCCTTCGAGCGAGCTGTCGAGCAGCACGACGCGGGCGCCATCTACGCCATGGTGCTGGAGGTCGAGAAGGCAAAGCACGGCATCACGTTGCAGCACGTGGAACAGGCTCTCGATCGCATCTACTACACACGAGCGCCCAGAGTGCGCCGGAGCGGCTTCCTCATCGCGAGGGGAGAGGTGGCCGATCGCTGGCACCGATACTACCCCTTGTGGTGCGATGCGGCGACGGGAAAGAAGCTCCAATCCCGCCACGCCTCGGGCACGCTGTTCACGGGCGTGGACTTCTTCCGGATGCGTTCCGGTGAGTGGCGCCTCTCCTACACCCAGTGGGTCGGCGCGTACGTGATGAGCAACGTGATCGGGCCGGAGCTCAAGGCGCTGGGCCCCTCGGTCTCTGCCGCAGATCGGCAGGCGGTCCTGAAGCGGCGTAACAGTCTGCTCGACGAGTTCGGCGCGGCATGGCAGGATCCCAGCATCAGGACGCCGCCGATGACGCGCACGGCAGGACGGATGGTACTCCTCGCAGCTCCCGGCGAGAGGATGATGCACCCATGATGCCAGGGCGGCGCATGCGCACGACCGCAGGATTCACCATCGTTGAGACGATCGTCGCGTGCGGGATCGTTATCGTCACGGCCGCCACCGTGATGTCGGTGTTCGCGGCGGTTCGTGAGAAGTCGCGACGGAGCGTATGTGTCGGCAACCTGCACCAGATACACAGCGCTCTGCGCATGTATGCCGACGACTGGGACGGGATCGAGCCCAGACTCGGGGTGAGGATGTCGTTTAGCGAGCTGGGTCTGCCTCCCATACCGCAGGGAGAACGCCTCGGCGCGTACCTCAAGTCCCGATCCGTGTGGCGCTGCCTGAACGACCCGAGCGACCCCCGCACCTACCCGCGATCCTACGGCGTCTGCTTCCATGAGGACTTCATGATCCCCGGGGTCCAGCCGTTCCCGGAGCGGATCGCCGAGTGTGGCGATCGCTTCCCCCTGTACTCGTGTCCCTTCCATGGGTACTACCAGGACGTGGACTTCGGCATGATCGTCTTGCGATGGAACGGCTCGGCCAGATGGTCCAACCTCATCTGGCCGTTCACCGCCTGCATGGACTGACGGCCATGGGGCGGGTGGCCTGCCGGCCGCTCGGGCTGGATCTCACGGCATGTGGTAGGATGTGGTGTAGGTGGGGCATGACCCCGCGTATCGGTCGGGTATGCCTCGTGGACTTGGATCATGGATGCAAGCGCAGACCGACTGTCCGCCTGTGCCTCGTGCCTCCTCAGGATGGCGCGCCTGAGCGCGTCGAGGCACGGACTCCGCGGCGAGGATGCAGACGATAGCGCGGGTGATTTCGCGGTTCGGATGTGGCGGGGCAGTGCGTGGGGGCTTCCCACCCAGGAAGGCTGCACGAAGTGCGTCGCCCTGGCCAGGGTCTGCGCGCGGCGGAACACCCTCGACCATGTCAGAGCCCTCCGCCGTAGGCTGATCCACGAGTGCCTTCAGACAACGAACGGGCAAGAGCCCGCCGAGCCGGAACCGCAGTCCGACGCGCCATCCCCCGAGATGGCTCTGCTCCAATCGGAGCTGACTTGTGACGTTGTCCAGGCAATGCGGCACCTGCCTTCACGACATCGGTACCTCCTGCACAGGCACTACATCTGCGGCGAGACTGCACGGGAGATCGCTGAGGACCTCGGCATCAAGCCTGGCGCCGTCGAGCAGTGCCTACACCGCGCGCGATCGTCGCTCCGGCGTGCACTCGAGGAGGCGGGTTGGCACCCGACCGAAGTACTGGCATGCCTGAGCCCGTTCCAGCCGTCGGCCGACTGAAGGCGGAATCGCGCCGGCACGATCAAGCCCGCTTCGACCGGATCAACGACGGAGGGCCGCCGGCACAGACCAGCGGGCCGCGGAGAGTCGCATGCGTATCATTGGCCGTGACCGGCCGCAGCAGCCGAAACCAGTCACTGCCATCCTATCGCGCTTGGGCGCACGCTTGGGGAGGAGGCCAATGCGGTCGGATCCAGGTCGGCCTACCATCCCGATCCGATCATCGCTGCGCCCAAGGCTGCCGGCCGCACGAGTTGTTTTGCCTTGCCGGGCGCGCCAACGATGTAGATCGGAGCGCCCGATAGCCGGACCGAGGGTTCCTTCAGAGGCCTGCCCATGATGTCGAAGCATCGCGAACCCTTTGGCGCCGTGGCCGTACGGCCCTGGATCGTTGCCCACACCATGGCGACGGACCGTCCGGGGGCCTCGAACGCTGCTGCATAGACCCCCTCCGGCGTCCTTGGCACCGGCGCAGCCTTTGGCTTCGGGCCAAGCATGGACGTCATGACGGCGAGAGCCGACGCTGCCTTGCGCGGCGCGCCTCCCTGATCGAACAGGCAACACTCGAATCCGGGCATATTGACGGCACCGCTCGACCCCGAGTGGATGAAGACCTTCTCGCATCCGCGGGCGAGCATGATCGCGCAGTAGCGCACGGTGTAATCGGCGCACTCTCGCTCGCTATCCAGCAGTCGCTCCTCCGCCCAGTCGCCGCTTGACGGCACGAAGGGCTTGCGCGGGAGGTTGTCCGCTCCATAGTAGCTGAACTCGGTGATCCAGATAGGCCTGCGCTTGCGGCGGCGATCCATCTCGGCAAGCAAGCGATCCATGTCGGATATGTAGCCCTCCGGTGCGCGGGATCCGGGGTACATGTGCAGGTTCAGCACGTCTATCACGTCGAGAAGTCCAGCCTCGATCATGTCGCGCGTCACGCCGGAGGGGCCGGCGCCTGCTCCGCCCATGACGCGAGCCTTCGGATCGGCCCGGCGGATCGCTGCGGCCACCGGACGAAGGAGGTCCACGTAGTCGGAGGGCTTGTAATGGCTTTTCGGCAGGGAGTAGTCGGTGTAGATCGGCTCGTTCAGGAACTCCCACATACTGATGCGGTCCTTGTAGCGGGCCGCGGCGCGCCCGGCAAAATCGGCGAGCCTGGCCACATCGGTTGGCGCGAATGCCTGACGGAGGCGCTGACCAGGGTAACCGCTGGTCTTAAGCGAGAGCGGGGCGGTTGACGACCACTCAGCCGAAGGGAATGGCGGGAGGAGCGCCATTACGGAGGCACCAGCCTTCAGCACACGATTGATCTGCCCGTCCGCCATGTCCCATCGGTACTCGCCCGGACGAGGCTCGATGTGATCCCACTTGAGCGACCAGTCGCGGTACTCGCTCACGCCGGCCATGCGAGCGATGGGAATGAGCCACGGATCCGGGAAGGCGTGGTTCATGCCGATCACGGTCGGCCCTTTGGGCTTCGGTACGATCGAGATGCGCAACTGCGGCGTCACGACGGAAACCGGTTGCTCTCCCGGCAACGAAGCGGCAACCCGAATGCCATACCACCCGCGCCATGAGGCCGGCAGCGTTATGCGCGCGTCGGCCACCGATCCCGGGGACGCCCGCAACGTTACGGGTTTGAGCCGCGTCAATCTGCCGAAGTAGTCCTCGGCCGTCAAGACGACCCGGACGGTGCGAGAAGCGTTGCCCGGGTTCGACGCGCGGGCCACCAGCGTCACGGGCCGTCCGGCGACGTAAGCTCCGCCTGGAGCGACCGGCTCAACCGCAACCTCGACCTCGCCGAAGAGCGATGCGCCCATGGGCACGGACTGTCTGGTGAGGGCTACGTTGTCTATGTCCACATCCACCGTCCGTTCATCCGGAAGATCCGGGCCGACAGTGACGAAGACGTACCGCGAGGCCGGGCCGAAACAAAAAGCGTACTTCTGCCACCGCAAGGAGAGAACGACCCTTTCTTGACTGTGCCAATAGTTCCATCGTGGCTGCCCAGGGTCGAGGCCATAGCATCCGATCAATGCCGGAGTGCCGTCCTTCGAGGCGCGCATCTCGGCCTGAAGGCAATAGGCCTCGGTTCGCTTCAGAGGGATCCACCTCTGGCTCGCGGCCAGCGCGCGCGTCTGAAGGCGCAACGTGGGCACGAAGTAGTCGAAGCCGAGCACCGGCGCCCTGTCGCGGCCCATGGGGATACGAAGGAAGTGAGGGTGATCCGGTTCGGCGCCTCGTACGATCGTTCCGTGCAGGCGTGCGAGGTTGCCCCACCCGGTCGCGGTGCCCAGTGACGACCATCCGGCTGCGCCGAGTTCGAAAGACCCGTTGGGCAGCATGTTGTGGCCCAACCTTGGCGGGACGACATCCGTGAACTCCACGTCTCCGATACCGGATTGTCGGATCCCAACGTCGCTGAGATAGAGCGTGCCCGTCTCGAGAAACCAGAACTGGAGGCGGCTCGTCCGATGGACGCTGCGCGTGGCCCGGAACATGAAGCGGAAGGTGCGCCACTCCGTGCTCAGGCCGAGGCTCCGTTCGAGGCCGCAGTTGGCCCAGACCGACATGTCGGAAATGGCGACGGAGACGCTGCGGCCGCGCATGCCCTCCTGTCGGGCCCGGCAGGTCAACTCGTATACGCGGCCGTCCATCAACTCCACCACGCCAACCTGGGCGACCATGGCGTGGACCGACCCTCCCTCGCCGTCTATGCGCGTGCAGGTGAGCTTCGCGCAGTTCTTCCCACCCTCCTTGACGACTGAGAGCTTCTGCTCGACCATCGTGGGATGGCCCGACGCCTCCCAGAAGACGGGCTTGCCGTTCTCGACGCGCGCGAAGTCGCCGTTGGCGACGAGATTCTCATCCTGTCGTGCAGGCGACACCGCGGCAGCCGCCACAATGGCCACACAAGCCAGCGCTATCATCCTCATGGTCACGTCCTCCCAGATGAAGGGGCGCTGCGAGGTTCGCCGAGCGGGATGGCCGATCGCCCGCCGCACGCCGGCTATTGCCGCTCCGCCCACCTGGTGTCGAGGTGCTCGACCACCACCCTATGCAGCGGATCGTCTTCTCTTGTGCCATCCCGCTGAAGATCGCCGAGAGGTTGTTCGCGTGGTCTTCACACGTCCACTTGCTGGGGTCACCAGTCACTGCGTCCAGCTTCAGCCGAAACCGCAACGAGCTGCCAACGCCGATACCCTGGGACTGCAGCATCTCGCAGTGCCTGGTCATGGCGCAATGGGCTTTCTTGACCGGATCACCGGCGCTGAGGTGCGCAGGGACCTTGGCAAGCGTCTCTTTGTCGAACTTCGTCAGGGCTGTCTCGTCGAACTGCAACCTCGCTTGCCCAGAGACCTGGAGGCTCAGCCGTAAACCGACCACCATCACGGCAACGAACGGTGTGCACGACGAGCTTTCTCCGCAGAGCGCATTGGGGTCTCGAAACGACAGGACCGAAATCCACCAACATATCGTATCACCGGCAGACCCGATCGTCAATCGCCGTTCCGCTGAGACCCGGGGCATGGCATCCGCGGTAGAATGCCGACGGCGGCGCCCTTTGCGCGCCGCGTCAGGAGGTTATCGAGGTGGTCATGCGATGCTTCGCAATCGGGCTTGCGCTCACGCTTTCAGCAGGGGCCAATGCGGTCGGGCACGGGTCGAGCTATCCTGCCGATCCGGTCGCGGCTGCGCTCAAGGCCGCCGGTCGCAATCAGGGCGAGATCAGGCGCGTACTGAGCCACTACGCAAACGATCCTCGCAAGCTGGACGCGGCACGGTGGCTGGTCGAGCATATGATCGGCAAGGCCTACAAGGTCGTGACGATCGTGGATAGGTCCGGCAAGGACGTCGGCTTCGACTGCCTGAAGTATCCGAACCTTAACGCCGCGCACGATGCCTACGATGCCCTGGAGAAGCGTCACGGACCACTGCGCCAGAAGATCACGGCCCACTATGACCTGGCGAACCTGAAGGCGGATTTCCTCATCGAGCACATTGACCGGGCCTTCGAGGCATGGACGACACTTCCGTGGGCGCGGCGCGTCAGCTATGAGGCTTTCCGCGAATACGTGCTGCCCTACCGCGGCGGCAAGGAGCCGGCCGAGGCCTGGCGCGCCGAACTGATGGCCCGATACGCCTCGATCAGTGGGGCCATGAAGGACCCGTCCAGCATCCAAGAGGCTGCCGATCTCATCAACAAGGACCTCGGTGCATGGGTAGGCTTCTGGGACCTTTACTACATGCATCCGACCGAGCAGGGGTTTTCGGAGATGAAGCAAAGCCGCAAGGGGCGTTGCGGTGACCTTTCGAATCTGGCCACGATGGTGCTCCGATCCAACGGCATTCCCTGTGCCATTGACTACACTCCCTACTGGGCCGACACGGGCAACAACCACGCATGGCCGGTGGCGCTCGATCAGGATGGCGCCGGGCGGGCCTCCGTCGGCAAAGCCGCCAAGGTCTACCGGAAGACATTCGCCAACCAGCCGTCGAACCTGGCGTACCATGCGCGGCGAGGCGAGACGCTGCCTCCATGGCTCGATCGGCCCGACTACGCCGATGTCACGAATCAGTACCTGCCGACCAGCGACGTCCGCATACACATCGCCCGAAGCAAGGCAGCCCACGCATACCTGTGCGTGTTCAACGACGGCGAGTGGAGGCCCATCCACTGGGCCACCGTCTCCTCCGACGGAGACGCGGTGTTTACCGACATGGGCCGAGACATCCTCTATCTGCCGGTCACGTACCACAGGTCCGGCATCAAACCCGTCGGGCCGCCGTTCGTCCTGACCACGTCCGGAAACGTCGTCGCCTCCGCTGCGCAGGATGCCTTGCCCATACGCGTGACGGTCGGCGCGACGAGCCGGGGTACGGGCGAGTATCGGCTCAAGACGGGCGCCGAATACGAGCTGTACGTCTGGCGTGACGGCTGGAGGGCGGTCGGTAAGCAGACGGCAGCGGGGAAGCCGTTGACCTTCGATAGCGTTCCATCGGGTGCGCTGTACTGGCTGGTCGAAACCGGCTCTCGGCGAGAGGAACGGCCCTTTGTTCTGGAGGACGGCAAGCCCGTCTGGCGCTAAGTGGTCCAGCTAACGCGCTCGGCGGACTGATGGAGATGGGCAGAGTTCGGGATGAGCTTCCGGCCACGACAGTCCACGTGCACCTCGATCTCCACATGCCGCACTTCGGTCGGCGGAATGAGACCCCGCAGGGCGTTCACCTCGTCCGCAGCGTTCGTCAGTTTCACTTTCAGCGTGACTTCGCCCATGGGGCCACCTCCATGCGGATGCTGCCAAAAGGGTCTGTTTGTCGCCCTGCAGGCCCGCGGCGATCCGCGGCGCGTACCGACAAGACGTATCTTATGGAGCGTGACCGGTCATGATTGTGGAGACCAAGGGGGGGAATACCGGCGGGCGCATCGAAAAAAGCAAGTGACGAGGTCGCGAGATCGCGGAGGAGATGCGCATGCACCACAGGCAATACCGTGTCGGCGTCATGAACGCCGTATTGGCCCTGGCTTCGCTCACCGCCCTCGTCTGTGCGGTCGCGGCAAACGGGCCAATAACCGTCGGCAGCTTCACGCTCGACGTGCCGGATGGATGGGAGCGCGCTCCCGAGGCTGACGAGAAAGACGCCGGAGGATGGCTGTTCGCCTACACCAAAGGCGTTACCGGCGACGCCAAGCCGGTCATCGTCATCCTCCTGCCCGACAGCGCTCCGTTCAAGAACGAGAGTGAGCGGACAGCCTTCCTCAAGCGGCTGAGTGACGGGGTGAAGTCGAAACACGCCTCGTCGTTCAAGGCCGACAAAGTAAAGCTGGCAGGCGTTGATACGCAACGCTTGCGCTTTGTCGAGGACGGCGAGACGACGTTCTATCTCTCACCATACAACAACGAGCGCGTGTTCACGATTCTGGTGACCGTCCCAACGCCAAATGCGCCGTTCCCGCCGGAAGCTAATGCCCTGCTCGGGTCCCTCAAGCTGGCCGGACCGGCCTACAAACCGCCCAAGAAGGTTGGGTTCCTGGATCGGCTGTCGGCTGATCTCGACAAGCTGAACAAGGGGCTTGATGACATCATCGGAGCTCTCGGCGGCGACACGAAGAAAGACACCAAGCCGACCGACAAGACAACCGGAACGACAAAGACCGAGACAGCAACGACGAAGCCGACCGACACGACCGTAACCAAGCCGACCGACACCGCCGTGGCAAAGCCTATTGATACGAAGGCCGCGCCGCCCACCTACATAGCCATTGACAGCCAGGGCAAGGCCAAAGCCATCGGCCTCCCCGAAGGCGATCGCGTCTGGGCGGCGCCGACGACCAAGGCGCCGACACCGCTGGACAAAGCATCGGTACGAATGCCGTATATGCTCGACTTTGGCGCACTTGCTAAGACACAGTACTCCGGCGGGGCTTCAGTTGCCCTGGCCGCGATGCGCGAGTTGGCCGGCCCGCTGTCCCCGGCGGACGAGGCCAAGATCGAAGCCAAGTGGGCGCCGTATCTTCATATGCCACCCGAGGGCTCCGACGAGTACTTTGATAAGCTCGCCCCCATTCTGCAGGAGACCCTCGCGCTTCGAACGGCCGCCACCACAGCCGCGGCGGAGTTCGACGCGGCATGGGAGGAAGCAGGCGCCGCCGCAGAGTGGGACAGCGAAGATGACGTTCGTGAGGCGCTGGCAATCGCCGATCAGCAGCGGGCGCTCCTGGTCGGCATTCAGTCTCGTCTCGCCGAGTTGGGGCAGGCTGCTGCGCGCTTGGGTCCGCCCCCAGACCCTCTCAAGGCCGTGGCGACCGCTCGGAGCGAGCATGCCGCCGCCCTGAAAACGGTTCGCGACTTGCTCAAAGTGCCTCCCAAGCTGTCCGGTGCATGGGTCCTGAAGAGAGTCACGCGAACCGACGTACCGCCCAAGGACACAGCCCGGCCCGTGAAGTTCGATGTGGTGATGAAAGACACGCAGTTCCGGTACAGGGCCTCAACCGACTACACGGAGCGCACAGGCGGCAGCGATGTTCGCTTCACTGGCGATTGGCTGCTCGACGTGACGTGGAAGGCGTTTCCGTCTCTGATCCCATCCGATACCAGGGTGGACCTGACATTTGCCTACTCCCGTCATCGCCAGGGCAACGATATCGCGGAGCTCATCGCCTCCGTGGGGCAACTCGGCATCGCCTCCGATGGCTTTCAGCATCCCGATCCGCGTGAACGCCGCATCACCCCGATGTATGACAAGGCGTGGGGCTTCGAGAAGGGCCAGATGCTGGGCATCGCTCCCGGCATCGAGAAGACCGAGACGGGCAGCAAGGTGATCTCGTTCGTCGCGCCGGCAGGTCAGCCCGGCCAAACCGTAAGGCTCACGATCGGAGGGGAGTTCGACGCGCTGAAGGAGGATGCCACTCTGCAAGGCGACGCCAGGTTCTTCCGCGTGTACGAGTACGTGTGGACCACCGATCCGAATCAGATCGCCAACGCAGGCAAGAACATCGAGGAAGGCCCACCCGAAACCAGCGATAAGGCCAAGTCGGAGGCCAAGGCGTTCCACGAAGGGAACATCCGCATCATCCAGCGCAACCTTGAGCGTGACCGCGCCGATCTGGCGAAGGAAACCGACCCGGGCCGCCGCGCCATGCTGGAAATGCGCATTCTGCAAGCCGAATCGGACCTGATCGCCGAGCAGGACCTGATCGCATCCATCGAGACGGGCCAGATCGTCCATCGCCGCACGCCGTTCGACGACTACGCGCACGACCGGTTCGTTCAAAGCATTCGAGAGAACCAGATGGAGATGGAACGCTTCCAACGCGCGACGGCGGCGCTTCAGCGGCTGGCTCGCATGCTGCCGCAGGGAGAGGCCGAGGAGGCGCGGCGGTTCATTGACAGGCAGCTTGCCGGAGGCGTCCTGGCGAAGATGGACATGGATGCCGTCCAGAAGATCGCGAACGCTCTGAACGAGAAGGTACAGGGCTATGTTGAAGCCGAACGCGCCAGGGCCAACCTCGATGAGGCATGGGCGCAGGCCAATCTCGAGACCGCCGAGAGGTTCAAGTCGGCAGCCGATAAGAGCCTGTTTGTCTGCTCGCTTTTCGGGGGGCGCGGCGTCATGATCGCCTATCAGGCGGCCACGGGCTATGTCGAGGGTGGGCCGCAAGAGGCCATCCTGCGCACGGCGGCATGGTGCGGCACTCCCGCCTATGTGGCCAGCGAAGCCTTCCGCGGTTACCATCGGCTTGACGAGAACGGCAACCCACGCGGGTGGGCAGGCGCCGCCAAGGATGCGGCCACAGCCTACGTCTTGGCCAAGCTGTTTGAGTACGGAGCCTCGAAAGCCAAGCAATGGGCAACCGGGAAGGGGCCCGATGGACTTACCGTCGTCGAGCGCCGGCAGCTTGCCGAGTTCCGCAGTGGACGCACCCAGGGCGAGCTGCAGGCCCGCGAGTTCGTCCGTGCGCAGGCCGACCTCGAACGCGCGGCCCGGCAGGGAGCCTCGGCAGAGACCATCAGCAAGCTTCAAGCACAGTGCCGCAAGGCAGCAGTCGCTGTCCACGCCAACCCGCATGCCAAGAACTGCCTGAAGTTCAAGGGCGACATCCATTCCCAGCGAGCCTACAATGCCCATATGCGGTCCACCCATGCCGAGGTCGAGGCGCGTTTCCATGAGCTAATGGAGCGGCAGGGCTGGAACCGTCAGCCCCTGCGGGAGTTTCGCAATGCCGCCAGCGGAGACAGCGTGGGCATGGATCACGACATTGGGCTCGACGAAGCCGCCATGCAAGCGTTGAGGCGCAACGGCAAGCCTGCTTCCATCTATCAGTGGCAGCAGGATGCGCAGAAGGCCTGGGATCAGGCGTTCGCGCAGGTCACCGGCCAGAGCGCCAAGCGGTCATGGGAAACCGTCACGACGAGCGTGCATGCCGAGAGCTACAAGGACCTGAACTGGCTAGGACGCGACAAGTCGCAGATACAGAAGGCGTGGGGCCAGCAGGCGGCCGACGTCACCCGCTACAAGAACTGGCACATGCTCAACGATCCCAGTCTCGACCGGTTCACCGCCCTCCAGGAGCTCAGTCGCGGCACAGCCAAAGACATCGGGACGAAGCTTCAGGCTCTCTTCAATGCGGCAAAACCAAGCACGCCTCAGGCGACCGAAGCGCTCGCCCGCTCGATGCGGCATTGGACCAAAGTCCAGTCCATCCTGGAGGCCTACGGGAACAACAGCATTGATCCCATCTACGCATCGCGGCGGATTCGTGAAGTCACCGGCGGAAAGGACATTCCGGAAGTCGCCGAAGAAGCTGCGATGATGATCGAAAGCCTCGCGAAGCACGTTGGCAGATAAGCGCTCTACGAAACAGAACGCCGGCGGCTCGGCTGGGTTTCGATCCGCTTGACGCTCAACCGCCGCTCCGCCCTCCCGCGGGAGGGGCGCTTCGTGGCTTCCGCCAACCGTCATCCGTTGTGAGCCGCCGAATGCGTCGGCGGGACTGCGCAAGGAGCATGCAGCGGCGGCGCCGAAGTCTGCATTGAGTGCGGCATGCCGTTCCGCAGCAAGGAGGCGAGCAATATGCGCAATATCATCCTGATCATCACCGATACGTACCGCTACGACAACCTCGGCGAGCGGTGTGCCGAAATGCCGGTCCGGACGCCGCAGTTGGATCGCTTCGCGGCGGAGATGGCGACGGAGGTGCACGGGTTCTACACGGGCAGCTTCCCCACGATCCCCCATCGAACGGACATCGCCACGGGGCGCATCGGATGGCCTCACTACGGCTGGCAGCCCATTGACCGAAGCGGCAGCAACCACATTGCGCGCATCCTGGGCCGCAAGGGCTACGCCACGCAGCTTCTGTGCGATTGCCCCCATCTGTTCCCGTCACGCTTCGATCAGGGCTTTGAAGGCGCCTATCACATCCGAGGCCAGGAGGGCGACCGGCCCATCCTCCATCTGAACGACCCCATCGAGGAGGTCATGGATCAGCGCAAGACGCGGCTGTCGCCCATGTATCGGGGGCGGACGCTGGCCGATCTTCACGATTGGACCAACCGCAAGCCGCGCTGCGAGACCGAGTGCTTCCCAAGCCGCACGGCGGAGACGGCGGTTCGATGGCTGGAAGAGAACTGGAAAGCGTCGCCCTTCTTCCTCTGGGTGGACTTCTTCGATCCTCACGAGCCATGGAACGCCCCTGAGTATCTCGTGAGGCGATACGATCCCGAGTACGACGGCCCTCGCATGATGCACCCCAACTACGGGCCGTCGTCAGCCTACACGCATGCCGAGCTGCGCAACCTCCGGGCACACTATGCTGCCGAAGCGGAGCTCGTGGATCGGTGGGTCGGCCGCGTTCTGCAGAAGATAGACGATCTCGGGCTATGGGACAACTCGGTGGTTGTCGTGACCAGCGATCACGGCATGTCGCTCGGCGAGCATGGGCGGACCGGCAAGAGCAACATCCACGAGAACGACGGGCGCTACTGGCCCCTGTATCCGGAACTTGGCCACGTGCCGTTCCTCATCGCAGCTCCGGGCGTTCCGAAAGGACATGGTCTGGCCGCCTTCGGCCAGCCATGCGACTTCCTGCCGACAGTATGCGAACTGGCCGAGGTCCAACCCGATCCGCCCGATCCGTTCCATGGGCGCTCCATGGCAGCCGCGATCGGCTCGGGCGCCGGCAAGCGCCGCGAGTTCGTCGTCACAGGCTGCCATGCGTCGCCTGTCCGGGGATGGTGCCCGGCCAAAGCCTCCACCCCCTTCGTGCGCACCGAGCGATGGGGCTACGCCCCGATCGGGGCATCGGGCAAGCCCGAACTCTTCGATGTCGAACACGATCCGCTCGCCGCAAGGGACGTCGCCGAAGCGCACCCGGACGTGGTTCGGGAAATGCACAGCCTGCTCGTCAAGCACCTGCGCGATGCCGGCGCATCGGACGAGACCGTCAAGCTCTGGAGCGCGCCCGCCAAAGCCGCCGAAGCCGGAACCTGGGCTCGGGACTACCGCACAGCCTGAGTGCGGCGCAGGCGTCTCTCCGGCCGCCCGAGTGGCGCGAAGGACGCCATGTCTGCGCTCGGGCGGCCCTTCTCGCAAGGCCGGCTTGCCGGATATGCGAGGCGATGCAGTCGGGTGCGGTTCGGTCTCGGGCCTATGACGCCTCGGGCGCGCCTTTTGCCCCGGATTCCGGCCGCCGGAGCTGACCTATCCGCGTCTGGCCCATGCCCCGCATGGTTTCGACACCGGTGCCGCAATACTCCGCCAACCGTGCCAGCGCCCACGCGGCTGCGGCAAGCGCCGCCGGGTCGGCTGGGCCGTCGAGGATGGTGAACTCGACGCGGCCTGTGAAACCGATGAACGTGCGCGTCCCATCGAGGCGAACCGCCCGCGTGCCTCCTTCGAACGCCCTGACCGCGGCCTGGCTCCCGATGGCCTCCATGAGGTCCTCCGAGAAGGGTGTCGGCGCATAGAGGTTCCACCGCCGGAACCAGCTTCCGAAGTAGAGCGCCGGGTCGGGCACCACCACCGACCTGCGCACCACTCCCGGCGCGTGATGGGCCGTCGGCGTGAGCAGGCGCAGGGGGATCGCTCGTCCCGGCGGCGATGCGGCCAGATCGTCGAAGTCGGCCATGGAGGTCACGGTGACATCTCTGACGTCGTAGGCCGTGCGGCCCAGCACGACGCGGCCTCCCTGACCGGGAAGGCCGCCCATGATCGGTTCGATGACCTCGGCGGTGACGCACCCGATCTCCACCGTATGCGCCTGCGGGTCGTCGGCGACCGCCAGCAAGGGGCCTACGCTCAACGGATTGGGCTGGTTGGCGTTGTGGATGGCGGCGGCGAGCGAGGGCCGCGCGCGGCGCAGGGCGGCCATCACCACCGCACGAAGGCCGTCGGCATGGCGATGCGGACCCGAAGGCGCGGGTCCGAGAAGCGTCAGGCGAATGCGAGCCGGCATAGTGGGCTAATGCTCCTGTTGGGCGTTTTGCCCCGATTCGCCAATCCCCAGGGCGGCTCCTGCGTGATGCGAAGAGCGAGAACGGGCAGTTCCGACGGCCCGGGCGGTCCACGGCTCAGCATGCCGCCGAAACGATGCGGCCCGGCGGACGCATGGGACGGATCAGCCGCATAGGAACGCTCGCACATGGCCCCGCGGATTGAGCGGAACGGCGCGGATGGCGCTTGCCGCGCCTTGAGCGGGGGGGGGGGGCCAAGCCGCCCCGCCCCCCCGGACCTGCCCTGACATCAATCTCCAATCTGAGATCTGCCGTTCGGCGTTGCCTGAACGGCATTGTGGTCAGTTCTGACG
>DYKI01000239.1 GCA_020722705.1 Chthonomonas calidirosea | reverse complement strand
GACATGAATGGTGTCGGGGCGGCGCGGTATCGCCGCCCCTTCTCCTCCGGAACTCCGAGTATCCGCTCTACGACGGCCACGGCTCGGAGCGGACGGTCACCAACGGCTCCGAGACCGTCACCGGCACGATCAACTTCGAGGCCTTCGGCCAGACCGCAGGCTCCACAGGCTCATCGTCCAGCCCCTACGTGTACGCCGGAGCCTGGGGCTATCGCACCGACGGCGATGCGGGGCTCATGCATGTCGGCGCACGCTACTATGATGCGCAGGTCGGTCGGTTCATCACGCGAGACACCGTCCTCAGCGAGCATCCGTATCTGTATTGCGAGCATGATGCGATCAACTGGGTGGATCCGAGCGGCTACATCCGCCAGACGATCCAGTGGTATGTCAATGTCGTGCAGGCCGTTGTCGCCAAGGACTGGGAGACACTGTTCTTGCTGATCGATATCGTGATGCCCGAGGACATCGCGCCGGAAGTGCAGCAGGCTCTGATGCTAGCGAGAGTGCCCAAGGGAGTGAACCCGAATCTCAACACAGTCGGCAGGGCGAGAGGTCACCTAGACCGGGTTGTGGAGCACATCAGGGAAGTGGTTGGGGAGGGCCGAGATGGGCACTCCTTCAGGCACCACCTACACGAGATCACGACCTTCATGCAAGACGCCTACAAGGACATGAAGCGCAGGTGAGCGATCACAGCGCGGCGACTCGATCGGCCCGAGCACTCCGGCAGAAGCGGCTGGCTCGATCCCTGATCCGCGAGGCTGAGGAGTTCTGCGCGCTCATTGAGAGGCTCGCTGCGGGAAGCAAGAGGGACATCGTTCGCCGCCTCTTGCGACAACTGGCGGCTCTGGAGCACGCCACCGTGGAGGCACATGCGCGAGCGCGCCTGCGTACGATTATTCGCGGCAACGATCTTGGCTGCTTGCCGCGCAGGCAACTGGAAGTACCGCACTCACATTGGAAGTCCATCAGCTCCGCGGTCTGGGCGGCCCTGGGGGACCGGAACGCCTACTGGCAGTACTGGGATCCGCTATCGCCGACGCCGCCTCGGGACATGGGGCCGTACTATGTCAGCACAGACCTCATCGATATGTACATCGACATCAAGTCGGTCATGCTGCAACGCACGGCGATGCCCGACCAAGACGAACTCGCCACTGCCACATTGCTGCTACAAGACTACCATTACCACTGGGGGCGGCATCTCATTAGTGCGCTCGGAGTTCTGTATCTCCTTGACGTTGACTCTCGTCGGTAGGTACCCGCCATGCACAGTAACCTATGCTCTACACCTCGTACCGATGGGTGCATCTCGAGGTCAAGCGCGACCGGCAGCTCGGCATGCCGCACCGACGGCGACGCCGGGCTCATACATGTTGGAGCACGGTACTACGATGCTCAGGTCGGCCGCTTCAACACCCGCGACACCGTCCTCAGCGAGCATCCGTATCTGTATTGCGAGCATGACCCGGTCAATGCGGTGGACCCGAAGGGCACCTGGGGCCTCACTATCGGTTTCGGGGGCTCGCTGATTGCGCCTGGATTCGGCGGGTTCGTCGACGTGGGTATCGTGATCGCGGACGATGGCGTACACTTCACGGGGCACGCCGGGGGATCCGGCAACGGCCATGGGATCGGCTTCAGCATTGGCCCCCAGCTATCGTGGACACCGGGTAAGATCAAGGACGGGCCGGACAATGGCTACTGGATCGGTGGATTCGCGGGCTGGGTGACCGGAGCGGGCCTGCAAGTGGCCTTCGATCCGCGTGCGGAGTTGGGCGGCTTTACGATCGCTCCGCCTACGCCGTTGCCCACGTATGGTGCGGGTGCGGCATCGGGCACGTTCATTGGCTGGATGAGCAAGGCGTTTCCTCTGCAGTACGGCTCAGACTACATGTTCTAGACTCGCCGGCCGCACGCTGAGGCCCAGTGCAGGCTGTGCGGCCGCTTTGTAGTCCAGAGGACATCGGATCGCATGCAGCACGTTATTCTCGGGATGTTCGCGGCGGGCATGGTAACGATCGCGCTGCAATACCTCGCCTTAAGGTGGTTGCGAGGTCGCCAACTGGAGATCGCCGCTGTAGTTGGGCTGTGCATGCTTCCTGTGTTGGTGATTCTCCTGGACCGGGCATTCAGACGCCCAGCCATGCTTCCGTTCGCCGCAACGCTCGTGGTGTTCTGGGCGATCGGGTGCATCAATCTGATGTGCGCGCCTTGGCTGGCAACTCAGCGTTGGCACTGGCTGCACAACTGGCACTGCCGCGCGAACGACGAGAGCATCCAGGAACCCGATCGGACCCTGCGCGGGAGACGAAGGAAGCACGGATGACCGCGAACGAACGAGATCACATGGCGACTGTGGGGCCCGTTCGTCCGAAGCCGTGCACAAACCGATGCTGCATCATCGGGCTCGGATTCGGGTGTCTGGGCCTCATCGCCATCGTCTCCGCCCTGGTTGTTCTCGCGGTCGGCACGACCGGCAGGGCGATCAGCGACAGCGATAGAGTTGCGCGCCCGTTCCTGGAGCATGTGCTGGCGGGCCGCGCCGCCGCCGCCTATGCCCTTACGGCCAAGCCCTGGCGCGCCCAGTCGTCGCCTGAGGAGTTCGCGGCGTTCGCCCGGGAGTGGCGGAACCGCCAAGGAGCGGTGATCGGCATACGCCGCACGTCATGGTACGCGTCGAGCGGCAGCCAGGGCGCCGCTCTGTCCCTCACGTACGAAGTTCGAGCATCTCGCCGAACGGCCGACGTCACTGTGGTAGTGATACCGGAAGCCCGGGCGCGACGCGTTGTCGCCGCCCGCTACCTGTTGCGCTCGGGTGGGCTGTCACCGTGACAAGGCATGCCGACGGCCACGCTCTGGGCGACATGGGGTACGCGCCTATCCAACACACGGCCAGAACACGACCGACTTCGTCTACGACGCCCTTGGCCGCCGATACAGCCGAACGGCTGGCGGCACGACGGCGGTCTTCTACTGCCCCGGCAGTAAGGTGCTGTTGGAGAAGTCATCAGACCCGAA
>DYKI01000060.1 GCA_020722705.1 Chthonomonas calidirosea | reverse complement strand
ATTCGCCATCGATGCCATGGCTGCCGCGCGCACCCAGCCGGCAACGCGAGTCAGCACGTCGGACGACCGCCAATGCCCGGCTTCGATGGCGAATGGCTTGCCGCGCCTTACCAGAACGTTGCACATGTCCTGGACGCCGTGGATGCCATGGTTGAAGAGGAGCTCAGCCGGGTCCTGTTGGGGACCGTAGCCCGTTGCCGGCGTGGTATCCAGCACAATCAGGGGCAAGGGTGTCGCAGCGAGGACATCGGCGCTTTCGAGGGAGGGCGAGTAGGCGAGATGCAGGGACACTATGGCGTCGGCGCCGGACCGCTCGAACTCCGCCACAGCGCGGGCGAACTCCGAGCGGACGCGGCACACTCCTGAAGGAACGACGCGCATGCCTGCATGGGCCAGCTCCTCGGCGATGGCAGCCGCAAAACCCTCGACGCGTTCTCGCGCATCCGGCACCAGCCGATCGTAGAGCTCCAGGTAGTGCGTCAGCAGCCCCACCACGGGCCTTCGCATGCTCGGGTCCCCTCCAATCTCCGGCAACGGCTATAGGTCAATCCGCGCCTTGACGATCTCCTCGCGCGCGTCCCGCGTCAGCTTGAAGCCGAGCTTCTCGCACACATGCTGCATCGGATAGTTCTCCGGCAGGATATCGGCAAGAACGCACGAGACTCGCTCGTCGCGGGCGACATTGAGCAGACGACGCAGGAGTTCGGTGCCCAGCCCGTTCCCATGGTAGCTGTCGGTGACCAGCAGCGAGAACTCCGACTCGTCGGTTCCGTGGATCTTGCTGAGCCTCGACACGCCGAGGATGCGTTTCTTGCCGGTCTCGGGATCGAGGTTTTCGGCCACCAGCGCGATCTCACGGTCGTAGTCGTTGAAACAGATTCTCACCATGCGCTCGTGGGCTGTGCGCTGACTCAGCTTCATGGCGTGGAAGAACCGCATGTAGATGCTCTGATCCGAGAGTGTCTGGTGGAAGTCCACGATCAGAGGCTCATCGTCGGGGCGGATGGGCCGAATCAGCACATGCGTCCCGTCGCGCATGGTCCACTCGGACACGTACTGGATCGGATAGGGCCGGATGGAGAGGCGAGGCAGGCGATCCTCAGTGACGGACGGGTCCAGAAGCGTCACTCGCGCCCCCAGTGCCAGAGCGCCGTCGGCCGACACGAGGAGCGGGTCAATGCGGATTTCCTCGATCCACCGCTGCTCGACGACTAGGTGGCTGAAACGGACCATGAGCCGTTCCAGGTCCGCCAGGTCCACCGGTTCGTCCCCATGCTCGCCGAGGAACGCCGCATAGACGCGGGTTTGCTCAAGCATGCGTCGCGCCAGCGTCATCGTCAGGGGCGGCAATGCCAGAGCCTGATCCTTCAGCGCCCGCCCGAGGCGCCCGCTTGCGCCAAAGACAAGCACAGGACCGAACTGCGGATCAATGCGGCTGCTCAGGACCACCTCATAGCCCGCGCGCTTCACCATCCTCTGGATGCTCACGCCGAGGAAGCCCTTCTCGCCGACCGACGCCATGACCGCTTCGCGGATGGTTCGGAATGCCTTGCGGACGGCATCGCTGTTGAGAAGGTTGAGCTGGGCTCCCCGAAGCCCGGTTTCCTGAGTGACGGCCTGACGGATGGCTTTCATCACCACCGGATAGCCGACGGCCCGGGCATAGCGAACGGCCTGATCTTCATCGGTGGCGACCAGGTTCTCGACGGTGGGGATGCCGTAGGCGGCCAGCAGGCGCTCGGCCTCGCTCCAGGTGAGAAGCGTCCTCTTCATGCCTCGAGCAACCTGGATGACCTCCGCAGCCATTTCGCGCTGTTCCGCGCGCGCCAGGTCCGGGGCTACGTCCGGGGTCTCGTAGATGCCGCGAAGGTTGTAGGTGTACTGCCACATGTAGCTGAACGCTCGGGCTGCGCTGTCGGCATACGGGTAGGTCGGGATGCCGGCATGGTTGAGAATGCTGAGACCTGCCGCGACGTCGGCGCCTCCCATCCAGGTGGCGAGGATCGGCTTGCCCTGAAGCTTGGCGTATGGCCGCAGCTTCTCAGCCGTCCGGGTAGGATCGGTGAGCGCTTGCTTGGTCAGAATGACGACCACGCCATCGGTGTTCTCGTCGGCGGCCACAATGCGGACGGCATCGGCATACCGATCGGGATCGGCATCGCCCAGAATGTCCACGGGGTTGGCTCGGCTCCATGGAGCCGGCATGACCTTGTCCATTTCGGCGATCGTCCGCTCCGACAGCGGCGCCAGCTTGCCGCCGTGCTGGATGACCGAATCCGTTGCGATGACACCCGGCCCACCCGCATTGGAGACGATCGCCAGTCGGGGGCCCTTCGGGCGGGGCTGGCGCGCAAGGACTTCCGCCATGTAGAAGAGATCGGCAACCTTCTCGACGCGCAGGACGCCGCATCGCCGAAACGCGGCATCCAGCACCTCATCGCTGCCTGGCCATGCACCTGTGTGAAGCTGCGACGCTTCGGCCGCTTCGTCGCTGCGTCCGGTCTTGATGACGATGATGGGCTTCGATAGGGCCACCTCGCGCGCCGCCGACAGGAACGAGCGCGCATCGCCGATGGACTCCATGTAGATCACGATGCTGCGCGTATTCGTGTCGTTGCCGAGGTAGTCAATGAGGTCACCCCAGCCGACATCAATCATGTTCCCTACGGAGATGAATGCGCTGAAGCCGACCAGATCGCCGAGGCTCCAATCGAGGACGGCAGTCGAGAGGGCGTTGCTCTGGCTGATGAAACCCACGGTCCCACGCATGGCCATTGCCGGTGCGCAGGTGGCGTTGAGCCCCGTGGCGGTGCACATGACCCCGAGGCTCGCCGGACCCAGGATGCGCATCCGGTTGGCCCGGGCACGCTCCAACAGGACGGGGGCCAGCAATCCGCTTTCGGCGCCGGTCTCGCGGAACCCTGCCGACACGATGATGGCCGCCTGCACCCCTGCGGCGCCGCACTCGGAGATCATGTCCGCCACCTGGTCGGCCGGCGTCGCGATCACGGCCAGATCCACATGATCGGGGACTTCGCCGATGCTGCCATAGGCGCGGATGCCCTGGACCTGAGCACACTCGCGAGTGACGGGGAAGACCATGCCCCCGAACGGGCTGGCGATCAGGTTGCGCACGATGAGATTGCCTGCGCCTTCGGGTTCGTCGGTCGCTCCAAGCACGGCAACAGCTTTCGGCGAGAAGAACGGTTGGAGGCCACGCTTGCCCTGGCGCAGGATGTCGCTGGCGGATTCTGGGCTGTTCATCACCTGCGGCTGCACTATGGGTGCCGGCTCGGTACCGTGTTCAGGCTGGTCGGTTGGCATCGTCGGGTACGCTCCTTTGCTGGTTCCGCATGGACGGTGTCGGAAGACCGCGCGTCTTCCACGGGATTATGTGGGCGACTGGCCCTATTGTCAATGCGTGGACGCAACGGGGCCTCAAGACGATTCGCACTCAACCTCCGGTCTGTCAATGGGCCAGTCGAAGCTGGCTGTCAGGGTGATCCTCGTCCCCGAACGCTGTGACTCGCGTGCGGCCTCCATGATCTCAACGACGTGCGGAGGTCAACTGCCTTCTGCGCCAAATCGAACCCGACGAGCTTCATGGTTCCTGCGCGCTCGGCACGGTCTATAGCCGTGTCGCCAACATTCACCGCCTCGGCTTGCCCAGGAGCGCCTGCACGATCAGGTCGGCCCCCCAGCGCTCATCGGTGATGGCCGCGCGTTCATTGGCGGCACGGGCACGCGCCACTGCGTTCGGGGCAAGGCCGAACAGGCGCACTTCAGCCTCGCCAATGACGCGGACGGCCGTCGGCACACCACCGAGGCCCCAGACGCATGGCGCATACGCGTGCCGGATCATGGCCGCCGCATCGGTCGAATCCAGGCCGTTCATGTCGGCGATGACGCTGCCGGTTCCAGTGATCGCGGCGCGTCCGAACAGCGCCGAGAGCCCCGCTCCGGCCAGTCCCACCACATCCACGCGCCGCGCCCGGCTCTGCATGGAACGGATACGCTCGGCTGCCGATTGGGCGGCTATGCCGAGTGGCGCGGCGTTGTAGCACGAGCGGTACTTATCCCACCATTCCTTCGGCTCGATTTCCGCAGACGGGACCTCGATCGTCTGAACGTCCGTCACGCGGGTGCTCAGGCGCTGAACAAGGTCCGCGGCCTCGTCCGCACGTTCGCCTGCCGGCCTTACGATCAGGACCGCCCGTCCGCTTCGAGGTCGCTTTGCACCGGGCTCAGGTTCACCTGCCATACCCAGCGCGACCCGCAGTGCAGGGCGCATGAGGAGGCTGAACGATCGAGCGTTGGCGAAGGCCCTGGCTCGTGCAGCGATCGCCCTCGCCTGAATCGCTTCGGTGAGTTCCCGGTCGGACCCGATGCCGGACGGTCGCGGGGAGCGATCGTTCCACACGCGCATGGCCCCGGTGTCCAGCGAAAACGGCCTCTCGCGAATGGCCCGCACGGGATCGCGCGCCAGCCACCGCACGAACCATGCGACCATGGCCTCGCGGCTCTCGATGTTGTAGTTGTGTCCGTAGTTGAACTGCTTGCACTCGGTTCGGTCGGCATTGCCGTAGAGGGCATACACGGCGCGGATCGCGGGCCATTCCTCCGTCGGGTTCTGCTTGGTCCAATCCCCTGTCGCAGCGATGACCAGTTGCGGCTTCGGTGCGGCCAGCGCCGCGATTTCGACGTTGTCCGTGCCGATGCGAAGGCCCGGCCCGTTCTCGCACAGGCAGCCGCCCTGCATATAGGCCGATACCATATTGACCGGCACCGAGGCCGCAATCCGATCGTCCACTGCGGCCAGGAGGAAGGTCTGGGTCCCGCCGCCGGATGCACCGGTCACGCCGATCCGCTTGCGATCCACATCCTTGCGCGAGCAGAGGTAGTCTACCGCTCGGATGCTGTTCCAGAGCTGCAAGCCCATGAGGCTGACTCCGCCGTACCAGTGATCGAGGCTGCCCGCAAAGCCGTGGCTGACCTGATTGGTGTCGTTGTAGCCCACCATGTCGTACGCGAACACGATGAAGCCCTCTCGGGCGAGGTCCACGCCAATCGCGGGCAGGTTCGCCCTGCCTTCGCCCATCTTGCCGGGCGGCGGAGGCGCCTTCTCAACGTCGGCCTGTATCTCCAGCCGACCGTTCGACCAGTGCCCGTGGGGGTTGGCGATGGCGGGGAACGGCCCGCGCTTGCCCTTCGGCAGGTACAGGTTTCCGCACAGCCAGAATCCCGGCAGCGTTTCGATGGCGACGTTCTCGACGATGAAGCCGTCCCCTTCGATGCGCCCTGTCACTCGTGGCGCGAGCGGTGTCTTCTCGGGCATGGGCCACAGCCCGGCACTGACCAGGATGCGGCGGCGAAGCTCGACGCGCCGAGCCTCCCATTCGGCCAGACTTGACGGCGGAACCATGCAATGATGCGTGTTCAAGTCCCTCACCGGCGCCGCATCGGGCACTCCGATGCTTCCAGTGACGGCGGACACCGACGCGACGGCCATCAGGCACCTCCATAGCGATCGCAGCGCGAACCCGCGCCACGCCATGCCCCGCCTCACGGCTTCAGCCCTTCCGTAAATGACGGGAGCGCTAGCCGAACACCGGCGGGTTTGCCGTCAGCGTCGGCGAACCGAACGCAAGCGCCCCATCCCATGACGTTCTGGGTCACCTTGAGAAGCATCATGTTCCAACCGGCTGCGGCGCGAACGGTGACCTTCTCCTGCGCCGGAGCGACCGCCCGCTGCGTGTTGTTCGCGAACACCTGCCGCCCGTTCCACCATACCCTGGGGCCGTCGTCGGTGCCGATCTCGATGACCAGGTCGCGCTCGGTCTCGGACCAGACCGCCGTCCGAAGATACGCGACCTTCTGCTCGCCGCCGTACAGCGCCAGCAGGTCGAGGAGCCATGGCTGGTCCGGTGCTGTGCCGACCGGCATGACGCGCCACCCGACCTCCCTGGCGCTCGCCCCGGTCTCAGGCGGGAACGCCACATCGAACAGCACGGAGAAGTTGGTGGCCTCGCGCTCGTATGGCGGCGAGACCTCCCAGGCCATGGCGAAGTCACCGAAGCGGTCCATGGTGGCCAACAATGAGGCCGACCTTTGACGTACGTCGGCGTTCTCCGCCTGCGCGGCAAGATGCCGCAACGCGTCGCGGGTCTCGTCGGGCCAGGCGCCGGCGGTCATGTGAGCAATGCTCAGCATGGTGAGCTCCGCTTCGGCGCGCAGGTCGGCGCTGTCCGCCAGAGACCGAGCCATGGCAAGGGCCTCCTTCGATCCTACCGAAGCCAAGCCTGAGAGCGCCAGCCGCTTCTCGTCGTCGGACCGGGCGAGCTCAAGCGCTTCGCGATATCGCCCTGGCGCATCGGCCAGCGGCGCGCCTCCCGGAAGCCGCAGCATCCGCAGATACCCGCGCAGCGCCACTGCACGGGCACGCGAGTTCGGCGGGTCTCGCGTGATCTTGAGGAGCGTGTCCATCGGCTCGACCGTCGGCCATTCGGAGATGGCCCTCAGCGCAGTGATCTGGATTTCCGCGTCGGCATCCGCAGCCGCAGCGACCAGCGCGGTCAAGGCTTCGGCGCCGCCGAACTGGCCGGAGCAGGCGAGAAGGGCGATGCGATCCGCAGGATTGGATGCCTGCTGCAGTGCGCGCATCACCTTGGGCGCGCCGGCAGAGTCCCGCCGGCATATGGCCACAATGGTCTCGGAGAGCGCATCTCTATCGGTTTCCGGCGCCTTCAGCAAGAGCCCGATGAGGGTGTCTATGTTCCCCGAGTCGCCGATCCGTCGGAGCGTGCTCAGCGCCGCGGCCCGTGCCGGTCCGGTTTCGGTCGTCGCCATACGGAGGATGCGATCCTTCGGGATTTCGCCTCCGCGCTCGAGAAGAGCGGTTAGCGCCCCTCCGCGGATGGCCGAGTCGGAATCGTCCATCGCAGCAAGGAGCGCGCGGTCCACCCCGTTGCCGCGAAGACGTGTCAGCGCCGATTCGGCCTGAGCGCGTTCGGCTGCATCGGATGACGACGCGAGCCGCAGCAACGGGAGCACGGAAGCGGCTCCGCCGACCTTGCCAAGCGCCGCAGCCGCCCTATCCCGAACGCCGCTGTCGGCATCCGCGAGGAAACGAACGAGCGCCGGTTCTGCAGCGGGATCACCTCGATCGCCGAGGGCATCCGCAATCAGCGCCTTTGCGCCGGCTGGTGCGTCCGGCAATCCCTGGCTCAGACGACGGGTCACCTCCGCACCGGGAAGCTCGCGCATGACGGCAGCAGCCATATGCGCAACCTCCCGATCCGGTGATCGGAGCGCAACGAGCAGAGCGGGCACCGCCGACGCCCCGCGTGCGAGAGCCAGCACCCTCAGCGCAGCCGCACGCAATGGGGCCTCGGATGCCTCGGCGTCCGGTACGTCGGCTCGGCGGGAGCCTCGCCCTCCCGAGGAGCCTCGCCCTCCCAAAGACGCGGGCCCTCCCTGGATGGCGGAGGCGATACGCGCCGCCTCGGTGCGCTTCCCAGATTCGACGAGAGCGGCGGCTCGCATAACGAGCGCCTCCCCGATGGTCCGCCGCAGTTCGCCCGATGCGTTCGCATACTCCCGCAGCAAGACCGTATCGGCCGACGCAAGGCGCAGCTTCCCCAGAGCAACGGCAGCGGCTCGAGCCGTCGCAGGATCGTGACTGGACAATGCCGTCTCGAGCACGGTGACGGATGCCGCTTCGCCGCGCTCGCCCAGCAGATCCAGCGCTCCCGCCAGAGCTTTGCCGTACAGCCCAGGCACGGCCGAACGAAGCGCTTCGCCGACTTCGGGTCCCGGAATGCGGTCCAGAACCATCAGTCCGTAGTGGGCCATCACCTCGTCGTTGAGCAGGCGGACCATGGCCGGTATCTGGTCGGCTGATGCGACGTACACAAGCTGTCGGCATGCGAACTGCCGTGCGTCGAACGGCGCCCCCGATGTGGCGACCCATGCCAGCGCGTCTGCGACTTCGGCGCGTCGCGACGGCGAAGCCAGCGAGTCCTTCACCACCCGAGCAGCGGTGTCCAGCATGGACCGATCGGGTCCAAACCGGTACTCCCGCAGACGGTCAATGTCCCGCAGGCCGGGCGCGGCTTGACCGGCCGATGGCGTGCGTGACGACACGATCATCGCCAGCCCGATGGCGTATCCAACGAGGAGCAGACCTGTCGCTCGTCTCATCGTCTCCCCCTTCATGAGAGCGTCCACGGCGGTCGAGTCCGCCGAGCCATCAGCCGATCTGCAACGGGATCACGGACGAAGCGCTCTTTCGCCGGATCCCATTGAACGGGACGCCCGAGCTCGTAAGCGATGTTGCCCAGATGACAGAAGGTGATCGAGCGCGCGGCAACTTCGACATTCGCACCCGGCTTGCCTCGCGAACGCACGGCGTTGAGGAAGTCGGTGTGGTGGTTCTCCGCTGCATGCAGGCGAATCTCATCGGGCCGCATGCGGCGCTTCGCCAACTCCTCGGGCCACGTGCGCAGATCGTAGCGCCACACCGCGACCTTACCCTTCGAGCCGACGAACATGACGCCGTTGCCCTGACCGGCCTCCCGCACCATGCGGTCCGGATCGCGCGTCACGGTCACTCCATCGGCGAAGCGATAGGTCAGGGCGGCAATGCCCTTGCCGTCCGGCGGGACGATCTCGAGCGGTCCGCTGTCGTCGGCGCCGATCCCCCACTGGGCGATATCGAAGTGGTGCGCCCCCCAGTTGGTCATCTCGCCGCCCGAGAAGTCGCGCCATGCCATCCATCCGATCACGTAACTGCTGTTGAACGGTCGCCAGGGGGCCGGTCCGAGCCACATGTCGTAATCCAGCCATTCCGGCACCGGCTCCTCGGGCAAGTGGCAATCCGCATTCGGAGCCGGTCCCGCCACAGCCACGACCACCTCCTGCAGCTTGCCGATATGGCCATTGCGCACCAGTTCGCACGCGAAGCGGAACGCGTGGCTCGATCGCTGCTGGGTGCCGTTCTGATAGACGATGCCATAGCGACGGACGGCATCCCGGACAGCCAGAGCCTCGCGGATCGTCACCGACATGGGCTTTTCGCAATAGACATCCTTGCCGGCCTTTGCCGCGGCGATGGAGATGTAGGGATGCCACCGCTCACCGGTTGCAATGAGGACAGCGTCAATGTCGGGGCGGGCCAGAAGCTCGCGGAAGTCGCGGTACGTCTTGCAGTCCTGATTGCCGTAGCGCTGGTTCACCAGGTTGCGCGCGTTCTCGAGGTTGCGCGCGTTCACATCGCATGCGGCGACGTACTGCACATCGTCGCGTCCCACAAGTCCGCCCGACGGGGTCCAGATGCCGCCCACAACGTGCTGGGTGCCCTGACCGCCGACGCCGATGGAGCCCATGACGATCCGCTCGCTCGGCGCGAGGCGACCGCCCCTTCCAAGCGCCGAGGCGGGCACGATGGCCGGGATGGCAAGCCCAACCGCGGCTCGCGCGCCGCCGGCGATGAGTTCACGGCGCGATAGCCGTACCCCTTGGAGTGTGTCACGCATATCCAGATTGTCCTTCCGAAGTCTGATCTACTGACACGTTCGCTTTGCGGCTCCGTTGTTCCTGCGACGCCCGCCAGCCATTGGGGGCGGCTTGCGCGAGACAACACTGGATGCGGCCACTTGAGACGCGGAGCGCGCAGACCAGGCGCCCGCAAGGCGCGTATCGAAATCCGAGCGGCAGACAACGCGGCGTCGCTTGCTTGCGCGCCCGGGTGTGTTTCTACGGCCCGCTCGGAACGTCACGGGTAACGGTCCGGCGATAGGCATATCCTCGCGCCATTCTGCGCAACCGCCGGGGCGGGATATGCGGGGCAGCACGGAGGTCTTTGCGCGCTGTGCTACAATGAGCGGTCTGTGACCACTAATGCGCGAGGAGTTCCCCGATGACCACCATCACCGAAGTCGTAGCCCGCGAGATACTGGACTCGAGGGGCCAGCCCACCGTCGAGGTTGACGTGTTCCTTGAGGATGGCTCCATGGGCCGTGCTGCGGTCCCTTCCGGAGCGTCCACCGGCACCAAAGAAGCCGTGGAGTTGCGCGATAACGATATGGAGCGCTATCTGGGCAAGGGCGTGCTGACCGCCGTGGACAACGTCAACGAAAAGATCGGGCCCGAGATCATTGACATGGATGCCACCGATCAGGTCGGCATTGACAAGCTCATGGTGGACATGGACGGCACCCCCAACAAGAGCGCGCTCGGGGCCAATGCCATCCTTGGAACATCCCTCGCCGTTGCTCGTGCCGCGGCCGAGTCCCTGCGCCTTCCCCTCTATCGCTACCTCGGAGGCGTTGGAGCTCGCACCCTGCCCGTGCCGATGATGAACATCCTCAACGGCGGCAAGCACGCCAACAGCAATGTGGATCTTCAGGAGTTCATGGTCATGCCCGTCGGCGCCGAGTCGTTCTCCGAGGCGCTCCGGATGGGTTCCGAGGTGTTCCACGCCCTTAAGCGTGTGCTGAAGGACCGAGGCAAGTCCACCGGTTTCGGCGATGAGGGCGGTTTCGCGCCGGATCTCGAATCCAACGAGGTCGCCATCCAGGTCATCGTCGAGGCCATCGAACAGGCCGGCTATAAGCCCGGCGAGCAGATCTACATCGCCCTCGATCCCGCCGCATCCGAGATCTACGAGGAGAACCGATACAACCTCAAGGGCGAGGGGCGCTCCCTCACCACCGCCGAAATGGTGGACTACCTCGCATCACTCGTGAACAAGTATCCCATCATCTCCATCGAGGATGGACTGGCCGAGACGGACTGGGAAGGCTTCAAGATGCTGACCGAGCGCATCGGGTCGCACGTTCAGATCGTCGGCGACGACGTGTTCGTCACCAACACGCAGTACCTGGCGCAAGGTATCCGGGAGAAGGCTGCCAACTCGATTCTGATCAAAGTCAACCAGATCGGCACGCTCACCGAGACCCTCGATGCCATTGAAATGGCCAAACGAGCGGGTTTCACGGCCGTCGTGTCGCACCGTTCGGGAGAGACCGAGGACTCCACCATCGCCGACATCGTCGTAGCGACCAACGCCGGTCAGATCAAGACCGGCGCGCCCAACCGCTCCGACCGCATCGCGAAGTACAACCAGCTCCTTCGGATCGAGGAGGAACTTTCGCAGGTGGCGGTGTATGGAGGATGGAAATCGTTCTATAACGTCCGCAAGTAGCCGGCGATTCAGGGCTTGCCGCCGGCGACGTGTCGTGCCGTAGGTCCCATGCGTCCCATCCAATCTCAGGGGAGGCCGCGTCAATGGCAATAACCGGTCAAGGAAGCCGCTCCGGGCTCCCGCGGCTCGTGCGCCGCCTCCTATGGCTGATGGCGGCGCTTGCCGCCGGCGTCCTGACCTACCGTGCCTATCCTCACATTGCCGAGCCGTTCCAGCAGGCCGCTGCAGTCGAGATGGCGAACACGCACATCGAACGGGTGCGCTACGAGAAGATGCGTGAACGCAACCACCTGCAGCGGCAACTGGAGCTCGCCAACACCGACGAGGGCAAAGCCGACATCCTCAGGCGCAGCCGATATCAGAAACGGGGCTGGTCGCACCTCATGGGCGATGGTGTCGGCGCTCCTCCGTCCAAACGGTCGGCGAATCAGTAGACCGACTTCAGCGTTGTCCGGTCCATACCGCGGAGCGGCTCGATAGCCTCGACTTCCGCCTTGCCGAACCCCAGCATGGCGAGTTTCTCACGCTCGTAGTACCGGTAGTTCTCGTAGGAGACATAGCCGGGTACCCGATGGTCCACGAACGGGATGTAGCCCCCCTCCTCGACCAGCGGGCTCAGGCGCTTCAGCTCGGCCAGGATCGCTGCCTTGTCGGTCAGCGCCCGTTTGTTGACGCCTCCGAACAGCAGAGCATCCTTCCCGAGCCGGCTCCGCAGAAGGACCGGGTCCGAGCCGCCGGCAACCTCACACGGGAACATGCCGTTCAGACCGCATTCGAGCCACACCGGAGCGAGGGCCTGCACGTTGCCGTCGCAGTCGGTCAGGATCACGTCCACTCCGTGGCGCCGCAGCAGCTTGCAGACGCGGGTCATCGGCTCCGACACCAGTTGCCGCCAGATGTTGGGGCCCACCAGCGGTCCGTTGTTGAAGCAGATATCCTCCCAGCCCCAGGCCAGGTCCACCTCGATTTCCTTGAGCGCCGGCTCGAGGACGGCGCAGAAGAGGTCGCATAGGTGGTTCACCATCTCCGAGACCAGTTCCGGGTCGTCGTAGCACATGTATCCCAGCTCGGCGGCGCCGACCCAGTTGCGGATCCAGCCGACGAACGAACCGATGCCGATGACGACCGGCACATCGGCGCGGTTGTAGCGTTCGGCCATGGCCTTGTAGTCCCATTGGTGGCGAGCCGGTTCATCGGGATCCAGCATCGCTTTGTAGCGCTCCCAGTCAGCCCTGCCTTTGAGACCGTTCTCGATGACGTGGGGGATGGTGCGCTCGCCTTCCTTGATCTCCTCCACGATGTTGCCGTCGCCGTCTCGATGCACGATGGTCCGTTCGCGCACCTCGATGACTTCGTAAGGGAACCCGGGATGCAGATGCAGGTGAACGGGCACCCCCATGGTGGGATCCTTGCCGAAGTAGGCGCTGATGCGGCTCATGCGATCGCCGCGCTTGTCACCGGACCCGACTTCCTCGGGGAGCCCTTCCGTCACCCATCGGTCCATGGCCTCGGTCAGGAAGCCGAAGTCCCAGTGGATTCCCCGGTCAACGGACTGGTAATGCATGAGTCGGCGGAAGCGCTCGCGATGGGTCATGGTGCATGCTCCTTGTCCAGGTTATCGGCGTTCGGGCTTATTCCGTAACCGCGGCGTGGTTTCCTGTGCAGTCTTGTCCCGCATGCTGCTCAGCCCCGACCGCCGCACCTCGTTCACCCGGACGACATACGTAGTCACCGATCTGGCCGGTATGGTGTCCTGCAGCCGTCTGTCGCGTACTGCCGCATCGGGCATGGGCCTGCAGTTCCACGCGATACCGTCGGCATCGTCCATGGTTCGGAACACCTGTGCCTTCGCCGAGACGCGGTCGAACCCGGTCAGGTCGAATGCCAGCGAACGGGGCGTCTTCTGGTCGTTGTGGACAACAAGCACGAGGCGCTTGCCGTCGGGCGAGAGCGCAGCTACGGTCCAGAAATCGTCGGTACCTATGAACCGGAAACCTGGCCGGATGAACCGGCTGTACTGCATCATTGCCCAGAAAGCCTTGCTGACGATGAACTCACCGGGACGATACGTTCGTCCCTGCCATTCCACGGGAGCATCGGCGGCAGCCTGCATCAGGCCGTAGGTGAACCGATACCAGACGCAGAACTGCAGGGGCTCGACGGCTTGCCAGAAGACCCACGCGTTGGGGCGCAGCCGCTTCAGGTCGTTGACGACGGCACGGGTCTGTGGAAGCGCACAGCGCATGTCGTTCGGGATATACCCGGCGTTCTCCCATTCGCGATGGCTCACTTCGGACATCCACAGGCCCCGAATGCCCAGTTCCTCGACGCGCCGGCGCAGCGGCTCCTGCCACTCCCAGCCCCAGTAACCGTGAACGTTGATCCGGCCGATATCGTGCGGATCCACTCCTCCCTTGATCGGATCGGTGAGCGCATTGAGTGTGTTGAGGCCGGTATGGGGCTCGTTTTCGTCGGAGCAGGCGATCAGCCATCGCGAGCGCGTTCGGCGCAGGTCCGCGGCGAGCGCTTTGATCACGCGCGCCTGAGCGTCCGGCATGATCCGGCAGCCTTCCTGGCCGTCCTTGTCGGCTCGCCACCATGATGCCGACGGCTCATTGAACGGCTCCAGCGACGCAAAGCGTACTCCTGCGGCGCGTTCAACCTTCGATGCGACGGCCCCCACCCAACGGGCATACTCCGGCTCGCAATCGGGCTTCAGGTTCTCGCCGCCGCCGTCTCCGCCGTGCGTATCGCCGTTTCTCAGCATCCAATATGGCGGCGAGTTGACAAACAGCTCGAACACATCGGCGCCCAGCCGCCTGGCCTCTCGCAGGCACGCAATCTGGCCCATGTCGCGCTCCGGGTGGAAGGACCCATCGGCGTCGAGCGTCACCACGACCTTGCCGCCGGGCCGAAAGCGCTTCGGATCGGCATCGGGAGCGGCGCCGCCTGCGTTGTAGCGCACGATGTTCCATCCGAGGCAGTCATCGCGCTTCCCGAAGAGACGCCTGCAGACCTCTTTCCGCGCGGCATCAGCCCAAGCACTGGTGAATGCCCCCCACCACGCCAGACTGCAGCCGAAGCCCTCCCACCGCGCAATGATCACGTTCGATGGATCAACGCGCACCAAATCGGCAGCGGGTGCGGCGGCTGCCGATGAGAGCAGGATAGCCACAAAGAACATGGGGACTGTGGACGGTGCCGCCACCTAGCGCCTGCGCCTCTGCTGCTGCTTGCCCATCTTCACGAGGTCCCTGAACGTCAGAGGCTTCTGCCGCTTGCCGTCCTTGCCGACGATCACATAGCCGGGACGCCACTCACGGTCCGGCGACAGCATCTGATGGAGCGGTTCATACAGGAGCGCATCCGCCGGCGCCTCCCAGCCGAAGAGGCTGTCGGGAGCCTTGACGTTCGGAGTGACCTTCGTGTCGTAACCGAACCGAACCGGAAGCTGACGCAGTTCCTGCTCGGGAGGATCGTCGGGGTTGAGGCGCTCGCGGGGGGGAGGCGGCGCCTTGGGCTCCTTCGCAATGGGGATCGACTCGAAGGTGAACCTGCGTATGAGCCTGTCGTTGCGCGAGATGAAGAACCGAGCCTCGGCCGTCCGATCGGCCGTACCGGTGTCGATCAGCACCACGTCAACGGGCTCTCCTTCGACCTCGGCCATGCCTTCAAGCCGGACCGAACGCGCTTGCCTCTCGATGCCGGCAAAGGGGTCGGCGCCCGTCATGGCGGCATACTCAATGCCGGCATTCGACAGCCGAAGGCTCTTGAGATCCCGTGGGGCCTTCTCGCGAGTGTAGTAGCGCTCGGCCTGGTTGTAGATAAACAGGTGCTTGCCGTCGCACAGGTAGCGCATGACGGAGTTCGCCATGACGCCGGGCACGGTCTGCCATATCTCGTAGAGGAGCAGATTGGGCCGTCGCATGGTGAGCAGGGACCGCAACGGCTTCGTGAATCCGCCGGGGTTCCCCGTGTAGGTCGTCTCCATTCGGACCGACTTCAGCGAGCGGTAGGCCTTCACCGTCTCCCCGAGCACCTTCCTCGCGTCGGGATGCACATCCCCGGTCGCCCCGGCAACGACGAAGACGCCGGCCAGCGCAGCGACAGCCGACCTCATCCGGACAGTTCCTCGATGCGAGCGCGCACGAACTCGTAGAAGCCGTCGCTCGGTACGCGATCGTGGCCGAGCCCGATGGACGGAGCAGGCGTGCCCATGACCGACAGCAGGTGCGCTTCGATCGGACAGAGGTCGGTGCGACGATCAATGGAGAGAAGGTGCCTCAGCGAGCTGTCGGGCACGTCGGGTCCGGATCCGTTCGGCGCCGAGGCAACGGCAACGAGAAGCTTCACATCCTCGCGCGTCAGCCTGAGCGATCGGCATTCGGACTCGATTTCCAGTGCGATACGCTCATCCTGGTCTGCATAGCGCGGGACGTACTTCTCCAGCGTGTCCACGGCATCCGCAAGGAATACGCCAAGCGCAACGCCCACACCCCAGAGGAGGCCGGCTCCCACAATGGCGGCGTCGTCCGATGCGCCGGGGCCCATCCGGTAGCGAATGTACTGATACTGCACCGACGGCCGCTCCGAGTCGCGGCTGGAGACGATGACCCCCTTCTCCGTCAACTCATCAATGCGCCCACCCCACTCACCGTGCACAAGGTCGTCGGCCGAGTATCCGAGCTCATCCATGCGCTTGAAGTCCACGAAGTGGCCGGCCCCGCCGCCGATCACCATATTGCGTTCTTGCTCGACCTCTGCTCGTACGTTCGGATCGTCGCGCAGTCCGCCTGCATACAGTCCGCACAGGACGTCTTGCGGATCGGCCATGATGAACCGAAGTGTCGAGATGCCCAGCAGGGGATCACCGGTCAGGTCCACCAGTGCAGGCGGCGCATTGCCCGCGATGGCGCTCCGGGCATACTCGCGAATGCTGTCAATGAGCGATTGGCGCGCGCCCTTGATGGCCATGGGCTCAAGCCGGAGTGCCCTGACCACATCATCGAGCGTCGTGTTCGGGTAGCGGCGGCCACGGAACACGCCATGGCCCTCATGGACGTGGCCCAGCACGGATTGGACGAGGATGAGCTGCTCGACGGCCCACGTCGTACGCAGCGTCTCGCGGGCGTCGAGGTTTTCGAAGTCGAGATGGATCAGGTCAGGCGGCGCAACGCCGCGCTCGTTCGCCATGGCGTGTCTACCGCACTGGATTGTACCAGAGAGGGCCGATCACTCGATCCAGACAGCCTGTCGCCCCACCAGGCGCTGCAGGGCGGCCTGGGTGCTGTCGGCAAGGTCTACAGACAGGCCGGACTTGACGCGCCGTGAACCGTCTCCCTCGCAGACATGAAGGTAGACCGGATGATCGCCCGGGTGGCTCTCGATGGTTGCTCGAAGCAGGCGCAGGACATGGCTGTGGCCGGAGTCGATGCGAATGTGGAGCGAGGTACCGCCTGAGCCGTTATTCCCGCCCAGCTCAACCGGCGTGATGCTCTCGGCTATGATCTCGGCGCTGCGCTCGCCGTCCTCCGGCGACGCACCCGTATCGCGAACGGAGACACGGCCGGTGACGCAGATTGCCTGCTGCTCGACAAGGAAGGCATCCACGGAAGGCAGCAACGTCGAGAAGATCGTGACGGCGACCCGACCGGTTGTGTCCTCCAGCGTGACATAGGCCATCATCCCACCGCGCTGGGTGACCCTGCGCCGCACATCGGCGACAAGTCCGATGATCCGGACCTTCTCGTCGTCGGCAGTCTCGGTGATCTCCGCAGCGGAGGTCGTGGACGCATCGAGGAATGCGCGGGGAATGCGGTCAAGCGGATGCCCCGACAGATACACCCCGAGGAGCTCGCGTTCGTCGTCCAGGCGCTGCTCCAACGGGAAATCCGGAATGTCCGGCGGAGTGATGCCGGCACCGCATGCGACGTCGTCCAGCGAGAAGAGCGACGCCTCAAGCTGCCGATCCCGCGCGGTCGCGGCAGCGGCACGGATCGCGGGCTCAACGATGGCCTGCAGCGCGCGCCGGTTGGCGTGCATCGAGTCGAACGCGCCGCACTTAATCAGCGTCTCGACCGTGGCGCGATTGAGAGTCGCGGCGGCTCCGAGCCGCTCGCAGAAATCTGTCAGAGACCGAAACGGACCGCCCTCGCGACGCGTTTGTACGATCGCCGCTGCGATGCCATGCCCGACATTCTTGACCGCGGCAAGGCCGAACCGGATGCAGTCGCCCTCGGGCAGAAAGTCCTCTCCTGAAGCATTCACATCGGGGCCAAGCACCTTGATGCCCATCCGGCGCGCTTCGGCGAGGCCGACCGCCATCTTATCGGGCTTCTCCACGTAGCAGGCCAGCAAGGCCGCCATGTATTCGACCGGGTAGTTCGCCTTCAGGTATGCCGTCTGATAGGCGAGGAGGGCGTAGCACACGGCGTGGGCCTTGTTGAAGCCGTACCCGGCGAACGGCTCGATCAGGTCGTAGATCTGCTTGGCAAGCTCGGGACTGATTCCCCGCTCTCGAGCGCCCTCCATGAACTTCGCCTCCATGGCGGGGAGCATGCTCATGATCTTCTTGCTGATGGCTCGACGCAGCAAGTCGGCCTCGCCCATGGTGAAGCCGCCTATGGCCCGTGCGACCGTCAGCACCTGATCCTGGTAGACGATGACGCCGTAGGTCTCACTGAGCAGCGGTTCCAGGGCCGGGTGAAGGTACTTGACCTCGGTCAGGCCGTGCTTGGCCTTGATGAAGTCGGGGATGGACTTGATCGGCCCCGGGCGGTACAGCGCAACCATGGCGGCAACCTCCTTGATCGAGGTCGGCTTCAGGTTGCGGATGTGCTTCCGCATCCCGGTGCTCTCCAGTTGGAACACGCCGATGGTCTCGCCGCGACCCAGCAAGTCGAACGCGGCCTTGTCATCCAGCGGGATATCGGAGATGGCCAGCTCGATCCCATGGGTCTGGCGGACATACTCGATCGTCCTCGCCAGGATCGTGAGGTTGATCAACCCGAGGAAGTCCATCTTGAGCAGGCCGATCTCGGCCAGAGGCTTGGCCGGGTATTGCGTAACGTAACCGCAGTCGCCGGGATTGTGGAGCGGCACGTGTTCGACGAGAGGCTCGCGCGAAATGACCACGCCGGCGGCATGAACCGATGCGTGCCTGGCGATGCCTTCCAAGCGCTTGGCGGTGTCGAAGAGGTGCTTCACTTCGGGATGCCGGGCGATCAGGTCCATAAGCTGCGGGCTGGCCTCTCGGGCCTTGTCGAGGGTCATATTCGCGCCGCCCGGCACGGCTGCCGCGACCCGGTTGATGAGCCCCGCAGGCATGTCGAGCGCGCGTCCCGCATCCTTGAGCGCCGCCTTCGCGGCCAGGGTTCCAAAGGTGGCGATCTGGGCGACGTGTTCCTTGCCGTACTGGTTGGTGACGTACTCGATCACCTCCGCCCGACGCGTGTCCTCGAAGTCCATGTCAATGTCGGGCATTTCTTTCCGCTCGGGGTTCAGGAACCGCTCGAACGTGAGGTCGTAGTAGATGGGGTCAACGTCGGTGATGTCCACGCAATAGGACACCAGAGAGCCCGCCGCGGAGCCTCGCACGCCGAAATGGATGCCTTTCCGATGGGCGAAAGCGGCGAAGTCGCGCACGATGAGCATGTACTCGGCAAAGCCCAGGTTCACGATGACCTTGAGCTCGTGCTCCAGGCGCTCGATATGCGCCGGCGCTACCTCGCCGATCTTGCGATGCAGACCTTCGTAGGCCAGTTGCCGCAGATAGTCCGCCGCCGAAAAGCCTTCCGGAATCGGAGGTACCGGCAGTCTCGTACGCTTGAAGTCAAGATCAAGCTCGCACATCTCGGCGATCTCTGCGGTTCGGCGGAGCGCCTCCGGATCGTCGGGGAAGGCGGCTGCCATCTCTTCGGCCGACTTCAAGTAGAGCTGGTCGCTTGAATAGCGCAACCGCTTGGGATTGCTCATGCTCATGTGCGTACCGATGCAGAGGAGCACCTCGTGTGCGTACGCGTCTTCACGGGTCAGGTAGTGCACGTCATTGGTGCACACCGTCTTGAGGCCAAGCTCCGAGGACAGCCGCCTCAAGCCCGCCGCCACCTTGTCCTGACCGGCGATGCCATGGTTCTGGAGTTCGAGATAGTACGAATCGCTCCCCAGCACGTCGGCGTAATGCGCTGCGGCGTCTCTGGCGGCGGCGTAATCGTCACGAAGCAGGGCTGCGCTCAGTTCGCCTTGCATGCACCCGCTCAATACGATCAAACCATGGCGGTGCGCCTCAAGCAAGGCTCGATCAATGCGGGGCTTCTGATAGAACCCTTCGATGTGCGCTATGGTCGCCAGCTTGAGGAGGTTCTTGTAGCCCTCCTCATTGCGCGCCAGGAGTGTTGCGTGCCAGTAGGCGCCCTTCCCTCGCCTCGTTCGACTCTTGTGGCCATCGGGCGCAACGTAAGCTTCAAGACCGATGATCGGCTTGATGCCCTTCTTCTTGCACGCCAGGTAGAAGTCCATCGAGCCATGCATGACGCCATGGTCGGTCAGCGCGAGGGCGGGCATCTTGAGCTGGATGGCGCGCTCTACCAGCAGGTCAAGCCGCGCGGCGCCATCGAGCAGCGAAAACTCGGAGTGTGTGTGCAGGTGAACGAAAGGAAATGCCGACATGGTCCCTCAGAGCATCCGCGGGAGGGCGAGGCTCCCGCCG
>DYKI01000238.1 GCA_020722705.1 Chthonomonas calidirosea | reverse complement strand
CTCTTTCGGGATACAGACGCCGGCGTGCCGGAACCGGCGTTGCCAGTAAGTTCGACGATCGGGGCATGGGATTCCTTCCAATAGACAGAAAAAAGGCGGAACGGCAACGGAATCTTGTGCGTATGTTACAAGTCAACGCTCTAGAAGTGGTCCAGCTCTTCGAACACGGCGGGTTCGGGCAGCTCGTCCGTGGGGCCACCGGTGGATGCCAGCATCGGGATGGCGCCCGACCGATCTGCAGCATCCATCCACTTCTCCATTCGGCCCGGTTGGAGCCAGCCCGACAGGGCGCGCTTGCCCTTCTGCAATGCCTCGTTCCTCAGCGTCGCCCACACACGTCCGGGTTCGGTCGTGGGCGCGACCCACTCGAACACATGCAGGTGGTCCTCGTCGGTCCGCACGGTGGCATACCCGACCTCACGGTCACCATCAACCAGGATCAGGTCGGGCCGAGCCGCCCGCCACCATCGGAAGTACGACCACCAGGCAGCGGTCCGATGCGGGCAGAGCCCCTGTCGGTCAGCGTAATCGTTGTAGAGCTTCCGCAGCGAATCGTCGTCCGGGGCAGCCTCGCGTGTGACGAGGGCGCCGGAGTCCGGAAGCGCATCGGTTGAGGCAGTCCAGTCCTGCGCGTGTAATGGCCGGAAGCCGAGCCGCTCGTAGTAGCCGATCCCGATATCGGAGAAAAGCAGCGCCAGCCTCCGACCCCGTCCTGCCGCATCGGCGAGGATGCTGCGTATGAGCCGCGCGCCCCATGCTTGCCCCCGCCGCTCCTTCGCCACGAACACCGCCGCGATCCCACAGGTCGGAACCGATGCCGAACCCACGCGCAGGTCAGCGTCGAGAAGCCGTGCCGATGCCGCCAGCGCGCCGTCGTCTGATCGGATGCCTGCGTAGCGCATCTCGCCCGGCATCCGACGGAAGGCCTCCTCAAGGCGGCGCTTGTATGCAGCGAGGTCAAGCCCCTGGTGCCAGAGCGGATGCGTCTGGCGGCATGCTTCGTCAAAGCCGTCCGCGTCCAGCGTGACTATCTCGTCAGTGTGCGACGACATGGAACCTCCCGAAGGCGGCAAGCCCGCAGGCGCACCGTGCAGAAAACGTGCGGCACGTCGCATAGGCAACACGCATACTACCCGGTGATGACCCATGCTTAACGCCGACCTAACTGCACCCTAACGTCTCTGCAGTACGATCTCATCCATCGGCCCAACCAAGCCGGCAACTGAAAGGTCGAAAGGGACGGCTCAATGACCAAGCACCCACGGATGGCGTTCACGCTCATCGAGCTGCTCGTCGTCATCGCCATCATCGCCATTCTCGCGGCTATCCTGTTCCCGGTATTCGCACAGGCCCGCGAGTCGGCTCGCAAGACAAGCTGCCTCTCCAACGCCAAGCAGATCGGCCTGGTTTGCATGATGTACGCGCAGGACTACGACGAAACTGTCTTCGCCGGCTGGTACATCGCTCCCGGGTACGGCAACAACCAGGGGGACGGGCGCTGGCCTCGCGGCAAGCGGCATCAAGAGGGCAGGAACTGGGTGTTCTGCGACGGACATGCGAAGTTCTACAAGGATCCTCCGTTCCTGAGGCCCGACGGCATGGCGAAGTCGCAGTTGGAGGTCATGGCCGAGTATGCACGTATGGGCATCTACACCTATTCGGAAGCTGCCGGTCCGGACTATACGCGTTAGGCATGCCCCTGCAGTAGGGACCATCATACGCGAGCCGGCGTACATCGTCGGCTCGCGTGCGCACGGGAGGGCACGATGAACAGGATCGCCGGCACACCGCTCGCAGCAATGGGGCTGGTCTGGATCGCTTGGGTCGCCGTAGGCGTCGCCCAGGACATCAGACCCGGCCAGGACGGCGAGGGCTCCCGGCTGCACAACGGTTGGCGCATCACGCCGGCGGGTCAACACATCACCACGGCCGACATGCCGGCGGGATGTGCTGCCAGTCCCGACGGCTCCACTCTGGCCATGGTCTCATCCGGCAACGGAGAGCACACCGTGTATCTCTTCGATGCGGCCACGGGCGCCCTGCGGCAATCCGTGCCTGTCGGGCGTGCGTGGAACGGCACGGCGTGGTCGGCCGATTCCGCCACTCTCTACGTCTCCGGAGGAGTGTCCGGCATGGTCCACATCCTGCAAAGGCAGGCAGACGGCTCCGTGGCCCGGGCCGGCGAAATCCTCATCCAGGAAAGCGGGCCCCGCGGGCGCGACAGCATCTGGCTCGGCGGTCTGGCGCTCGGAGCCGACGGCAAGGCGCTCTATGCGGCCGGAACGGCGAACGATACCATCTATCGGCTCGACGTCGCCGGTCGGAGCGTCGCGGCCCGGCGCAGGCTCAACGTGGGATCGCGCCCTACGATGTGCAACAACCGAAAGTGGACCTCCAGGCGCGCAACTCGGCGAACGCCTACGGCGCCCAGCGATCGGCGCGCATGGACTTCAGTGAGCCTGACATTCTCACCATAGCCGACGAGGACGCTCTGAACCGAGCGCTATGGCACAGCATCAAGGGCGAACACGTACCCTATCCGGGCATCCGGAGCCGCGCGCTCTGGCAGTCGCCGGGGCTGCGTGCGCAGATGCCGGCTTGTGGCAACGCATGCGTGCGCAGCCTCGTATGTCCAGAGAGACACCGGATGCAGACGCGCGACCCGTTCGGTCAACGTGAGCCGCGCTGAGCCGCATCCGCGAGCGGAGGTCCGGCATCACCCAATGTCTCGGAAACTACACGGCCACGATGTTGTCGAGATGCTCCTGGCTGCGCCAAGCCCCATGACCCGCGAAGCGCTGCTCCAAGCAGCCGAAGAGGAGTTCGGCGCGGACGCCCGATACCATACCCGCGGCGCGGACGACATGACCATCGAAGAGACGATCGAGTTCCTGATCGCCCGACGCAAGATCACCGAAACCGACGGCTGCCTGAGCGCCCATCGTGAGGAGATGTGTGACCACGGATAGGCCGCGCGGTTAAGCCTCGCGCGTGATCGCGATGGGGCGCCCTGTGCGCTCGCTCTCAAGTG
>DYKI01000011.1 GCA_020722705.1 Chthonomonas calidirosea | reverse complement strand
GCCTTCAGCCTTCAGCCTTCAGCCTTCAGCCTTCAGCCTTCAGCCTTCAGCCTTCAGCCTTCAGCCTTCAGCCTTCAGCCTTCAGCCGGCCGACCGTCTCGAGCGCCGCTCCATGACGCGGTCCGACCAGTCATAGGCTACGGGAATGACGAACAGGGTCAGCACTGTCGAGACCAGCAGTCCCCCGATGACGACGATGGCCATCGGCGCCCGGATTTCAGACGCACGTCCAATGCGCAGAGCTACGGGAAGCATCCCGCCAATGGTCGTAAGCGTCGTCATCATGATGGGCCGCATTCGGGCCTTCCCCGCTTCGGTGAGCGCCCGAGTTCGGTCGAAGCCCCGCGCCCTGAGCGTGTTCGTGTAGTCTATCAGAAGGATCGCGTTACGCCCCATCAGACCGATGAGCATGATGACCCCGATCATGGAGACCAGTGATAGGGTCTCTCCGGTAAGGACGAGGGCCGTCAACGCACCGGTCAGGGCCATGGGCAACGTCAGCATCATGACCAGCGGGTACACCAACGAGTTGAAGAGTGCGGCACACACGAGGTACAGCAGGACCACGGCGAGAACGATGGCCAATGCGAAGTGCGGCAGGTTCTCTTCGAGAACACCCGATTCGCCCCCGTAGTTGTGCGTCACTCCTGTCGGCAACGCAGACCCTACCGCCTTCTCGACTGCCGATGTGACATTCCCGAGCGCGTATCCCGGCGCAACGTCCGCCGAGACCGTCACCAGCCGGAGGCCATTCACTCGCTCGATGGAAGTGGGGCCCGTTCCTGCCTCGACATCGGCAATATCGCCAAGGAGTACCGGCGTCCCCCTCAACGTACCCACAGGGATGGACAGGAGCGAAGCCGGATCGTTCCGATCGGCAGGATCGAGCCGAACTCGAATCGGCGTCTCGACGCCGTCAAGCACGATCCTCCCCGCCTCGGTCCCCGTCATAGCCGTCCGAATGGCAGCGCCTGCCTGAGCCGGAACGATTCCATACGCCGCGGCACGTACCCTGTCGAGCTTCATCCGGATCTCAGGCCGTCCCGTTCGCACGGAGGTATCGGCGTTCAGGACACCGGGAATGGACGCCACCAGATCGCGCACCCGTCCGCCCGTTTCGATCAGCGCGGCCATGTCGCGCCCTTTGAGCTCCAGTTGAATCGGCGCACCGACGTTGGCAACGGTCCGTACAGGCGAGATCGTTATCCGAGCCGCGGTCAGATCCGCCGTCGCTCGCCGCATCCGGTCGGCAATCTCCTCATCGCCGGCGAGCCGCACGCCCCCACGACGCTGCCCGCCGGCCAGACCGTCAACGAAACCGGCACGATCCTTCAGTCTGACGTTCACCTGAGCATGCTGTGGCCCACGCTGAGGAATGACACCGAAGCCTCCCACCACCTCGCCAACGGTAGACATGACGTGGCTGATGTCGGGCACGACCTCCAGGCGCTCCTCGACACGCCTCGTCATGGCGCTGGTCGCCGAAAGTGACGCGCCAGGGGGCATTTCAATCGTGGCTGTCACTTGCCCTTGATCTGAGGCCGGCAGAAACTCGAACCCGAGCGAGGGTACCGCAACGAGCAGCGCCACGGTCAGGGCTGTTGTGCTCCATCCGACGACCCATCCGGTCCTGCTCAGAGCCCAGGCCAGCGCCCGACCGTACGCCTCGTCGAGCCTGGCCCCTCCTGCAACCGTGAATCGCTCGTTCTGTCGGTACCAGCGTGACGCAAGCGCCGGCGTGACAGTGAAGGACACCAGCAGCGAAAAGAGCGTCGCGAATGCGACGGTCAGCCCGAACTCCCTGAAGAAGGCACCGACAATGCCCCCCATGAACGCGATCGGCAGGAACACCACGACATCGGCAAGGGTAAGCACGATGCCTGCGAACCCGATCTCCGTTCGGCCATTGAAGGCGGCCTCCCGCGGTCGCTCCCCCATTCGCAGGTGCCGTGTGATGCTCTCGAGCACGACGATACTGTCATCCACAAGGATGCCGACCGACAGCGACAGCGCCAACAGCGTCATCTGGTTCAGCGTGAAGCCGGCGAAGTAGATGACCAGGTAGGTTGCCGCGAGGGATGCGGGAAGGGCGATGGCCACGATCACTGTACCGCGCAGATTCCTCAAGAAAGCCATGACGATACCGACGGCAAGTATTGCTCCCAAAACGAGCGTCACGTTGACGTCATGCAGGGCATCCCTCACGACCACGGATTCGTCTCGCAAGACCGCCACCCGCGTATCGGACGGAATGGCCGAGCCACGTGCGCCGTACAGCTCGGCGCGAACGGCATCGGCTACGGCGATCGAGTTCGCCTCCGGCGCTTTGGAAACGACAACGGCGACGCTCGGTTGGCCGTCGAGGCGTGTCAGCACCTCCGGCTGCTCCGCGCGTACCACGATTTCGGCCAGATCACCCACCGTAAGCGGGCTTGGCAACTCCGATCGCACTGGCAGGCCGGGGATGGGCAGGTCGGGAAGCAGACTCGATGCCATCAGCCCGAATGACATGAGCGGCGACTCTGCAATGTCGTCCGGTCGGTCGAATGGGCTGATCGTGCGGACATCAACCGAACGGCGCTCATCGTTGATCGAGCCGGCAGGGATGTCGCGCCCTGATCCCCTGATCGCGTTGACCAGGTCGTCTATGGTGGCTTCGGACTGAGCCAGTTTGTGGGCTCTCGCGAGCACCGCGACCTCCCGACGATCTCCTCCGGAAACCGAGACGTTTGCGACGCCCGGTATCCTCGCCAAACGGGGCTTCAGCTCCTCATCAACGCTCCTGCGCAAGGCGGAGAGACGCCCGGAGCTGGTAAGGGCCGCATAGATAACCGGCTGGCTGTTGATGTCGAGTTTGGCAACGGCAGGTTTCTGGGCCTCTGCCGGCAACGATGCTTGAGCTCCATCCATCCGCTCTCGGATGGCCGACAGAGCGTCATCCGGATCGGTACCCACTCTGAAGCTGATGCTGACGATGCTGAATGATTCCTGAGAAGTCGAGTGAATGCTCTCGATGCCGTTCGCCGTGCTCACGGCATCCTCAATAGGGCGAGTTATCTGGTCCTCCACCTCCGCCGGTCCGGCGCCGGGATAGACGGTGACAACCGTCAACGTCGGAATGGGGACCCGCGGATGAAGCTCTACGGGCAGGCGCAGGTACGCAACGGCGCCCAGCACCCCAATGGCCGCCAGGGCCATCCAGATGACGATAGGCCTGTTGATGGCAACGCGTGTCAGCCACATCGAACGACCCTACGAGCGCCGCACGCTAAGTGCGAGGTGTGTTGCCCGCCCCCAGGCGAACCGGCAGGTGAGTGCGACGTGTGAAGGGGCCTAACCGCAAAGCTCACGGGGCGGCCTCGTGGACCCGTGTACCGTTCGCGATCCCGTCGGGTATGGGACAGATGACTCGGTCGCCGCCGGAAATGCCGGAACGCACCCACCACGAACCGTCGCGTTGAACCGAAGCCGCGACTGCCTTGCGCATGGCTCGCCCATCACTGATCAGAAACACATGGAGCCCGAACGCATCTTGCTTCACCGCGTCGGAAGGCAGCAAGATACGCCTGACGCCGGATCCGGTCAGTTCGACGGTCACCTGTGCGCCCGGGCGAACCGACGTGAGCGGCCGTAGAGGCGCCACCGTAACGGGAACGGTCCGTCCGCCGGGCTCAGCAACAGTTCCGATGGACGACACGCGGCCGGCCACACGCGGAAGCGAACGGTCAGCATGGATGATCGTTGCGCCCATTCCGACACGAATCTGCGAGGCAAGCCGGATCGGCGCCGCGGCCTCTATTCGGTTCACTGTCGGTGAGACCACGCGCATGATCGCAAATCCCGGCTGAGCATATTCACCGACCTGGCCCGTCAGCTTTGTGACAACACCATCCACCGGGCTTGTCAGAACGTCCGAGCCGATGGCAGTGCGAGCTTGCCGCAGCCCGGCCTCAGCCTGGCTGAGCTGCGCTTTTGCGGCCTCGCCATCCCGATCAGCGATTTCGAGCGCCTGCTTCCTCGCTCGCTGCGCAATGCGCACGCCTTCCTTCGCAAGCTCAACACCCGCGCGAGCCGCCTCGAGCTGCGCCTTTCCCAGTCGTTCGCGCACCGGAGCCGCCTCGACGGCAGGTCGTTCGGAAGCTCTCGCGAGGTCAAGCGCCGCTCGCGCCATATCAAGGGCCGCACGAGCCATTGAAGCCTTCGAACGAGCGCCGGAAAGCTCAACGTCGGACACTCCTCCATGCCGATGGAGCAGCTCCAGACGTTTGACCGCGTCCTCCGCTTCCTCACACCCGATCTCAGCCTGATGCACCCCTGCCTCAGCCTGCCGTACGCCTGCTGAGGACCGATCCGCATCGGCGGCAGCCGCTGCGGTCGCGAGCGGGGTCCCAAGCTCAGCCTCGCGCAGCTTCAGCTCGGCCGCCCTTAGCCGGCCCTCGGCCTCAATCAGCGCTGCGTCGAGCTCTGCGGCACGTGCTGCCTTCCCCCTCACGGCCTTGCCAAACACTGCACGCGCGGCGGCAACCCCTGCGCGAGCCGCGTCAAGCTGCGCCTCCAGGTCGCCCATATCGAGCTGGGCCAACCTGCTGCCGCACGTCACCACGGACCCGTTGCGGACAAAGAGCGCCCGGATCCGTGCGGGAACCTTCGGCGAGACGGCAACGTCATGGGCACCCTTGGCTGCGCCGGACAACCTGATAGTCAGGCCTTGCGTTTGGTTGGGGACGTCTATCGTGCGCACCGAGACCGGCCTATCCGAAGGGGCGCTCGGCGGAATGGCCTGTACATGCCGACCTCGCAATGCATACAACGCGGCAAGGGTCACGGCCGTGAGCATAGCCGCTATACCCAGGAGACGCTTCATGGGGCTGAGACTCCGCTGGGAGCGATATCGAGCGCAGCCGAGTACCTCAGGTCTGCCTCGGCAAGCATCAAATCTCCCTGCGCTTCGCTCAGTGCTGCGGCCGCTTTGGTCACGGCGAGCCGGGCTGCCGCGACCTCCAGCAATGTCGTGGCGCGCTGTTCGTAGCGCAGTTCAGCGATCGCCAGTGCCGATCGCGCCGCCTTCAGCCTGCCCTCGCCCATGCCAATGCGCGTGTGCGCAGTCCGGATACCGCTCAGGGCGGATCGGACTTCAAGACGCACCCCGGCCTCGGCGGCCTCAAGCTTGGCGCGCAGTTCTCCAACTCTGGCTTGCGCCGCCCGAACGTCGGAAGCCGCTTTCCCTCCGTCGAGGACCGGCCAAACCGCGGCAATGCCAACCCCGGCCCAATCGCGCGACGTGAATGCTGATGGCGTCTGGCGGACTACGGACGCCCGAACGGAAAGCTCCGGCGTGGTCTGTGTACGAGCGAGCGCAATCCCCGCTGATGCGGCCGCAATGCCATGACGGAGGGCCTGCAGCTCCGGTCTGGAAGCAATGGCGCGATGCATCAGGTCCGCCTCGTTTGGGTATTCAGCCGAAGGAGAAGGCATCGCAAGCCGGTCGCTCGGGGTGTCGGCGGGTAAGCCTGTCAGTCTGCAGAGGTCGGCAAGCGCCAGCTTCAGACCGTTCTCAGCCCGAGTCAGCCCATCGGTCGCTTCGGCGAGATCGGCGTCCGCGGTCAAACCGTCCAACGGCGCGGCGAGGCCGGCTTCGATCATCCGGGTCACCAGCGCGCGATGGCGCACGGCAAGGTCGGCCCCTTCTCGCGCCACTGCCAGCATTCCTTTGGCCGTGAGTGCGCGGGCGAACGACTTGCGGACCGATCGTATGATCTCGTTTCGTTCACGCTCAAGAGCCGCGTCGGCGGCCAGCACCATGGCAGAATGACGGGTCCATGCGTCTCGCGCTCCCGCTCGGCAGATCGGTTGATCCAGTGTCACGCCGATCCGACCGTACCGGGTATGCCTCACGGTCACCTCCTCGACCCCACGCGGGAACGTGAGCTTCGGCGTCTGAGCCAGCGCCTCGGCTTCGATGGTGAGGCGTGGCCGTGCTGCCGGCCTGTCCCTGTCGGCTTCGGTCTTCGCCGCGTCGCGAGCGAACCGGGCCGCGCGGAGATCGGCATTGTGTTTCATAGCCGACCGAACGGCCTCGTCCATGGTGATCGCCTCGGCCGAGGCGTGTGATGCGAGCATATGAAGTGCGATCGCCATCAGCCCGATGGCCGCCTGGCATGACAGCATCCAGGATCGCCCGCGCTGTACTCGATGGGCCGGACGCGACAAAGGGCGGGCCTTCACCCGCCCCTTTGGTGCGTAGCGCCACGGGGAATCGAACCCCGGCTTGAGAGCTGAGAACCCCCTGTCCTGACCGCTAGACGATGGCGCCAATGTACCGTCCGATACGCTCTGATTATAGCCTTGCGTCGAGGCCAATGTCAACGGCAGGGCGCTCCCCTTCATGCTATAATCCTGTTCGGCACCGCTGACGTGCGTTGCCGGGTCAGTATCAACACCATGCTTCCACGGTTCCTCGAGGCTCTTGCGAAAAGGCGCGGCGTTCGCCAGTTCGGCATGTTCTGCGCGATCGGCGCCACCAGTGCGGTCATTGATGTCGGCTTGCTCAACGTGTTCGCCCACTTGCTCGGCTGGCATTGGATTCTAGCCCAGGTCGTGTCGTTCAGTCTCGCCGTCACCAACGGCTTCACATGGAACAGCCTCTGGACCTTTCGGGGCGTCAACTCGGATTCGCACCGAAGCCGCTACGCCAAGTTCTACGCCACCAATGTTGCGGGCCTGCTGCTCAACCTGGCTGTCATGAAGACCGTCATGTTCGCCATGACCGGTCATCTGATCAGCCCAACCAATCCAGACCCACTGCTGCTGAACGTGTCCAAAGCTGTCGCGATCGTCGTCGTGTCCATCTGGAACTTCATGGCCAGCAAGTACTGGACATTCCGTGTGTCGCCAACTTCGGGGTCGTCCAGACCCTGACGCTGACCATCCTTCATCGCGGCTGCTGCTCCCAGCGAAGTCTGATGTCGCTGCCCGGTGCAGGTCGTGCCATGGAATCCAGTTGACCTCGCAAACGGTCCAGCTCTCTGCGAGCCTCAGCCTCTATGGGATCTGCCTGCGGTGCGATGGGTATGCCCGAGCCGCCGTGAAGCCGCTCGCGCATCAGGCGCTCCTTGATGGCCTCCAACTGAGCCTGCCTACGCCTTACCCCTGAAGCCGCACGCGACTGCAGGAGTGCATAGATGCCTGCAACGCACACCAGCATTATGGCGACAACGGCCAGTGCTGTTTTCGCTCCACCGAACCCCGGCCGCTCCATCGGGTATGGGCGCTCCCTTGCACCCGCCGCCGTGGTTGGCAACACGCATTCCGGCGGCGGCAGTGAAGACCCGCAGTTCCAGCATCGGTCGGAACCGGGGAAGCAGTTCGACCCGCAGTGGGGGCACCGGATGCGCTCGAGGCCAGGCATGGATCGGCATCCTCAGCTCACAGAGTTGCAGCGGTGTGTCTCATCCAGCATGGCCAGATAGTTCTGCACCGGAACATAGCTGGGAATCGAGTTGCCGGATCCGATGGCATAGCGTCCTCTGCCTCCACACGTTTCGATCAGGAAGCGGGTATGCCGCCGCACATCGTCCTCGGTCCCTGAGGACAACAGGTTCAGGTCCAACCCTCCAAGCACGGCGATCCGGTCACCGTACTCGGCTTGAAAGTCCTGAACCGGTCGAATCACATCCTCGTATGAGTGCTTGCCGTCAATGCCCACCTCCTCGATCAGGTCGGACATGATGCTCGCAACATTCCCGCACGAATGGAGAAAGTATGGTCGCCCGCTGTCATGGGCGATCTGTGCGAATCGCTTGTGCCACGGGAGGCAGTAACGGCGCAACGCCGACGGATGGATGAGGGTTCCGGAACGGAAGCCCATGTCATCCCCCGGGAAGACAACGATCAGCCTGTCGAGCTGGACCAGGTGTTTGTAGAAGCCCAACATCAACTCGCCGATCCGATCGGCCACGGCCTGAACGAGTTCGGGCGTCTCATAGAGCGCCAGCGAGAGCCCTTCGAGCGACATGATCCACGAGAGATGCTCGAATATGCCGCCGCCATGGCACGCCATCAGCCCCATGCCGTCCGGCAAGTGGCCGTTGACGTACTCGAACGGGTGGAAATCGAACTTGTCGAGCTGCGGCCATTCGTAGGCCTCGAAGTCGGCCCAAGTCATGATGGCGCCGTGGTGCTCATCCACCCAGGCGCGATCCTTGCCGGAAGGAGCTGTGTCGGCAGCGTAGAGCAGGGCGGATGCGAAGGGCAGTCCGATCTCGAAGCGAACGAAGTCGTACCCCAGTCGGAGCCAGAACTCGATGAACACGTCGAGATACCGCTCCATGGTCTCACGATCCGATACGGCCCGGGGCCATGCCATCCCGAGCAAATCCTCCACGATGGGCCGCATGACCGTCTCGTCAACGAGGTACTCGACGAGCGGCGTCCGACGCTGAGGAGCGCGTCCCAGCAACATGGCGACGAACTCGTCGGCATCCGGATGCGGCCTGTCCACGGGGATATTGGGATAGCGCATTGCGGACTACACCTCCTCTGTTCGGCGGTACGCTGCAACAGCCGCGTCTCCGACGACCCGCGCCGGGACGCCATGCTTCAACGCAGCCGCTTTGACGTCCTCATATTCGGGCATCGCCTTCGGAGTCCCGGTTCCCCACGTCGCCACCTTGATGCGGATCGGGCCGTATTCGGTGGCAACGACAACCGTACTGCGCTCCATGCAAAGGCGATCGCACCGGTACATGCGCACACCGAGCGTGGTCGTCTCCGCAAACAGCACTTCGGCAATGTCCGTCACGGCGCTTTCGGGGCACAATACGGTAAGGAGCGTCCCAGGACGGTTCTTCTTCATACTGATCGCCGTCGTATGCACGTCGAGCGCTCCGGCATTGAACAGGCGATCCATGGCGATGTCATAGAACTGCGGGGATAGGTCATCAATGCTCGTCTCAACGACAACGATATGTCCGTCTTCGCCCATGCCCGACTCGCCTATCATCACGCGAAGCACGTTGGGACGATCCGCGAACCGCCGCTTGCCGATACCGTATCCGACGCTCTGAACGCGCATGGCGGACTGCGATCCAAAGCGCTCCGCCAGACTCACCATCAGAGCCGCCCCGGTCGGAGTGACGAGCTCGGCCTCCAGCTCTACCCCGTACGTCGGAACGCCACGAGTGAGCTCTACAGTCGCCGGCGCAGGCAGCGGGATCACTCCGTGCATGCATTCCACGAAGCCCCGGCCCATCGGCAGCGGCGAACAGACGACGCGCTCAACGCCGAGAAGATCAAGCAGCAGACAGGAGCCGACGATGTCCACAATGGCGTCTACCGCGCCGACTTCGTGGAAATGCAGACGCTCAATGTCTACGCGATGGATGGATGCTTCGGCTTCCCCGAGCCGACGGAACACGGCTATGGATTGCTCCTTGACGCGAACCGGCAGATCGCTCGATGAGATGATCTCGACGATGTGATGCAGATGCCGTCCATGCCCCTGCTCTGCGTCGGCGATCACCTCCACATGCAGGCCGCCAATGCCATGGTCTTCATCGTCAGTCACGTTCAGTGACCATGGGCCAAGTTTCAGAGACCGGAGCCTATCTGCAAGCACGGCAGAATCCGCCCCGCAATCCAACAGCGCGGCCAGGGTCATGTCGCCCGCGATGCCCGACGGGCAATCGAAGTAAGCTATACGTGCCATTTTAGAAAAACCCCTCTCGTGAGTGGCCATGCCAACATGGGCCCATACTCCGCACCCGCATTCAGCCGACTGCAGCGTCGGTGTGCAGGGAGCGGGATTTGGACCGTCATGACCAATACTGCAGTTGGCTCGCCGACGGACCGACGACGCGGCCGTAGACAGCGACATCCGATGTCACGCTTCCGACGGACAGGGTGTCTCGCAGACGCCCTTCCTGAACAAACCCCGCATCGGAAAAGGCAGACCGGCGCTCGGCGTCGCTGTCAGCGGCGAACGCGATGGCCTTGCCAGGGGGCAGGGAGAGGCGAGCGAGCGACTCCGTCATCTTGAAAGTATGCAGGGGATGCGCGAAGGCGTCCACAAGCCAGACGTTTGGCCACGCTTCGCCAGTCTCTCCGATCCGGAAGGGCACACATGTCGCAACGGCAACCACTGCGCCGGTTTCGGTCTGGGAGACAACCCCGGTGTAGCCGGGCTCGGCACGATGGGCCATGTAGTGGCAGTACGGCCACTCCAGGTTGGCGATGTCGCGCATGCCCCAGGCGACACTCCTCAGGCCCGAAGCCTCCGCGAATGTGGCTAGAGACGCAACGAGGGGCCAGTGCTCCCATTGCGCCTCGCGCGTGTAACCTGGACCAGGCGCGAACCACTCCACTTCAAACTCGGACCGTCCCGTTGCGTACCAGGCCATCAAGCCACCCCTGAGAGAGCGGAAGCCGAATGACTCATAGATACGATAAGCCACGCTCTCGAACCCGGTCCCCAGGATGATCGAGCGCCCGTCACGGCCCTTGAACGCTTCCATCATCGCGCTGAGCACGGCACGGCATATGCCGCGACGGCGAAATGCCTCGACCGTGTACACATGGCCGAGAATGGCGACACCATGCCGCTCCACGAGCATGGCGTCGGCAACCGCGCGTCCGTCCACAAGGCCGAGATACCAGCGCGTCTCAAGATCGTCTGTCCGACCGTCGAGAGCTGCGGTGAGATGGTTCTCCCATACACCGCCCTTGTGCGCGAGGAGTGTCAGAATCGTGTCGCGGTGATCGGCATCCGGCGCGATGACCTCCCGCACCTCACCGAGCTCTCCCGTCGCCAGACGGAACGTGTGAATGCATCGGTTCATGTCCGCTCGCACCTCACCTCACAGACTGGAAAGATCCGGCCACACATATTCGGGACGCTGTGCAGGCGGCAGATCGGCTGCCTCCTCGGCGGTGCTGACACCGGTCAGCACCAGCGCGGATCGAGTGCCGACACGCGTTGCGATGGCGATGTCGGTATCGAGCCGATCGCCGATCACAAGACACTGCCGAGGTACGACCCCCTCACGCTCCAATATGGTCAGCAACGTATACGGCTCAGGTTTGCCGATCGTGATGGGCTCAACGCCCGTCGAGGTTGCCACAGCCGCCACGATGCTCCCGCCGCCGGGTATGGTGCGCCCCATCGCCAACGGGTAGGTTGCATCCCTGTTCGTCGCGATGAACCGAGCTCCTCCCCTTGTGATCGCCCCATGCGCCTGAAGCAGCTTGTCGTAGGTTAGGCCTCGATCCCATCCAACCACCACATAAGCGACCGCATCTCCTTCTACATACTCGACCACGTTGACCCCGACTTGGTCCAGCTCGCAGCGCAGGCCTGCCTCGCCGATGATCACTGCCGTCTTGCCGCGAGCGCCATCGGCTTCAAGCCACTGTGCCGTTGCGTGGGCCGAGGTGACAACCTCATCAACCGTACTCTCGATGCCGAAACCGGCCAGTTTGGCGACGTAATCCGCACGGGTCTTCGAAGAGTTGTTGGTCAGGAAGTAGACAGAAACGCCGGCCTGGCGACAACGGCGTATGGCCTCGGCTCCATGCTCAATGGGGTCGTCCATGGACCATAGAACGCCGTCCATGTCGAAGACCGCCACCCGGATTTCCGTGAGGACGCTCATCTGTCCCGGTTGACGACGTAGTCCGCAAGGTCGGACAACGCTTGCCTGTAGGCCGAGTTCTCCAACACACTGAGAGAGAGCTTCGCGGCATTCGCATGCTCATGGGCGACCTTGCGCGCATGGTCGAAGGCACCGAGGGTATCGAGCGTTCGGATCACCGTCGAGATCGTCGCTTCGCGAAGTGACGGATTGGCAAAGGAGGACAGCAGGCGTTCTCTCGCGCCATCGGACGCGTGACGCAGCCCGTACAGAAACGGCAGGGTCGCGCGCCCTTCACGCAGGTCGGTGCCGACCGCTTTGCCGGTCTTGGCCGGATCACCCACATAGTCGAGCAGATCGTCGGCGAGTTGGAACGCCAAGCCCATGTTGAGACCGTAGTTTGCGACTGCGTTCTCGCCCAGTCCGTCGGCGCCTGCGACGATGGCCCCGCAGCGACAGCAGCCTTCGATAAAAGAGGCCGTCTTCTTCCCGATCAGGCCGAAGTAGGCCTTCTCCGTCAGTTCCGGCTCACCGGTCGTGACCAGCTCCTGCACTTCACCCTCGCTCATGTCGGCCGTCACGTCGGCAACCGTCCGCAGCAGTCTTGTGTCCGATTCCCGAGCCAGCATGCTCACCGCACGTGCCAACAGGAAGTCCCCGCTGATGACGGCGACGCCATTGCCGAAGACGGCATTCGCCGTCGCAGCGCCGCGACGGACCGAAGTGTTGTCAACAACGTCGTCGTGGACAAGCGTTGCGGTATGCACCAACTCCATGGCAGCAGCCACGGTGACAATGCGATCCGCATCCGGTTCACGGCTGAGCGCGCGGGCGGTCAGGATGACCGTCGCCGGGCGCAGCCGCTTGCCACCGGCCAGCAGCACATGCTGAGCGAGCGCATCAACCGGATGCACCTCCGAGGCGGCAGCGGCCTGCAGCGACCGCTCGACGTTGTTCAGATCCGTCCGGATCAGATCAAAGAATGGCGCTGCTGTCGGCCCCTCGGGGTTACCTGCGCGACTGTCGCTCAAAGCTTCACTCCGCGATGGGCATACACGCTGCCCAGGTTCATCTCTTTCGTCTCCAATGCCGTGAGTCCCGCTCGTGACATCATCTCGCGCACCGAATCCGGACCCGCAAACGCCGCAATGGACCCAGCCAGGTAGCTGTACGCTTCTCGGCGTCCCATGAGCAGGCCCAGGAGCGGAATGACCGCGCGTTCATACGCTCGGACCAACCAGCGCCGCACTGGATCCTGCGGGAGGCCGAACTCCAGGCAGACCAGACGGCCACCGACTCTGAGCACGCGGGCCATTTCGGCGAAGACCCTTTCCGGATCGCCGACATTCCGGATCCCGAAGGCGATCGTCGCGCAGTCCACGGAACCCGATCGGCACGGAAGGCAGTGCGCGTCCGCAACACTGTACCGCACCATATCGCCTCGCCGCTTGATCTCGGCCCGCTGCACCATGGCCGGGCAGAAGTCGAATCCCAGCACGACCCCTTGACTGCCCACTCGACGCCCCAGCTCCTCCGCCAAGTCGCCCGTACCGGTGCAGACATCTACAGCCGTGCATCCCGGCTGCGGCTCCGCCATTTGTGCCGCAACAGATCGCCAGCGATGATGTCGCCCGAAACTGAGCAGGTGGTTCATCAGATCGTAGCGAGGCGCCACTTGAGCGAACATCGGCTCGATCACAGTCGGGTCAGGTCTGTGGGGGGGGTTGCTGGTCGTCAAGATTCGCGCCCGGCGATGCGACATCCGCACATGCTGCGCTATTGTGGTCGTCGCCGTGTGTTGCTGTCAATGCGTAACCCCATTCGGCTTCACCTGCGACGGTTAGGGTATAAACACACATCGGCCGCCGCAGGCCTCGTCAGGAATCCGATGCAAGCGAAACAGGGACGGCTGCTTGGGCCGGCGAACGCGGTGGGCTGACCACAACTCGATGGAGGACATTCATCATGCTGAGATTGGCAGGTGCTGCTGCGTTCGTCGTCGTGCTCGCTCTGCCGGCGCTGGGAGCTTCCGGCAGCCGGACACTGACGGCATCGGGTGGACGCATGGCCGGCGGCGCCCATGCGCAGTTCGGTGCGCCGATCCCGACGGTGCCGATAGCCCTGAGTCTTCGGGGCGGCGCTATGGTCGCGCCTCGTGGCGCGGGTCTCGCCGGTATTGACATCCCGGTGCCGAGCATCGCACTGCTCGACGGGTGGGAAGGGCGTCTGGATGCGGACGTTATCTTTGAGGCCGACTTCGCTGAAATCAGCACTATCGTTCCCGTGACGTTCAATCAGATGCGCTATACCGAGGATATGTCAGGCCGTTCGCTCTACGTTGGAGCCGGCGCCGGGGCCTTGCTCGGTGGGAAAGCCAAGCTGATCGGCAAGGGGATAGTCGGTCTGGAACTGAGCGCGCGCCTGGCAGTCGAGGGGAACATCATCTTCACCGATGCCAAGACGATGGTGACGGTCGTAGGCCGCTTGCACCTCTGAGCCGCACGTCCACTGCCCCCGGGGGCTTCGCCCTCGGTTCCGGCATTCCGTTTGTCGGAGCGGCGACGAATCCCGGCATTCGTCGCCGCTCTTATTCTCTGGGAACCACCCAGTTGTCGGGAACCGGTCCGCCTTCATCGGGCGGCGTCAGCATGCCCATCTGGATCATGTGGTCGCGCACAGCCTGCGTGAACAGAAACGCGCCAAGCGCAGGAGCGATCAGCACCAGCCCCACTCCCGAGATGACCAGCGGTACAAGGATGACCGTTGCGACTGCGGCCACACCCAGCGTATGGCCCGGAGCCAACACAAGCAGCATCAGGCTGTTGCGGATCACGCTGAAAACGCTTGGTCTTCTCGCGTCCTCGCGAGTGATCAACCCTCTCTCACCGGCAATGAACAGCGGCCACTGATAGGCGCATGCGAGCAGCCAAATGGCGAGCCCGTATGCGAAAGCGACCGTCAGCGCGAGGCCAAGCATAGACCTGAGGGCCAGGTAGAACGCGACATTCAGACCGAGTGCGCCGACTGCCAGCGCCTGGATCACGATGAGGATCACGGAGTCGGCAGCCCACTTGCGGTCTGGCGGAGCCAAGCCTGCAAGCGTCAACTCGTCACCTTCGGCAGCCTGAAACGCGGCTCGGTGGACAGCCGCTGTGCCCAATCCGAAGAGGGCGAGGCCGACAGACACAGCGAGCGGCCATAGCGCGGGTGAGATCGCCGTTGCGAGCTGAAGGACGCCGACAATCGGGACCAGCACGCAGACAGCCCATCCAGCACTCAGTGCGCAGGACATCCCAAGGTGATCCCACCACGCGCGAAAGGCCCGGCGCAGTGTCCGACCAACCGCGAGAGCGCGCTCCGCGCTTAGAGTGTCGGACCCAGGTCCCATGGCGCGAACGTATGTTCCCCCAGTCCCTGTCTCTCGCCCGCGGTCCGCGTTCCGCTCGCGACGGATATGATGAGGTCGTACAGCGCATCGCGCGCCTCTTCCTGACTGACACCGTCCAGGAGGCTGCCGGCGTTGAAGTCCATGTCATCGGGCATCCTCCGATAGAGATCGGTCGTTGAGGCGATCTTGATGACAGGAACCGGCTTGAAAGCCATGCACGATCCTCGACCGGTCGTGAAAGCGATCAGATTGCATCCCCCGGCTGCCAGACCGGTCACGGATACATCGTCCATGCCAGGCGTGTCCATAAACGTAAGCCCAGGCTTGTCTACCGGTTCCGCAAACTCGACGACGCGCCGCAGGGGCAGCTCGCCCCCTTTCGTAACCGCCCCAAGCGCTTTCTCGTAGATGGTGGTGATGCCGCCTTCCTTGTTGCCTGGAGCCGGATTGTTGTCAACCGTTGCTCCATGCATCGCCGTGTAGGCGTCCCATCGGTCCATCACCGCCAGCAGCCGATCAGCCACTTCATCGGAGACAGCTCGGCCGGCCAGGATGTGATCCGCGCCTCGGGTCTCAGGGCTCTCCGCCAGCGCCCATCCTCCGCCGGCTTCGGCGATCAGCTCGCCCACCCGGCCGAGCAGGGGATTGGCCGTGATGCCCGAGTAGGCATCCGACCCTCCGCAGTTCGTGCCCACCACCAGCTCCGAAACAGGACACTCGGTACGACGCGCCGTGCCTGCCTGCCTCGCCAGCGTTTCGACGACCTCCATTCCACGCGTCACCGTCGCGCCCACGCCGCCGGACTCCTGTACTCCAATGGCTACGCAAGGCTTCCGAGCCCTTGAACCCGCGTCAGCGACCAGAGCGGCGCTTACCACCTCGCATCCCAGGCCGACGACAACCGCCGCGGCTACATTCGGATGGGTCGCCATGCCGATCAAGCATCTCAGCAGGATGTCGTAACTGGACCCTCCGATCGGAATGCCGCATCCCCCCTTGTGGATGACGGCGAAGACATCGTCCACACACGGGAATGCCGGCACGATCTCGGCACGTGCCCGAGACGCCAGAATGTGGGCAGCATCCGCAGAGCAGTTAACGGTCGAGATGACCGCGATCGCATTGCGAGTGCCGACTCGGCCATCCTCACGTCGGTAACCAAGGAAGCACTGCTCGGGACCTGTGGACTTCAGGATTCCAGCGGCTGATCGCACCCTCTCCGGCCTGCTTACCGACCCGGCGGCAAGGTTGTGGGTGTGCACCCACTCGCCCCTGACGAGGTCCTGAGTGGCGTAGCCGATGACTTCACCGTACTTGCGAATCGGGTTGCCGCGCTCGACATCGCGCAGGGCCACCTTGTGTCCCATCGGCACGTCGGCGACTATCTGAATCGGCCGGCCGCCAACCTGAACCTGCGTCCCAGCCCGCAGGGGAACGAGGGCAACCGCAACATCGTCGTTCCCGTTGAGAACCAACGCAGTCTGCCGATCACCGCCGTTCGCGGACGGCGTTTGACAATGAACCATACCGGAAGTATACTCTGCCGGTTTCGATCAAGAAGCGCCAAGGAGCGGACTCCCATAGGTCCCCTGGGTTCTGACTATCCCACACTCGTTCACAGCCGCACGGACGCGACCATGAAACGTACTGCCCTACTGTTTACCGTACGTCCGCGACCTTGCCGGACCTCAGCTTGGATTCTTTCGCGATGATCGTCTATACGAAGGATGACACCGTCAGGCTTTCCGGAGCGCTCGTTCGCAACCAGTGGCCGACCATCAAAGCCGCGGCCATGGTCCTGCTGAAACAGCATCCCGAAGGCATCCTGATTGACGGCGGTGAGCTGAAGAGCGTCACCGAAGAGGGCAGCAGGACCTTTCTCGATGCGGTCAAGGACATTGAATCCGCGGGCGCTCGGATTGTGGTATGCAACCTCCCTGCCTCTGTCCGCCAGGTGCTGGCGAGCGTACCCGGTGTCAGGTCGCAGATCGCCATGTCCATGTCGGTGGAGGCAGCACGCGAGTCACTCCGAACCGGCAGTTCCTGTTCGGACGTAGTGCCGCCGGGCGCTGTGATCGTTCCTCTGATTGATGGCACCGATATCGAGGCGGGCATGCGCCTGGCGGCGACGGCGAGCCGCGAGCGAGGTTTTCCGGTTGGCATGGTTGCCTTCGTCACGATACCGCGCCAGCTCCCTCTCAGCGCACCACAGCCGGAGGCCGAGACTGAAGCCCAACAGCACAGCGCACGCGGGTCTCAGATCGCCCACCGGTTAGGTCTGCCGTGCGCCATCCATCTTGAGCGTGTCCGCGATACCCGTGAAGGGTTGGTCTCCTTTCTGACGCAGAACCAGGCGCGAATGGTCGTACTGGCCCTCGCGGGCCCCACGCCGGATGATCAGGATCAGCTCGAACTCGCGGACATGATGTTGCGCAAAGCGCCGTGTGACGTTCTGGTTGCTCGAATATCGAATGGAGATGGCCGATCCAACCGATCGGCAAGGAGTGAAGGACCCAGCAGATGAACATCATCATACTCGGGTGCGGCAGAGTCGGCTCGACCCTCGCCAGGCGCATGTACCATGACGGGCACAACGTTACTGTCGTGGACCTTACGGGCGAAGCATTCCGACGGCTCGGAAGCAAGTTCCGCGGCCAGAGGGTCGTGGGTAACGGTCTCGACCGCGATGTGCTTGAACGGGCGGGCATCAGCAGTTGCGACGTTTTCGTCTCGGTCACTGAGGGCGACAACCGGAACATCATGACCGCGCAAATCGCGAAGAATGTCTACAATGTCGCCCACGTCATCACGCGAATAAACGATCCGATCCGAGCCGATGCATACCGCCAGATGGGCATCGTCACCATCTGTTCGCCCACCATCATCTCGGGACTGGTGCGAGACTATCTGACCGAGGGCCGCTGGGCAATCGAGCATGACTACAACCAAGACTACATAGCGATGAACATCTAGCGTGTTCGGACTAATGGGAGACCGCGAACCGTGTACATAGTCATTATCGGTGGAGGAAACGTCGGCTACTTCCTCGCGAAGGCCCTCTCATCCTCGTCGCATGAAATACTGCTGATGGAGAAGGATCGGAGGAGGCACAAAGTGATAGCCGAGGAACTCGGCGAGATCGCCATCCAGGGTGACGGGTGCGAGGTACGCCTCCTTGAGGAAGCCGGCACGGCTCGCGCCGACGTCGTCGTTGCCGCGACAGGCGACGATGAGGACAACCTGGTCATCTGTCAGATGGCGAAGCGCATGTTCAGCGTGCCGCGCACGATCGCGCGCGTGAACAATCCCGGCAACGAGGAGCTATTCCAGCAGCTCGGCGTGGACGCTACCGTCAGTTCGACGAAGATCATCTACAACCTGATCGAGCAAGAGATCCAGACCGGAGACGTGATCCCGCTCGCCGCGTTGAAACGCGGCAATCTCGAGATTGTCGAGATTGAGATTCGACCCGACTCCCCCGTGCTGGATAAGCACCTCAAGGATGCGTCGTTGCCGCGTGGCGCGCTCCTTGTATGTGTGCTGCGCTCGGACCAGGCGTTGCTTCCCGGACCTGACACACGCTTCGAACCTGGCGACACTGTCATCGCGCTCGTGGAGTCCAATCTGGAGCATGACCTCCGGAGAGTGTTCGCCGATGACGTGGGCTGATCGGGTCCGTGATGCGGGCGCGTCACCGGCGTCCGATCATGCTCGACGATCCTGGCGACCGACCGCACTCACGGCGGCGATCGTTGTGGGTTTGACGTGCGCAGCGGGCCTGTGGCTGAGTGCCGGCATGCCTGCTCGGCAACTCACACCGGAGCAGGACGAGAAGCAGATCAGGCAGGCAGCGTTCCGCTACTACGCCGGGATGGTTCTCGGCGATGAGACGATGTGCGTCGAGGCCGTAGGGTTTCCGTTCTACTCGGTCCGCAACGGCTCAGGCACACTCAGGGACGAGAAGTCGTTGCGTTCCATCGTGGCCGAGGTCAACCGCCGACGTCAGAGCGCCAAGCTGACCGACGATGAGCGCAAGCGCATTGCAGCCAACGTGCTGATCGTGTTCGACCAGGCAAGCATCCAGTTCATCGGAGGTGATACGGCATCGGTCGTGTTCGTTGTACGACCCGCACCGAATCGTCAGACAGGAGATGTACTTGCTCAGCTTGTGCTTCACCGTCGAGCCGACAAGTGGCGTGTCATCGCTGAGTTCACGGACAGCAAACCCGCCCCTCCGCTCAGCGCTGAGCCGCCGTCTCCGGCAGACGGGTCATCGGAACAAAGACCGTAACAGGTCGGTCCCGCCCCGCTTGACCATTTCCCTCATCGCCCAGCCGGCATCCACCTTCCACGTGTTGTCCACCTGCCGGAGCTCGATGGACACCTCCGTGACGTCCGTCCGCGCCTGCTGAGCCTCGCCCGTCGTGTCTTCGGTAGTCAGCATGGTCATGATACGGACCCCTTCGGCGGTCTGCTCCACTTTGCCCAGCCGGTAGCTGACCAGTTGCGGGATCAGCCCCCCTGCGTTCTCGGCGAATGTTTCCAGCGCCCTTGCGGAGGGCACAACCAGCTTCAGCGGCGACGTGATATGGAGGCGACCATACGCCGTCTCGTAATCGTGATTCTTTGCCGCGTCCAGAAACTCACGTAGAGCATACTGCGGCGTCCTCGGGTAATAGACGTAGCGCCAATAGCCATATGCCGCCGCCGCAGCGACGAGTGCAGCGATGGCAGTCCAGCGCCATACCGAGCTCCCTCGCCGCGCTCCATAGCCGACACCCTCTGGACCGTTGTCATAGCTCATGCGGCAGTCTCCTGGCTTCCGTCGTGGTTAGGCGGTGTGTCATCCTGCGGCGCCGCCACCGGCTCGGGCAGGCGCGTTACGCGCAGCTTCTGGACGCGACGCCCGTCGGTGGTCTCGACCCTGAACGAGAAGCCGGACCATTTCACCTCCTCGCTTTCCTCGGGCTGGTGTCCCAGGAGGCCGAAAACGAACCCGCCCAGCGTGTCTGCTTCCTCAACAGGCAGTTCGGTGCCCATGCGGTCGTTGAAGTCGGCGACGGTCATGCGCGCGTCCACGATCATCGTTGAGGAATCGAGCTGCGTGATCTCAGGTTCCTCCAGATCGTACTCGTCCTGGATCTCTCCGACAATCTCCTCAAGAAGGTCCTCGATGGTGACAATGCCCACTACGGTGCCGTATTCATCACGCACGACGGCGATGTGGCTCTTGTTGCGGCGGAGGTCGGCCAGCAGATCGTCTACACGCTTGCTGTCGGGGACGAAATAGGCCGGGCGCATGAGTGAGCGCGCCTCGAGCGTGCCGCGATCCGACATTGCGGCTTGCGCACCCATCTCGGTCGGATCAATGAGGTGGTCAATGGCATCCTTGACATGGACGATGCCAACGATCTGATCGAGGTCGCCGTCGTACACCGGCAGTCGTGAATGACCGGACTCCTTGACCACGCCAAGCACAGCCAGAACGGGCGTGTCAACGGAAACCGCCGTAATGTCCAGTCGAGGAGTCATGACGCGCCGTACAGGAGTGTCGCTGAACTCGAAGATCGAGTGGATCATCTCCTTCTCTTGCGGCTCGATCACACCGTACTCCTCCGACTGCTCCACCATCAGCTTGAGCTCTTCCTCGCTCATGGCAGTCGGATGGAACGTCGCCCTTCCGCCGAACGGGCGCACCATGACATCCGAAACACGAGCCACGACTGTCACTACCGGGGATGTCAGCGCCTCCACCAGACGGAGCGGGTGGGCAGATGCAAGCACGATGGACTCGGCACGTTGGACGGCCAGGCTCTTTGGCGTGATCTCGCCCAAGACGAGCGTGACAAACGTAACAACGGCCATCACGGTGACAAACGAGAGCGCCTGAATGAAGGCGGGCGATAGGGAGCCATGCGCCATGCCGCTCACCCAAGCGCTGAGCGGCTCGACGGCGCTGTCGGCAGCGGCGCCGCCGGTAAACAATGCGATGAAGGTGATGCCGACCTGTATGGTGGCAAGGGTTCTCGTGGGCTGGGCCAGCATGCCTGCGACAATCTTGGCTGACCTGTTACCCTCCTCGACCAGTTGCTCAATCCTGGTACGCCTAACGGTCAGGAACGCTGCTTCCGCCATCGAGAACAGGCCGTTCACCAGAACGAGCGCGACGACGAGGAGCATGTCGGTCCACATCCGTCCCGACGGCATGTCGGGTCCATGCGATCCGGTCTGCGCAGTTGCGCGAGAGGCCGCGCACACGATCAGGGCCAGCGAGCCCAAGAGGAACGCCGACCCGCGGCTACGTTGAGGTTCGCAATCTGATTCGTCCAACAAATCCTCCGTTGAGATCGGCGCCCTCAGGGCACGGAGCGACCGCTGCCGTCGGCTGCTGCGCCGCATTCCGGATCAGAAACGCACGGACGCGAGGCATCACCCAATAGACGGAGGCAGTCAGAAAGACCGCCAGCACGGCTCCCAATACCACTTGCTGGATGGTGTGAATCCCAGCATCAACCCTGCTCTGAGCGACAAGGCCGGCAAGCGCGAGCGCCAGCAGGCCCACCAGCCGATCCCCACTCGTGAACACTATCGTCATTGCCAGAAAGAACCCGATCGCAGCATGCCCGCTAACGATGCCGCCGCGCAGCAGATCGGGATTGGCTCGCCCGGTCAGAACCTTGGTCATGATGACCAGCGTAGCCATGACGAGTACCCCGACAGCCAACACAACCGTCAGGTCCGGGGTCTGCGCCTCGCCCCTGAGAGCTGCTTCGAGCCGTGGGGGTGTGGCGCCAAAGAAGATAACGATGCCGCTGATGACGGCGTTGACCGAAGCGATGAGGACGCCGCCTGCTGCAATGTCCTTCGCCAGCTTCGCTGGAGCGCTGTACGAGGCGGCAACCATGTCAACGACGGCCTCGATCGCCGAGTTGACCAACTCCATGGCAATGACCAGGGTGATGGCGAAGAGGAGAAGCACCATGTCGCGCGGGTCGAGGGCCAGCATCAGCCCGCTGACGAGTACCAGCACGAGCATGAGGAAATGAAGCTGCATGTGCCGCTGCGTGCGGAAGCAGTGCAGCACACCTTCTACGGCGAACTTGAAGCTTGCGTTAGGTGAGTGGGCGCTCATCAGGCAGGACCGTCACTCGCGGCCTGGATCGCTCCGGCTTTGTGCTCCATCAGCGCGAGGCCCTCTTCTGTATCATCAGTGTAGCCCAGCAGGTGCAATGCCCCATGCAGCGCGAGATGGGTTACCTCGTGTTCGAGGCTGACCCCCACAGCGCGCGCCTGCTGCTCTGCCGTATCAACCGAAATCACGATGTCACCGAGCGCCTCGGTTTCGAGACCGAGCTTCACATACTGCGGCTCACCGGCCCCCTGCTCGCGCAACGAGAAAGACAGCACGTCGGTCGGTTTGTCGTGTCCTCTGTACGATCTGTTGAGCCGGTGAACGGTCTCATCGTCGGTGAGCAATACGCTGACTTCAGCTTGCCCCATCCCTTCCGTCTCGAGGAGCCTCCGCAATGCCCTCCGTAGCTGCCGGGTACGGATGTGTCTTGGGTGCGCCCGACGCACTTCTACGCTCATCGGTGTGTCACGGAAACCGTCCCAGCGAGCGCCGGATGCGCACTCGGCGATCGAAACACGCGGCGCCGGCGCCGCTGCACTCGAAACTTGATTCCACGATGCATTAGGATACCAGACGCCTCAGGCCCGATCATCCTTGACTTGGCCCTCAGGCGGATGGTTAAATGGCGACGGCTGAAGGCCGGCCATGGGCATCCATGCGTCGGGGCTCACCCGGATAATGATCGAGCTTCAGAACGTTAACGTCACCTATGGCGGCGAGCGCAATGCTCTACGAGACGTCACTTTGCACATTGGCAAGGGTGAGTTCGTCTTCGTTGTGGGCGCGACCGGCGCCGGTAAATCCACGCTCCTAAGGGTTCTCTACTGCGACGTGCCTGTCACGACAGGAACGGTAACCGTTGCAGGCCGAAGTCTCCATCGAATGCGCCCTGCGGATGTGCCGCGGTTCCGTCGTTCGCTTGGGGTCGTCGCCCAGGACTTTGGGCTGCTTCAGGACCGCAACGTTTTCGAGAATGTCGCCTTTGCGATGCGAGTCGTTGGGGCCGGGCGTCGCGAGATCAAGCGCAGGGTCGCCGACATGCTCGAACTGGTGGGCGTCATCCATCGCCCAGATGCGTTTCCCGAGCAGTTGTCCGGGGGAGAACGGCAACGGGTTGCCATCGCTCGCGCGTTGGTGAACGATCCCCAGCTCTTTCTGGCGGATGAGCCGACAGGCATGCTTGATCCCGAAACCTCTCTGGGCATCGCCGAAATACTCTATCGGATCAACGAGCGAGGCACCACGGTGGTGGTTTCGACACACGACAAACATATGGTGGACCATGAAGCTCGCCGTGTCGTCCAAATCGAGTTCGGCAGGATCGTCAGAGACGACAAGATGGGACGCTACGACGCAGGCGAGGCCGCGGACGGATGCTGAGCTCACTCGCATTCCTGATCGAGGAAGCCGGCAAGAGCATCCGACGGAACGGGCTGATGTCCGTCACGGCTCTTTCGACAGTCGCGATTTCGCTCGCGGTGTTCGGCGGAGCGTCCTATCTCCTGTACCGCATGCACCAGTTCGTCAACGCACAGCCCGAGCGCTTTCACATTACAGCGTTCTTTCGACTGGAAACGCCTCGTCCCGATGTGAAGGACGCATGCCACCGCGTGGCGCTCATACGCGGGGTCGCATCGGCCAACCTGGTGACTCGGGAACAGGCGCTGGAGGAGATGAAACGTCAGGACGCCAAGCGGGGAATGCAGATCGTCGCGGCCCTTGGGGGCACGAATCCCCTGCCCGATCGCATTGATGTACGGCTAACCTCTGCGGCCAACACACGGTCAGTCGCTGCTGCCCTCGCCGACCAGCGCCGCTTCCCGGAGATCGAGACGGTCCGCTCCGAGGTTGATATGGTCGAGCGTCTGCTGGCAACATCCACGCTCGTACGCAACGTTGGCGGCGTGCTGGCCTTCCTCATGCTTCTCGCGACGAGCATGGTAGTGCAGAACACACTCCGACTGACGCTGATCGCCCGGAAGGATGCCATCGCCATCATGCGGCTTGTCGGCGCCACTCCGGCTTTCATTCGGCTGCCGATCATCCTGGAAGGGCTGTTCCATGGCATCGTCGGCGCGGCGATTGCCGCCGGCATCCTGCTCTTTGCTGCGTCGCAGTCGTCGCAGTACGTGATGCGTTTTCAGACCCCGTTCACCGAGATGATGCCCCCGGCGCCCGGTGTTGGCATCGTCGTGGGTATCATGTTGAGCGTCGGGGCGCTGCTTGGGCTCGGGACCAGCGCCCTCGCCATACGACGGTTCCTGAAGTGAAGGCAACACGCACGCTCGCTCGGATCGCACTCGCTGCAACGGCTCTCGGCTTTGCCGTGGGGACGTGCTGCCTCCGTGTGTCCGCCGCGCCCAGAAACGCCGCACCAAGGTCGGCGGCCGCTCTCAAGACGAGCTTGCGATCCATCAAAGCCGGCATCGCACGGAAGCGCAGCCAAATCCGGACGGTCAAGAAGCAGGAACGGCGCATCACGGGCCAGATCGAGGCCGTAGAGGATCGGCTACTATCCACTGAGGATCGGCTCGAAGACACACAAGCCCGCATCGCCTTCCTGACGCGCCAGCAGGAAATCCTCCGAAACCGCATTGCCGAGACCGAACGGCGGCTGGCGGGACGGCGACGGGTCCTGGCCTGCCGTGTTCGCCAGACGTACCAGGAAGGCCGAAACGGCATGGTGCACGTGCTGCTCAACTCCAGAAGCATGCACGACTACATGACCCGGAGCTACTACGTCGAGCGCGTCGTCGACTCCGACATGCGCCTGATCGCCTCCATCAAGGCTGACGAGCGCCAGCTCCAACGGGATCGTGAAAAGGCGCGTCTGCAGGCGGCGCAGCTTCGGAGTCTCCAGGCCAGGCTAATCGTTGATCGTCAGAGCTACCGTGCGGATGTTGACCGGAAGCGCGACCTGCTGCATGACGTGCGCTGCGAGCGCGCCGAACTGGAAGAGGCCCTGGACGTCCTTGAGGAGGCATCACGATCCATAGAGGCTCGGATTCGTGCCCTCCAACGCACGCCCAGTGGGCGAGCCCGTATGCTTCGCCCGTGGACCGGGCGCTTCATACGCCCGGTCTCAGGGCCCATCACATCACCGTTCGGTATGAGATACCATCCGATACTCCACCGACGGCGCATGCACACCGGAGTTGACTTCGGAGCCCCGTACGGCTCCACGATCCGCGCTGCCGCTCGGGGCGAGGTGATCATGGCATCATACATGCGCGGGTATGGCAATACGGTCATACTCGACCACGGTGGCGGTGTGACAACGCTGTACGCTCACTGCTCGGCGCTCCTTGTATCCGAAGGGCGCGTTGTGCCCCAGGGTCATCCGATTGCGCGCGTTGGCAGCACGGGTCTGGCAACAGGCCCGCACCTTCACTTCGAAGTCCGCCACAACGGAACGCCGGTCAATCCCAGGTGACACATGGCCCTCATCATGCCGACACCGACATGCCCCGCCGCGGGCTGGCGGTGGCCGCCATGGTGTTGGCTGCCATGCTGTTCGCCGTCATGACCGTGACCACCAAGATGCTCTCGGATCCGTCAAGGACGCGGCCATTGCCGACGGGTGAGATCACGCTGGCGCGTTTCGCGTTCGGCGCTCTGGTGATGGCTCCGCTGGCGTTCGTGCCGTCTGCATCCCTTCTGGGCAAAGACCGGCTGGGGCTTCTGTGGCGAGGTCTGAGCGGCGGCCTCGCCGTGTACGCCTACTTCCTCTCCATACGCTACACGACCCTGACCAAGGCCGTTCTTCTGAACATGACCTCGATCATATTCGCCCCGCTCTTCGCCTGGATGTTGCTCGGCGAACGTGTCAGGCCCAACGCAGTGGCGGGCATCTGCGCGGCGTTGGTGGGCGTTGTGCTGGTGACACGCCCCGAGCCTGGCGCCCTCATGATCGGCGACGGATACGGATTGCTCTCCGGCATCCTCGCCGGCATGGCCCTTACGGCCGTCCGCCGGCTTCGACAGGGCGAAACCGCCTCGGCGGTGTTCTTCTACTTCTCGCTCGTCGGCATCCCTGTGTCCCTGCTGGCCATGGCCGAAACGCCGTTTGTCTGGCCCGATGCTGTCGGCTGGCGTTTGCTCATTATCATGTCGGCGGCCGGCATCGCCGCCCAGGTCCTCATGACATACGGTTACAGGTACATCGCCACGTCCGAGGGCGTCCTGCTGACGCTCTCTCAGATCGCCTATTCCGCCGCTGCGGGGGTCGTGTTCTTCGGCGAGCCCATCGCGCCTCTGACCGTCCTGGGGGCTGCGCTGATTCTGCTCGCGGGAGCCGCCGCCACACAGACGCCGGTAGCACGCCGGACATGATCAGCGACAGCATTGACCGCTTCATCGAGTACCGGCAGCTTCTCCGCGGAAGCTCCCCCCATACGCTGGCAGCCTACGCCCTGGACCTTGCCCAGTTGGCCGAGTACCTTGAAGCCAGAGGCATTGCCGACGCCGATGCAGTCACAACCAGTCAGCTTCGCGGTTTCATGGCTCACCTCACAGAACGAGGTCTCGCCAGGGCGTCTGTCGCCCGCAAGCTTGCCGCAATCCGGTCGTTTTTCCGCTGGTCGCTTCATGCGGGCCTGGTGAGTGAGGACCCGGCACGATCGCTGCGCGCTCCGCGGAAGGGCTCGCGGCTGCCGAAGTGGCTCAGGGACGCCGAGGTTCTTGCTCTAGTCGCTCTGCCGGACAGCTCACCTGCAGGGCTGCGCGACCGAGCGCTTCTGGAGCTGCTCTACGCAAGCGGGATTCGCGCAGGCGAAGCCGTGCAGCTTGAATGCGCAGATGTAGACCTCGACAACCGCGAAGTCGTTGTCCGAGAGGGCAAGGGAGGTCGAGACCGGATCGCACTGATCGGCGCGCCGGCAGCAGCCGCACTGGATGCCTATCTGGCCTCAGGCCGACCGATCCTGGCCGCACAGGCGAAGAGACCATGCCCGGCGCTGTTCCTGAACCGATGGGGCGACCGCCTATCCGATCGTGGAGTTCGCCGCATCTTCGACAAGTACTCCCGGCAGGCATGCGACCGCTTGAAGATCACGCCGCATGTGCTTCGTCACACCTTTGCAACGCACCTGCTGAATCACGGCGCTGACTTGCGGTCGGTACAGGAACTGCTGGGACACGCGAGCATCGCGACAACTCAGGTATATACGCACGTCACCTCGGATCGTATGAAGGCGGTGCATGCCAGAGCCCATCCGCGGGCGCGCAGGCACGCCGGCGCCGAACACCCGACAATGAATGACGATGGAGGAGCGACCAAATGAGCTCAGGCAAGACCCGCTCGACAACGATTGTTGCCGTGATGCGCGGCGGACAGGTAGCCATTGCGGGCGATGGCCAGGTCAGCATGGAGCACGTCATCGTCAAGAGCACCGCGCGAAAAATCCGGCGGATGTACCATGACCGAGTGCTCGCAGGCTTCTCCGGGTCTGTTGCAGATGCGCTTGCGCTGGCCGACAGATTCGAGGCCAAACTCCAATCGGCAAATGGGAATCTGACGAAAGCCGCGATCGAGTTCGTCCGCGAGTGGCGAACCGATCGGCTGATGCGAAGGTTCGAAGCGCTTGTGATCGTTGCTGATGCCGAGAAGCTTTACCTTCTCTCCGGCGACGGGAATGTTCTTGAACCTGACGACGGAGTGCTGGCGATCGGATCAGGCGGTCCCTATGCCCAGGCTGCAGCCAAGGCCCTTGTTCGGTTCACATCGCTGTCCGCTCGCGAGATCGCGCAGGAGGCCTTGCGGATTGCGTCCGAAATCTGCGTCTTCACGAACGATCAGATGGTGGTAGACGCAATCGGATAGCCCACCTCCAGCGGCAGCTACCGACTCTCGGCGGCTGCCGCCATCAAACGAAAGCTCTCGTAACGCCTCGGAGAGATGCGACCGCACTCGACGGCATCGCGAACTGCACATCCCGGTTCGGCCTCGTGACGGCAATCGTCGAAGCGGCACTGGCCGATGTAGGGCCGGAACTCAGGGAAGCAGTCGGCTATCTCCTCGCGATCGAGGTCCGTCAGTTCGAACTGGCGCAGCCCCGGCGTATCGGCAACCCATCCGCCAAATCGCAGCGGAATGAGCTGAGCGGCGGTCGTCGTATGGCGCCCCTTCCACGTCACCCTGCCGATATCCGCTGTGCGCAGATTCAGGCCCGGCTGCAGTGCGTTGAGCAGGCTGGACTTACCAACTCCCGACGCACCCACGAAAGCCGCGATCCGACCCGTCAATATCTCTTGCAGAGCACGCAGACCGTCGCCGGACTTGGCGCAAACGGGCACGACCTTGTACCCGACGTTGACGTACTCGACGAAGATCGCTACGGCATCGCCCGATACGAGATCGGTCTTGTTGGCAGCGATCACGGCATCGAGTCCCTCAGCCTCGGCGGCAACGAGGAACCGATCCAGCTTCCACATATCCGGGTTCGGCTCTGCACACGCAGCCACGATCACCACCAGATCCAGGTTGCAGACCACCGTGTGTTCACGGCCTCGGAAACCCGTGCGGCTGAACCTCGACCTGCGCGGCAGAATCGCCTCGATGATCCCGCCGCCATGGGGTCCAGGCACGAACAGGACCCTGTCGCCGACTGCGAGCGCGTCACGGCCGTGGTGACGCTTGACGCCAGTGACACGAGGAGCAGAGCCGCCGCTGTACTCGAACTCCTTCTTGAGGTTGCCCCGGAGAGTGCAGTGTACGATGCGCCCGTCGGCATGAACGGTGTATACACCGCATACTGCGCGCAGTACTATGCCCTCTGCCTCCGTGTTCGCGTTGCCCATCACCGCACCGATATTCGCTGCCGAGCCTGAAAACTCCTCCTCTGGGCGTGAGGTCAGGTACGTGGGCCAGGGCGCTATGCTTGGGGCTAATGTACCTCCGGTGTGACGCGAAGGCGGCCCGGGTCAGCCGAACACTCGTCTCCCGGTGTGCCCCGTGTGACGGTTAGCGAGGGCGGTGGTGTCAGCGAAGAGCTTCTGAGACGCCGAAGTCGAAGCGAGACCGCTCCAATGCGCGGGTGATCATCGAATATGACGTTGAATGACGACGCGCGCCCCGGATAGAGGTCGGTCGTGTCAATCAGGGCGGAAGCCTGGTCAAGCGCCATTCCGGCAGGGCTCTCTGCGTCGGCAACAACTTCAACAGCTCGGCATATTCGAGGTGAGACGTTCCGCACCACGCCCGAGACAATAACAAAGCCGACACGCCTCCTGACACTGAACGTTTCGAGACTGCATTGCAGGGTCTCGTCATGGCAGCCCCGGACTGTCATGGCTTCGCTTCTCATGACGCCGCCGTGTCCGAACGGCCCGAACACCGCGACGCCGGCGGCCAGAACGCCGGCAGTGCAGATTCTTGCCCTCAGCAGTGCGCGTCCGCTTCTGCAGGCTGTGAGGTTCATAGCACTCGCTCTCCCATGTGATTGACACTCGGACGATTGGTGCGGGTAGACTGCCAGCCGTTAGCCCGACCAAGAACGATTGAGGTGCATACCGTGCTCAGTGCAGATGACATACTGGAACGACTTCGACAAAGTACCACCGTTGCGGACGGCGCGATGGGCACCCTGCTGGCTGAGCAGCGCATCCCGCTTCCGTACGAGCTGGCCAACCTCACGAATCCCGCAGCCGTCGAGAGATGCCACGCGGCATACGTAGCCGCCGGGGCACAGCTCATCGAGACGAATACGTTCGGCGCAAACCGCATCAAACTTTCGACCCATTTGCTCGAACGCTCACTGAAGGACATCAACAAAGACGCCGTCTTGATCGCGCGACGTGCTGCCGGCCCACAGACGATCGTTGCCGGTGCCATGGGACCTTGCGGGCGCGCGCTTGCGCCGTCGGGTGCCATCCATGCCGAAGAGGCCACGCGCGCTTTCCGCGAACAGGCCGAAGTCCTCCTCAATGAGGGCGTTGACCTGATCCTGCTGGAGACGTTCCACGATATCGAGGAACTGCGCACGGCCCACGCCGCAGTCCGTTCGTTGGGCGACGTCCCGATCATCGTCCAGAAGGTCTTCGTTGAGGACGGTGCCAGCCTCTCTTCCGGTCTGCCGGCACGATTTGCCACCGAGGTGAGTTCGTGGCCCGGAGTGGTAGCCGTCGGAGCCAACTGCGCCGTCGGTCCCCAGCGGATGGTCCAGATCGTCCGTTCCATGCGTGGTCAAACCTCTCTGCCCCTGAGCGCCATGCCGACTCCAGGCCTTCCCCAGCGTGTCGGCAATGAGATACGTTATGCCGTGACTCCCGAGTACTTCGGTCGGCAAGCCTGTATGCTTGCCGACGCGGGCGCCGCGATCATCGGCGGATGCTGCGGAACATCTCCGGAGCACATCGCCGCCGTCGTTCGGGCTCTGGCGAGGCGGGCGCCGACTGCTCAGACGAGGCCGGTTGCCCCGAAGGCAACGCTTCCAGCTCATGAAGTTCCACTGCCCGCCTCACCAACTGATTACTCGCGCCTGTCGCGCAAAATCGGAAACACATACGTCAAGGCTGTAGAACTCGATTTGCCCCGAGGGAGTGATATCAGGAAGGTCATCGAGGCAGCGGCGGCTCTGCACGTGTCGGGCGTTGATGTGATAGACATCTCCGATGGAGCCCGCGCGCGCCTCAGAATGAACGCCATCGCTGTCGCACATCTGGTTCAGGAACGAGCCGGAATCGAGGTTATGCTGCACTTCGCCTGCCGTGACCGCAACCTGTTGGCTGTACAGGCAGACCTCCTTGGCGCCCACGCCCTGGGCTTGCGCAACGTGCTGGCTGTGACAGGCGATCCGGCGCTCATCGGCGACTACCCGAGCGCAACCTCGGTCTATGACATCGACTCGGTTGGTCTGGTGCGGATACTCCGCAGGTTCAATGAGGGCATTGACCTGGCCGGTGCCGGGATCGGCCAGGCCACTGCGTTCACCATTGCCGTCGCATTCGATCCGCTCGCCGCCGATCCTGGGAAGGAGCTCGCACGACTGGAGCGCAAGGCCATGGAGGGAGCGCATGTCATCTACACTCAGCCCATCTTTGACCTTGAGGCCCTCGACACAGCCGCAGATGCTGCCTCACGCGTGCAGCTCCCGCTCCTCTTCGGGTTGCTGCCTCTGCGCAGTTCGCGGCACTGTGAGTTCATGCACAACGAGGTACCAGGCATCCGGATACCCGACGAAATCAGGGCGCGAATGGCCGACATGGAGGACGCCGATGCGCGGCATTACGGCCTGGATGTGGCCCGACAGTTTCTCATCGAGGCCAGGTCACGGACGCAGGGCGTCTATGTGATGCCGCCGTTCGGCAACCACAGGACAGCTCAGGCCGTTCTGAAGGTGTTGGACTAGAGCGCCAGGATCAGCCGCGAGTGTGGCGGCGTCGGCTCTGCTTCGTTCGCAGGACGACGTCCTCAACCATGCGGAACACCGCCCGAAAGATGTGCAGCGCGTAGTATGGCGCGACTGATCGGTTGTCGGCAAGCCGGTATCTCCAGCGCAGGAACCCGGGCCTGGGCACAGCGAGACCCGCCATGAACCGGGCTTGCGCCGCCAGTCCGGGAAGCCTTCCGACCAGACGCATGCGCGCCGCTAGCCCCTCGCTTAGCCGCCCTCGCCCTTCGAGCCGTTCGAGCGCATAGACCAGATCCGCCGGGGTGAATGCCGGCACCGCATCCTCGCAATCCGGCACATGCGCGGGCGTATAAGCGTTCAGGAATGCCGCAACGCCACGCACGTGCTCGATAACCGCCCAGCGTCGCGCAGCCTCCCACATTCGGTCCCATGCGCCGAGCACTTCGATCCGTCTGGACAGAAGGGCCAGGTCCGTCACGTCCTTGAGGTAGGGCAACGCGCGATCGAAGTTGCGGCGCAGGTGGCACGCAGCCATGATGAACGCGTGTTCGAACGGAAGACCGAGTACGGACCACGGCCCGGCATCAAGGGTGACAGGGCTCCGCCATGCGTCCTCAATGGCCGTTTCGGTGTCGCCGAGCCCCCCAAGGAAGCTGCAGTGGAGCTCGACAGGCAGTCGGCGCGGGCGTACCATGCAGATTCCATCCAGATACATCACTGTCAGCCACTCGTCTTCGGGTGAAGTGGCCTTCTCAATCTTCGTATAGCCCAGCTCCTTCAAGACCTGAACCGCGCGCCCAAGCTGCGGGAGATCAATCAGGACATCCAGATCGCTCAGGGTGCGAAGCGCCTGGTCAGGATAGACGCTCAGGATCGAAGCGATCCCCTTGAGGGCCACCAGACGCAGCCCGGCGCCGGCCAGGGCTTCGGATATCTCGCGGAGCTCTTCCAGCGCAAACACTGACCTTGCGCCATGGATGAAGTACGAACGTTTGGGACCGTCGAGACCTGGCACCGGCTGGTCGGTCCACCCCTCGACCGCTGCGGCATACAGGATCGGTGTGAGTCCGTGGATTCTGGCAAGGCCGAGCGCGCGTCGCCAATCGTCCTCGGTGAGCTTGCCGCAGGTTCGATCTACGACGTGATGGAAGGCCGGCCATAGGGAGAGCGACAGAAGCAGACGGGAGTGCTTGTCCTCATCCTCTCCGCTGTTTGCTGCGAGGGCAGTGGAGGGCTGATCGCAACAGGTCACGCAGGGTTCCGGTCGCACCCCTGTGCGCGCCCCCCATGCCGGAGTCGGCGTCTCAGGGCCAGCCACAGCGCAAGCGAGCCGGTGGCAAGGGACCCAAGGCGCATCCATAGCAGCCCCATGCGACGAGCTCTGGCAGTATCGAGCGCATGGCGGCGTCCGCGCCTGTAGACCGCAGTGGCGCGAGCCACCACGTTCTCGGCGCCTATCCAGCCGTCGGCTCGGCCTGCGTCGCTTACCAGGAAGACCTTTCGATCGCCGAGTTCAGCGACGCGATGCAGGACATAAACGCCATCAGAACGCATTGCCAGAAGAATATCGCCCGACCTGATGTCGTCGTGCTCGATGGCCTGCAGTTCGACCGTCTCGCCACTCCGGATGAACGGGATCATGCTCCCGCCCGTAGCCGTGAAGCGCACACGCGAACCAGCGCTTAGCACGGCCTGGATGATCGGCACGAGATCACGGCACGAGACGTTCACAACACGGCGCGGACGACCGGCACCACCGTGTCATTCGGCAGACAGCGGAACTGGTACACCGGGACCTTTCGGAGAAGATCGGTCATCGCATCCATCGCTGCACCCATCATGGAACTGCTCCAGTATGGCAGGAAACAGCGGGCAAGCAGAAGTGGGGCGGCATCTTCGATGGGCAGCGGCTCGATGGCGTTGGCCGGCGCTTGCTCCAGCACCAGAATAGCCTTCAGCGGCACCGAGTGGTTCTTGGCGATGCCCGCCGTGCCGCCCCATGGCGTGCCGTAAGCGACCGGCATACCATGCACCAGTCGGACCCCAACGCGGTCATCGCTCAGGGCAATAACGCCGTCCTGACGGCTCCAGATGGAGGCCTGGGTGCTCTTGCCGGCGCCGGCATGCCCGACCATCATCACTCCGGAACCCGAATCGTCTATGGCAGACGCATGGAACACCAGGCCGCCTTCCAGAATGATACGCGTTCGGACGATCAGCTCGCCTGCCCCGAGGTTCAGCAGACTGGACCAGGATGCGCCTCGGCTTCGCTCGGTCAGAGCCACGCTGCGCCAGCCGCCGTCCACCTCGACGACGCCGGCTTTGTCGGTCAAACGGCCGTCATCCGCATAGGAGATGACGGCCGTCCAACCATCGCTGCGATCTGCGCGACGATGCATGCGCCACACGGAACCGGGAGCAAACACTTCTTCTCCCAACGGCATCCCGCGTGGGTCTCGATCAGTCCAGCGGACACTGACATCAGAAACGGCGATCGGCTCCTGCAACACGAACGGAGCGAGCTTTTCGCCCACAAAACCGCTCGGAAACGGCTGTTCCGATTCGACATTGATGGTCAGGCCGGCTATGCCGAATGCGAGACGGTTCAAGCGGCAGCCTCCACTGCGTAACGGTCGCGGCGCTCCTTGGCGATCTCGCAGAGATACACGACCGAGCTCGTCATCGAACCGGTCTCAACGTAACCCCACGCCGGACATCGGACGCAGTACTTGTTGAGCTCGCAGGACTTGCAGTCCTCCGACTGCGGCACCGTCCTGATGAAGCGCTTCACTTGCTCCCAGGCATTGACGAAGCCGACCTCCGTCGGCCGCGCTCGCGGGAGCGGCAGGTCAATGCAGACATTCATGTCGCCCGACGGACCGACCACGAAGGACGACTTTCCGGCCTGACAGTAGAACGGATCTTCAGAAACCGGCTCCGGCTCGCGCTGGGCGATCATCCGCATGTTGGCAACCGCCTGCTCGTCTCTCGTCTCAAGCTCGACCGCTTCTTTCGCGTTCAAGCGGATATCCTCAACCATGCTGGAGCAAAGGTCCCGTCGCTTCGAGAGAAGCCAACTGGCCCCAAAGCCGACCCCCCACTTGTCTGCCATCGCCTGCATCTCGTCGAACTCGTGAACGTTGATCCGACTGATGGTTGTCTTGAGTTTGAGCGTCACGCCTGCCTCAACGAGAAGATCAATGCCGCGAATGCACCGATCGTAGCTGCCCGGTTCACCCGTAACCGCTTCGTAGGTCTCCTTGCTGGCTCCGTAAAGCGTGACCTCCGTGCGGTTGGGAGGCCGCTTGGCGAGTCGTTCTGCCGCTCGTTTGTTGATCAGCGTGGCATTCGTGAAGAGGGTAATCAGCAAGCCCATATCGGTCAGGGGCTCGTAGATGTCGAAGAAGTCGGGCCGCAGGAACACTTCGCCGCCGGTCAGGAGCAGGAACAGCATCCCGGCCTCGACACCCTGTTTGGCCAGATCCAGCCATTGCTCGGCGCTGAGTTCCGTTGCCTTGATGGCCCGATCGCCGGCGCGTGTGCGGATATAGCACATCTTGCAGCCGAGGTTGCACCGGCTTGTCAGCTCGAATGAGCCGTTGACGGGACGGCCTGCATCCGCCGCCTGCGCCATGATGGCGCGCGTCAGCTCCTTGTAGTCAGTTGGCAGCAGCGCCATTCTCAAGTATCCCCAGGTTCTCGAGCTCGTTCAGGAAGCTGTTCACGTCGGACGCCGCTTCATCAAGCGACACCTCGTAGAGATCCACGAGAGCAGCCGCGATCTGCTCGGGGGTATGAGAGCCGTCAAGTCGTTCCCAGATAAACTTGCCGGTGTCGTTAAGCACGATCATGCCGTTCATGTCAACCACGCGCTCGCCGGTCGGGACCAGGACGGTACCCTCGCCGACTTCGCGCAGGACGAATCCGCTCTTAGCCTTCATTGGTATATGCCTCCAGACGCACGACCGTACGGGCAGCCGTCGCGCCGATCGTTAGGGATAGTGTCTACTACGGTGAGAGGCCCGCCCCAAACTCCGGCGGAGCGCACAACGCGAGCCGCAGTTTCCGCCACCCCCAATGCCCGCTTCAAAACAAAACAGAGGCGGCAGACACGCACGTCGGCCGCCTCTGACGGACTTCCGCTTCACTAGGATTGACGAGCAGGCGCGAGAAAGACTAGCTGGCGTCGAAGCCCAAGCCGGTAGGATCGTCGCATGCGATATCCGACGGCGTCTTGTTGCATGACATCAGTCGCTCTTCAGGCTTCAGCTCGACGAACATCGCAGACGGCTTCGCGTACGCAGCGCGTCCGCGCTTGGTGGTATCGAAATCTCCCATGAATCCTGTTTGTCCTTTCTGTAGGCGCTGCATCAGCCTGGCATCTCAGAGCGACTGCTCTGCGGCTTATGCGTTCTGACCCTCTTCACTCTAGGACGATAACTCGCCCGGAATAGTTCGCATCCGAGCGCGATACACGTGCATTTTAACACGACAAGGCAATCAGCGTCAAGGTCAACATGAGTTACTCGTCCAGCCCCCAGTTGCGAACCCAGTCACCGAGCCAGCCTCTGAGGACTGTCCGGAACGTCACGTCCTGCAACGAAGGCTCCTGCGTCAGGGCTATGTCCGCGGAAGCCCGAACCAGTTCAGCGAGATCGTCGGCATCGGCACTGTCGAGATCGTCGGTACCGTGCTCGACCCAGTCGCGGATGATGGCCTCAAGGACGTACTCATACGCTGTCGCAACCCATCCATGCGGCGCGCCCGAAGGTATTGAAGCCACGACCGAACCGGCTATGCCGGTGGCTCGCTCGATGATCTTGACATCTTCGTCCGGAACGTTGCCATAGGCGCCCATATGCGCTCTCCTCTCACTCTGTGACCGTTACCGCCGTAGGCTTGCGCTCGGTCAGCCACCGATCACAGGCCTGGCAGAATGTGCATCGCCCGGCACGGCAATCCTCCGTCAGGATCCCGGCCTCCGCCCGTTTGTCCTCCGCCCGAAGATAACCCCTGTTGACACCGCAGTCAATGTGGTCCCACGGCAGTCGTTCATCATACCCCCGCTGCCGGTTCGCCACCAACTCAGGCGCAACTTCCGCGCGGCCAAATGCAGACATCCACCGATCGAAGCTGAAGTGTGTGTCCCACGCGTCGAAGCCTCCTCCGAACCGCACAACAGTCTCGATGGCCCGCGCTACGTCCCGCCCGCCACGGGCAAGGACACCCTCGACGTGCGTGATCCGCGCATCGTGAAACTTCAGCCGGACCGCGCGGTTCCGCACACTCGCCTTCAGCAGCGACTGCTTGCGGCTCAGTTCTGCGAGCGTGTCCTGAGCGCGCCACTGGAACGGAGTGTGCGGCTTCGGGACGAAACCGGCCACGCTCGCGGTAACCGACACTCCTGGATAGCCCAGTTTGCGTCCAAGCTTCACCACCCGCTCGGCGAGATCGCCGATGGCGATGACGTCATCGTCGGTCTCCGTCGGCAGTCCGATCATGAAGTAGAGCTTGATGCGCCGCCACCCGGACGAGAATGCGGCCTCAGCCGCGCCGAACAGGTCCTCCTCGGTGACGCCCTTGTTGATGACGTCGCGCAAACGCTGGGTGCCTGCCTCCGGCGCGAATGTCAGGCCGGTCTTGCGAACCGAGCTGATCTGGCGAGCAAGCTCCACGCAGTCGCGGTCGGCTCGCAGCGACGGGAGTGCGACGCCGATGCCCCTCTCCCGATACTTGGCCGTGAGCGCCGTTAGGATCCCCTCGATTTCGGTGTGATCCGAGGTGGAAAGCGATACAAGGCTGATCTCCTCATGTCCGGTGCTGCGTACGAGTTCGTCCGCAAGCCTCATGATGTCAGCGGCGCTGCGCTCACGTACAGGTCGAGTGATCATGCCCGCCTGACAGAACCGACACCCGCGCGTGCATCCCCGCAGCACCTCGATGGATATCCGGTCGTGGACTGCTTCAACCGAAGGCACGATAGGCGCGACAGGGTACGGGAGCGACCCTATGTCCGAGATGACGCGCCGCACGACTCTGCGCGGCGCAGCCGTGTCGAGAGGCTCCAACTGCCCATCGTGGGCGACACGGTACAGCACAGGCACGTACACGCCCGGCACCTGTGCCAGAGCGGCAAGCAGATCACGCCTCGGACCCGCTCTATGCTTGCGATAGACGTCAACAACCTCGCCAACCGCTTCTTCGCCATCCCCGATGACAAACGCATCAATGAACGGAGCCATGGGCTCGGGATTGACGCTGCAGTGACCACCCGCGATGACGAGAGGATGTCTTGCGTCGCGATCCTCCGCGCGGTACGGAAGGCCGGCCTGAGCCAGCATGTTCAGCACATTGGTGTAGCACAGCTCGAATCCCAGGGTGAAGCCGATGATGTCGAAATCGCGCAGCGGCGTCCGAGTTTCGAGACTGAACAGCGGAATGCCGGCATCTTTGAAGGCCTTGGCGGCATCGGGCCAGGGAGTATATACACGCTCTGCGTATACATCCGGACGTCGGTTGAGAACCTCGTAGAGGATGCCGAGCGCAAGGTTGCTCATGCCTATCTCGTAGACATCCGGGAAGGCAAGCGCAACCCTCACGTCAACGGTTGAGGGGTCCTTGCTGATTGCGTTGTACTCCCCGCCGATATACCTTCCGGGCTTCAGCACATGCGGCAGCACCTGCTCAAGGCGACAGTCGGTGAAGAGCCTTGATGGGTTCGTGTTCGGCATGGCAGGCTGCCAGTATAGCACAAGCCGTCAGGCCCGAGACGTCTGAGCGGCACCGGGACGCCAGGGCTCGCGCACACCGAAGATGAACAGAATCGCTCCGATCCAACCGACAAGGGACATCGCCGCGAACATCCAGCCGAGGCCGTATCGCTGAGCGATCAGTCCGCATACCGCTGGGCCGATCGCCACGGCCAGACCGCCCGCAGAGGCAAGTGCAGCCTGAGCCGCACCTCGCGTGCGATCGTCTGCAACGTCATTCACATAGGCGACGGCAATGGCACCCATAATGCCGAAGTTTAGCCCGTGAAGAAGCTGGACGAACAGCACCCATAGCGGACCGGTCGCAGGGATGTAGCAGAGGAGCCGGATCGGCATCAGCACGAATGCAACGGCGAGCACCGGCTTGCGGCCATGCAAGTCCGAAAGCCTTCCGATACGGGACATGACCAGTACTTCGCACACCACACCCGATGCGAACGTTGCCGTGATCCAGAGGGGCGACGCGCCCAGCGCCTTCATGTAGAGGCTAAGGTACGCGGATGCGCCGTACAGAGCAAACTGATACAGGAAGAAACAGACAAGAAAGGGCTTGAGCAACGCGCCATTGCGCCTCGGCCCGTCTGTGGAATCACATGTTCCGCCACCGGCGAGCACAGGACACTCGGGGGCGCGCGGGTCAGGGATGATCAACGCCAGCCCGGCAACCGCAACGAAGATGAGCGGTCCCCAGCGGAATACATCCATCAACGTTTGCCGCGTCATGGCCTCTCCGGCCTTGGCGCCATTGTTGATCAGCCATCCGGCGAGCAGTGCCACAACGATGTAGCCTACCGATCCCCACACGCGATACGCCGCGTAGGTGGCTCCGCCGCGTAATCTGCCGCCGAGCCGACCGCACACCACACCTGCCGCCGCATTGAGGTAGATCGTGCCGTTGACGCCGACGGCTGTCAACACCGCGAAGGCTGCTGCGTTCGCTACCCATTGAAACGAGAAGTACGCTCCTGCAGCCGTAATCGCCGCAAGCGCCATCAGCAGCCGCCGTGAGTCCAGATGATCGGAGAGACGGCCCATGAGCGGCTGAACCAGCAGCGCTGCGCCGCTGCCGATGCCTCCGACGATGCCGATCTGCGCTCGACTCAGCCCGGAGGCCTCCCAATAGAGCGGCACAAACGGCTGAAGGAAGCCGAATGACGCGGTGATGAGGAACATGCACGCCGCCAGCGCCAGCCGTCGGGCCGAGCTTACGCGGAGCTCGGCGGCGCCATCGTCTGCCGGTCTCGGGCCGCGCGGGTCTATCGTCGGAGCCCGGCCAGGCTGACCCGCTGCGACTTGTTCTCCCGGAGAACTGTCGCCATCGTCAGTCGTGTCTTCCGCAGCGCTGCCTCTCGCCCCATGATGGTGACCAGAGCGCTGTCAATGGCCCTTCGGACCGTTGGATTCGAGTGGTCGCGTTTCATGATCGCTTCATGGAAAGCCGCTATGTTGCGCGAAGCGCCGGCCTCGTACAGGTTCACGACGTCGCCCTTGAACGCTTCCTCACCGGAGACAAGTTGGGCGCGAGCGCTGTAGCTGATCCATCCATAGCCCGCATCTCCGTGAATGTAGCAGCCGCAGAAATCCGCAGTCGAGTAGTTGTCCGGAAGGTGCTTGGCGCGATGGCACATCACCATCCCGTCGTCGAACTCATACGTTAGCGATATGACATCATGGCTGTCGCCGTGCGGATTGGGCCTGCCAATGCGCGAAACCCCCAGCGCCGCTGCCGGCGCCCGCCCCATGGCCCACATGGCTGCATCAACGGCGTGGATACACGCATTGCCGTGGTATCCCCCGCCGATCGCGGTGTCGTTGACCCAGACCAGTCCGCGCAATCGGTCCTCGATGGTTCTGGTCTTGGGTGGATCCGACCATGAACCGGCCAGGTAGTACGTATGCACTGCTGCGATCTTGCCGATCGCCCCTGCTCGGATATACTGCACAACCTTCTGGTTCGACGGATCGGTCGGCATCTGATAGTCAACGAGGAACACACGTTGCCGCTCGGATGCACGTGCAGCCGCAGCTTCAACGCGCCGACATCCGGGCACGTCAACAGCAACCGGCTTCGCCATGAAGACATGCAGCCCGGCGGAGACCGCAGCCTCGGCGTGCAGCGGGAAGACGTAGGGCGGCGTCTCGAGTGCGACGGCTTCGACGCCCGACGCGATGACCCGCCTGTAGGCGTCCAGCCCCGAGTACCGACGCGCCTCAGGTACTCCGAGGGCGGCTCCACACTCGTTCGCCACCGACTCGAAGTAGTCGCCGACCGCATGAATCTCGAAGCCGCCATGCCGCCTAAACAGACCGCCGATCCATGACCCGCGCTGACCGCACCCGATGAGACCCAGACGAATCTTGGTCTCAGGCGTCTGGCCCAGCAGCGGCTGGGCCACCGCTGCGATCGAGCCTGCCAACGCCTCGCGCCGACCGAACGTCAAAGCTCCCATGCGCCAACCTCCCGCACCTCATGCGAAACACAACAGGCAGGCCACAGAATCCCACCGCCTGACCATGAATGACGATACCCGAACGGACGCTCACTCGACACCGGGGACCGGATATCGGTACAATGCTCGCACGACTGCGGGTTGTGAACCCGGTGTCGCCGTTGTGTTGAATCTCTGGGCCGAAGGTCGGACGCTCATTCGGCACCACCCGAGTCACTCGCGCTCCTGCGCCTGGGCTCCTCGGCAGGTTAACTCCAATGAAGTACGCGGCTCCCCCATATATGCACGATGTTCTGCCCTTCCCACCCGAGAAGGAGCCATGGCTCCATGCGGCCAGGTGGCAGGCGATTGAACGGATCTTTCGCGAAACGTGCAGGCTCTACGGGTACCGCGAGATACGCACGCCTGTCATGGAGGCCACCGAGCTGTTCACGCGCAGTATCGGTGACGGGACGGACATTGTCAGCAAGGAGATGTTCACCTTCACCGATCGCGGTGGGCGAAGCATGACGCTCAGGCCCGAGGGCACAGCGCCTGTCGTGAGGGCCGCCATCGAGAATGGGCTGCTCGGCGACGGCACCGTCCTGAAGCTCTACTACATTGCGACGATATACCGGTACGAGCACGGGCAACGAGGGCGCTACAGAGAGCACCAACAGACCGGGGCGGAGGTGATCGGCGCGAGCGATCCGGCGGTGGATGCTGAGGTGATCGGGCTGGCGATCGAGTTCTACCGACGAATCGGCATCACCGACGCGGAGTTGCGCTTGAACTCCGTTGGATGCCCCATCTGCCGGCCCGAGCATCGGAAGGCGCTCCTTGCCTTTGCCGAGCCGAGGCTGGCTCAGATGAGCGCCGACAACCGCCGCCGGTTCGAGCAGAACCCGCTGCGCATGCTCGACAGCAAAGACCCTAAGGACAAGGCTGCGCTCGAGGATTGCCCCAGGCTCTCCGATTTCCTCTGCTCTGACTGTGCTGATCACTTCGAGGCGCTGCAGGGCCACCTTGCCCGTCTCAATATCCGGTTTACGCTGGATGCGAACCTGGTTCGCGGATTTGACTACTACACCAAGACCGCCTTCGAGGTCGTCAGCCCCCAACTCGGAGCGCAGAACGTCATCGGCGGAGGCGGACGATATGACGGCCTTGTCGAGTCGTGCGGAGGACGGCCCACGCCGGGCATTGGGTTTGGGATCGGTACCGAACGATGCCTGATGGTACTCGAAGAACTGGGCCGAGTCCCCGGCATTGACAGCGAGACGCCTGACGTGTTTCTGGCCGCGCTGGGACAGCATGCACGGGAGTGGGCGGTCCGGGCATTGCGCGACTTGCGGTCGAACGGCGTGGCATCAGACATGGACTACCTGGGGCGGAGCCTGAAGGCGCAGATGCGCGCTGCCGGCAAGATCGGGGCGCGTCAGGTCGTCATCGTGGGCGACGACGAAATGGATCGAGGCGTCGCTACACTGAAGAACATGGACGATGGAACTCAGGATGAGGTCCCCCTCGACCGCGTCGCCGAAGTAATGCAGCAGCGCGGCGCGATTTCGGGTCAGAGGAGAGATGGAGGCGGATAGCATTGGCACACTGGCAACGAACGAGATCATGCGGAGAGCTCCGAGCCGAAGACGCGGGCCGGCAGGTCACGTTGAACGGCTGGGTGCACTCGGTGCGGAGCCACGGCGACCTTGTTTTCGTGGACCTGCGTGACAGGACGGGGATCGTACAGCTCCGTGCCGATGCGGCATCCTCGCCCGACGTACTGGAAGCTCTGGCCGCCGTCAAGTCCGAGTTCGTCCTGTCCGTGACGGGCGAAGTTCAGATGCGTGCGCCCGGCATGGCAAATCCCAAGCTCGGCACGGGCGAGATCGAGATCCATGTGTCGGAGGTACGCATACTCAACCCTTGCCGCCAGCCCTTGCCATTCCAACTGAACGACGAGTCGCAGATGTCGCTCGTGAATGAAGAGCTTCGCCTTCGCTACCGGTACCTCGACCTGCGGCGTCCCCGCATGCAGGAGATACTGCGGCTGCGGCATCGGGTCGTTGCTTCCATGCGTCGGTTCCTCGACAGCCGCGGCTTCATCGAGGTCGAGACGCCGATCTTCACCCGCTCGACACCCGAAGGCGCCCGGGACTATCTGGTTCCATACAGGCTCTCGCCTGGGCTGTTCTATGCCCTCCCCCAGTCGCCTCAGCAGTACAAGCAGCTCCTCATGGTCGCAGGCGTGGAGCGCTATTACCAGATCGCACGATGTTTCCGTGACGAGGCCCAACGGGCGGATCGCCAGCCGGAGTTCACTCAACTGGACTTGGAAATGTCGTTCGTCACCCAGGAGGATGTCCTCCAACTGACCGAGGACATGACGATCGCAGTACTGAGAGAGTGCTCCAACAAGCGCCTCGGCTCGGTCCCGTTCGCGCGGTTGACGTACGACGACGCCATGCTTCGCTACGGGACGGACAAGCCTGACCTTCGATACGGCCTCGAGATCGCCGACATATCGGAGGCCATGCGTGGGACGAGCTTCGGAGTGTTCAGCGACGTGCTGGCTTCGGGCGGCGTCATTCGATGCGTTCGCTATCCGGGCGGCTCGCGCCTATCACGCCGTGAAACCGACGATCTGGCGCGCCTGGCAAAGGAATGGGGCGCTAGAGGACTGGCTCACCTCGCCATCGAGGACAGCGACGGCTCGGGCCACGGCTTGACGCTGCGCGGCCCGATAGCCAAGTTCATCTCGGAAACGGAGCGCGAACGCATCCTCAGTGCGGCAAAGGCTGAGGCCGGCGACCTGCTGCTGATCGTTGCAGACGCCGCCGACGTCGCCGCGACGGTTCTCGGACGACTCAGGCAGGAGATAGCGCGTCGGCTCAATCTCGCCCCATCGGATGTGCTGCATTTCTGCTGGATCACCGACTTCCCCCTCGTCCAGTGGAATGCCGAAGAAAACCGCTGGGATGCCGAACACCACCCGTTCACGATGCCGCACGAGGATGACCTCCCCTACCTCGACACCGATCCCGCTAGAGTCCGTGCGCAATGCTATGACATCGTCTGCAACGGCGTCGAGTGGGGATCGGGCTCCATCCGAATCTGCCGAGCGGACATTCAGGCCAAAGTGTTTGCTCTACTTGGGCTGTCGGAGGAAGTTCAGCGCGAGCGCTTCGGTCACATGCTGGATGCGTTCGCGTATGGCGCGCCACCGCACGGCGGGGTTGCCCCCGGGATAGACCGGCTGATCATGCTGATGACCGACACCGAGAACATCCGCGAGGTCATGGCATTCCCCAAGATCGGCGGCGGCACCGACCCCTTGATGGGAGCCCCGTCAACGGTGGACGAGGCGCAGTTGCGTGAGCTAGGCTTGCGCGTCGTATCGAGCTGAGAGCTGAGAGCCGAGAGCTGAGGGCTGAGAGCTGAGAGCCGAGAGCTGAGAGCGGCTACCGGTCGGTGTTGACCGTCAGGCAGTCGCAGGGCACAACCCCTTCGACCGCCACCAACGTCACGGCATGCCGTCCCTGGCGCGCGGTGAACGTTGCGGCCGGTGCGCTCGCGACGGCCTCTGTGGCGCGCAGCCTCAACCGACCTACCGGTTTGCCATCGAGGAGGACTTGCGCTTCACCGTAGTCGGGACCGCGCGGCGCCCAGATCGTGAAGCTGTTTCCAATGACGTTCCATTTGGCCCGAGCGCCGTTCTGCCTGGTCTCATGCCCGAGTCCGAACCGGAAACGCGGCGACTTGATCTCGGTCCACTCGCCCCTCGGCACGGCCGCTCCGCACAGAGCCTCGGTACCCAGCCAGTCCTCCTCCAGGCTTCGGCTCTCTCCGCCCACAGCGAACTTGCTTACCCGCACGATTGAGCCGGACTCAGCCATCAGTTCGATCCTGCCTGCGCGCGCCTCGCACGGACCACGCCACACCGGGCGTCCGCCGAGTGACAGCTCAATCTCCAGCTCCGTCTGCTTCAGCGTGACCGTCATCTCTTCACCGAAAGCCGGCAGGCTGCCCGCTGCCAGTTGCGCCTCCTCTCCGGTCTCGCCCATGTTCACGACAGACCATTGCTGTCCGGCCAGCCGGATTTCCCGACGGTCTCGTGCCATGAGCGTTGACGGCCGGCTGTCCGCATAAGGGTGATCCGGTCCCATCGGTCCGCGACATGCCCAGCAGACTCGCACTCCGCCCTGGACGCGCATGGCGCTCGCCAGCGTGAAAGCGCGCCAATGGCGTCGCAGAATCGCGTAGGAAGGCGCATTTGGCGCCGAAAGTACGAAGCCGTCCCGAAACGGTTCAGTCCATTTTCGCCGGGCGATGCCTACTCCGCCCACGTCATCCCGATCCTTGCACGGGAAGAGCGCTCGGAGGCGATCGCCCGACATGGGCACACACGCAATCGTCTGCCCCCAGATGCCCTTCGCTTCCCATGCAACGGGCTCGGCATGCCATAGCGACCCCAGCCGCTCGATCCGCCATGCATCCGGCAGGTGGGCATCCTCAACCTTGGCGCTGAAGAGCGACTGGAATGTACGGTTGAGCGCAACCGATGTCGCCGGCGCATACACCATGCCGTCGCGCGTGAACGCCGGAAAGAACTCGGCGAGCGGAGGATGGTAACCATCGAGCTGCGGCGCGACCAACGGGATCGGATCCGAGTAGGGGCCGTCCGCTTTGGGGCCGACCATCGCGAACAATCCCCACGTGCCGCCTGCGTTGCCTGGCGTGCTCATCATGTGCAAGATCAGCCAGTCGCGCTTGCGCTTGATCAGGGTCGAGGCGTACGCGCGCACATAGCGACCCAGAACCGGCTTCCTCACGCCGTCATCGTGGATGGGTTGGTCACCGATGAGGAAGGGGCCTTCGGGGCTGTCGGCGACCACATAACCCAATCCGCCCCGGCGGTTGGCAGCATCGCACCATCCAAACACGCCATGGTACTTACCGTCCGAATACGCCACGTACAGGTCGGTTGAGCCCCCTTCCCGCCCATCGGCGGCGGTGAACGCAGGTCGGCGCCGTCCGAAGACGTAGCCGAGTTCCTCCCATGCGCCATTGGCTCCTTCGCGAAGCACGAGCACATCCGCCGGCGGAGGAGGCCAGTATCCCCGTGGGTAGACGCTGACATACGCATACCAGCGCCCGCTGACCGGGTCGTGGAACAGCGTCCCGTTGACCGGCCACCAGTAGGGCTCCCGCCCGTGGTGAATCGGGTTGCCCGGCTCCCTCTCAAAGGTGTCCCACGACGGATCACCAAGAACCGGATGGTGGCACCAGTCGTCCACGTGCGCACGTGCAGCGTAGTCCACCGGCGATCCGAACACATCGGTCGCGCCGAATGCCGCTGTCATCCCCGCCGCACCAGCCTGAACGAAAGCTCTGCGTGTGATGCCCATGAAGCCGATCCCTTTCTCGACGTGCGGTTACCAGGGTGAATGGATGCCGTCTCAGCTTGTGAGGTCCATGTGCGGCGCGCGCCCGATCGTGGCGCGCCTGGGCCGATCAGTGCAAGGAAATCGCGTTTGGTGAGCATGTTTGCCTGCCCTTTCTGCCGGACGGTTGTTCGCTTTCAGGACGAAGGGTACCTCTGTCCCGAGTGCCGGAGACGCTATCCGCTTGACGACGGCATCCCCAACTTCAGTTCTCGCGACCATTACTGGAACCACCTCGCCCCCGATCAGATGGAGTTCATGCTCGAAATCACGCGGTCTCACGGTTATCGGTACGCCGTTGAGAACATCCTTGGGCGGTTCAAGGATCCGGAGTTGGTGAGATATGCGCTTGGCGCCAACCGAGCCGATTTCCGATCGGTTCTGCCGATCACATCATCCTGTCATGTTGCCGACCTTGGCGCAGGCTGGGGCGCCGTTGCATGCGGATTGGCCCCACACTGCGCTCAGGTCACAGCCATGGACACCAACCCGTACACCCTGCGCTTCCTCGCCATGCGCGCGGAACAGGAGGGCATTGGCAACATTTCGCCGGTGAGGATTGATCCGCTCGACGACAGCCGCCTCCCATTTTGCGATAGCACTTTCGACCTTGTGACCATGAATGGCGTTCTTGAATACGTGGGATCGGCGACGGAGGCAGGGTCGCCGTTCGAGACCCAGGTCCGATGCCTTGCCGAGTGTCGCCGGGTTCTCAAGCCCCACGGCATTCTGTATGTTGGGATCGAGAACCGCTTTGGCTACCTGTACTTCCTGGGCACTCGCGACCACAACGGTCTCCGATACACAAGCCTGATGCCCCGAACGCTGGCAAGCGCCATCGCGCGCATCTGCAAGGGTGAGCCCTACAGAACGTACACCTACTCCTATTCGGGGTACCGAAGGCTGCTCGCGGAGGCCGGTTTCCGCCCCCCTGCTGCGTTCATCGCCGTCCCAAACTACCGCGATCCGCGCTTCATTGTGCCCGCCGACGACAACAGGGCCATCACCTATCTCGTGCGCAGGTATGCGGCATACCTGAGGCGGCGATCATGGCGATGGGCCGCAAGGCTGCTGTTCGGCCACACGCCGGCCGCAGTATGCGGCGCGATGGCCCGCGCCCTCTCGGACTCCTTCCTGCTCGTGGCGGAGGCAGGACGATGAACACCATCCTGGCCGAAATCCTTGAGGCCAGGGTCCTCCCTGGAGCGCCCACTCGGGCACACGTCTCACCGGTCAAACTGGACACAACGGCCCTTCCAGGCGGCTCATTGGTGATGCTCCTCTTCGTGAACGACGAGCCCGAACCTCGATATGTCCTCCGCATCCCCAGAACGCCCGATCACCCCGAGCGTCTCATACGCAACTACAGATCGCTTGAGGCCGTCGCGCGCGAACCGGGCGTCGGGAACTCCGTCCCGCATCCTATCTACTGCGGCGACCTTGGAGGCACAGTGTCATCGGTGGAGACCTGCGTTCCCGGATATCCGCTTGCGGTCGCGATGCGCATCGCCCGAGACGAGGGGCATCTGGACCATTTGGCGAAGCTGTTCCGCATCGCTGCCGACTGGATATGGTCCCTTCACGATCAATGCGACCGTTTCACCGCCCATCAAGCTGAATGCATTCTCCAGCACGCACAGCGCGCGGTCAGCATCCTGATGTCCACCGGGATCGTCTCGCCGCCTCAGGCCGAGTGGTTGCTGGACGCCGCACGTGCCGCAGATGTCAGTTCGATGCCGGTCGCGAGAATCCACGGTGACTTCAACCCCAACAACGCCCTTCTCGACGGCGATGGGAGCTTGTATGTCATAGACTGGGAGTTCTCGGGTCCGGGATGGCCTCTGTATGACCTGTTCACCCTTGCCCGGACGTCATGGTTCCACCCGGCCGCGAACGTGGACCCTAGTCCGTCACGGGCGCAGGCGCTCTGGGATCGTCGGACACCGCTTGGACGGGCGTTCGGCGACGCGCTGGGCCGCTACGAGCACCGATACAACCTTTCGCGCGCCGATGTCAGGGCGCTGTTCGGGGTCTTCGTGGCCGGACTGGTTGCTGATGAAGTGGAGCAGATGCGGGGCCGAAACCCAACGCCTGGTGAGCCCTGGCAAGCGCTGTTGCGGACGGCGCTGCAGGCTGACAGTTGACCACCCAGGGACCGCCCCGGATATCCTCTGCCTCGTCCTGCCCCGTCTCGACCCACGGGCAGCGGCTTGTCGTATAGCCCTATTCCGATGTCTGACCGCCGTCCGGTGCGAGGACCGGCGCGCCGCTGAACTCGAACTCCGGCTTCTCGAACACCGGAGCATGGTATACGGATCGAAGCTGAACGCAGCCCCTCTTGCACGCCTCGGCGCAGCATGCGCATTGAATGCACTTGAAGAGATCGAACTTCAGTGTCTTCGACGGACGGTCCACCTCAATCGCCTTGGACGGGCAACGCAACGCACAGGCGCCGCAGAACACGCAGTTCTCTCGGTTGAACTCGACGGCCCCCCGGTAGCCATCCACCGGCTCCCGCGCCGTCCTTGGGAACGGCCGGGTGGCGGGTTTGCTGAAAAGGTTCTCGAGGACTCGCCGCAACATCATCGCTCTTATCTCTCCGTGCAGCTTATGCATGGGTCTATGGACAACGTAATGACCGGAACGTCGGCCATCTCACAGCCGGGCAACATGGCTATCAGCGGGGGTACGTTGGCGAACGTGGGTGTCCGGATGCGGAGGCGATCCAGCTTGTTGCTTCCGTCGGCCGAGATCATGTAGAACAGCTCGCCGCGCGGCTGCTCCACCCGGGAGATCGTCCGACCGTTGGGCCTGCCCTTTGGGCGAACGGCGATCTCGCCCTCGGGCAGACCGGCAATCGCCCTTCGCACCAAGTCAAGAGACTGAAAGCACTCTCGCGCGCGCACCTTCGTTCGAGCAAACGAGTCCCCGTCGGTTTCGACGATCGGCTCTATGCCCAGTTCGCCGTATGCGGCAAAGCCGTCGGTTCGGGCATCCACGCCGACTCCGCTGCCGCGGAGCACCGGCCCAACCGCACCGAGAGACAGCGCCTGATCCTTAGTCAGAATGCCCTTGCCGACGGTTCGTGCTCGGATCGTGCGGTCAGTGAGGACAACGTCAACCGCGTCGCGCAACGCTTTCTCGAGCTCAACGAGCTCGCTCAAGATATACTCGATGCCGGCCTCGTCAATGTCGCGCCGCACGCCTCCGATCGAGCACGTTGAGATGATGATCCGGCTGCCTGCGGTCCGCTCGAAGATGTCGAGGAGCCGCTCTCTGTTCCGCCAGAACTGCATGAAAAGGCTCTCATAGCCAAACGCATCCGCGAGAAGGCCGAGCCACAGGTGGTGGCTCTGCAAGCGGTGCAGCTCACTCCAGATGACCCTCAAATACCGGGCTCGCGGCGGCACCTCGATGCCGAGGAGCTTCTCAATGCCCTGGCAGTAGGCAAGAGCATGGATGAAGCTGCAGATGCCGCAGATGCGTTCGACCAGAAACACGTTTTGGCCGAAGTCCATCCGCTCCCCAGCCTTCTCCACTCCTCGGTGTACATAGCCGATATGCGGGATCGCTTCGACGACGGTCTCGTTCTCGAGGGTCAGTTTGAGCTGGATGGGTTCCGGAAGAACCGGGTGCTGAGGCCCGAACGGAACCGTTGTGCGCGTTGCCATTCCGGTCTATCCTGCCCCGGCCGCCTGCTTCAGCATGGGCGTAACGGGTCCACCGTCGGTGAGCAGGAGGTGTCCCTTGTAATCAATGACGATGTCGGTGATTTCCAGACCAAACAGCTCCTTGATCTCGTTCTCTGCCAGGAAGGCGCACATGTAGATGCCGCTGATGCTTGGCAACGTTGAGCCTTTCGAGACGACAACACGCAGGTGGGATAGGCGGTCGCCGTCGGCGAAATGATAGTAGACCTCGAAGCCATCGCGAACGTCGAGGCATGTTGCGGTCACAAATCGCAGGCCGCGATCCGCCGCATCCTTCACGCTCGTCAGGAGCTGCTCGGGCGAGATGGTCTGGACATCAGGTATGTCAACCGTGCTTGCGCCCTCGTGGGCTGTCGCTTCAGCCATTCTCCGAGCCTCCGCGAGCGCGCATTCGGGCCGCGCGTTCCTGCATCCGCTCGATCGCCATCACAGCGCCCTCGATGATGGCTTCCGGCTTTGGCGCGCATCCGGGTACCCACACGTCAACGGGGATGATCCCTTCGACGCCGCCAAGGACGTTGTAGCACTCGTGAAACACGCCGCCGGAGAGGGCACATGCCCCGATGGCAACCACTGCCTTCGGCTCAGGCATCTGGTCATAGAGATTCCGCAGCACGCGTGCGTTGCGCAGGTTGCAGGTGCCCGTGACCAACAGGATATCGGCATGCTTGGGATTGCCGATGTTCATCATCCCAAACCGCTCGACGTCGTAGACAGGCGTCAGGCAGGCGAGAACCTCTATGTCGCATCCGTTGCATGCACCCGCGTCAAAGTGCAGTATCCAGGGCGATCGTGCCCGTGCTTTGCTGATAATGTCCATAGCCGCCCCCTAGCGCGGCCCCCTTATGGTCCAGTAGATCATGGCGAGGTTCGCGACGGCAAGTCCTGCCCCCCATGTCCAGGCATACGTCACCAGCCATCGCCAGGTCATCCGAGCAGTCACGTTGTCAATCACTACCGTCGCTATGTACGCACCGAGCGCCAGGATAGCTCCGATGACCCAGTTCGTGTGCCACAGAAACCAGACAAACCCGAGCAGCAGCACGAGATCGTAGAGGTGCGCCAGCTCGATGAGCGCAAGCTGCAGCCCCGGGAACTCCGTGTAGATGCCGCGAACGAGCTCCTGATGCGCATGGTGCGACGCCGACACGTCGAACGGCGATTTGTGGAGTTTGATGGCCATGACGAGCATCTGGGTGAACAGAAACGCCGGCATCGAGAGGAGCAGCGGTTTGTTAAGCTGCAGCACGCTCTCTGCCGAGAAACTGCCTGTCTGCAGGTAGATCGCCACAACCATGAACACGAGCAGCGGTTCGTACGCCATCATCTGCAGGACCTCGCGTTGACTCCCGAGCTGCGAGTATGGCGATTTGACGCTGAAGCCGCCGAGTATCAGCATGACGGCGCCCAATGCCAGCACGAACAGAAGGACCAGCAGGTCCTGACCCAGAACGAACATCAGCAGCGCCAGGATGCTCGTCATCAAGTAGAGCGACGCACTGATGCCCTGCACGGTGTTGCAGACCATGGGTTGCTTTCCGGCCAGCTTCAAGATGTCGTAGAACGGCTGGAGAATCGGCGGGCCCATCCGCCCCTGGAGACGAGCCGTCAATCGCCGGTCCAACCCCATCAGCACTCCGCCCACGATCGGGGCACCGAGCACGGTCAGTGCGCCAAGGGTCAAAGGGCTCATCGGGGCAGGAACGCCGCGCCGAACATCAGCGCCAGTGCAAGCGTCGCGGCCGCAGTCATCCATCGAACGTGGATGGCCTCGCCCACAACCCGCTCGAAGTAGTGGCCTCGCACCGTCACCGGCGTGGCCAACTCGGCGGCTGTGCGGAACGTAGTGGCGGGAGCGTCACTCACTTGCTCGCCGCACAGGTAGACCGATCCTCGCTGCGTTCTCGATCCGCGGAAGTACAGGAGCGGCAGGACAACGGCCAGCGACAGGGCGGCAAACACGAGCGCCCATGGCACACCCAGGACATTGTCGAACTGGATGATCGCAGGCGCGTCCGTGCGCACGCTGCGATAGTACTGCTCGACTGCAGGGACGATCAGTTGCGTCAGAAGCGGCACAACCATCAGGCTGAATCCCACAGCGCCGACGGCCAGCAACAGCAGCGGAACGAAGTACATGCGGTGCAGGTGTTCGATCTTGGGGAACACCACGGACGGATCGGACGTCAAGAGCCGCCCCGTCCATTTGGTCCAGAATACGACCGTCAACGTGCTGCCCGCAACCAGCAGGAGCAACGCCGCCGGCATCCGAGCCGATGCTTCAATGGCCGCAAGTTTGGCTATCAAAACGCCGAACGGAGGAAGCAGCATCGAGAGGATCCCGATGACCATGACGAAAGTCGTCAGCGGCATGCGTGACACGAGCCCCTGCATGTCCTCGATATCTCTGCTCCATATGCCATGTTCGACTACGCCTGCGGCCATAAAGAGCAGCGCCTTCGATATTGCGTGGAAGATGAGCAGCATGACGGCAGCCGCCATGGAGAGCGGCGTGTTCAGTCCGGCGCAGGAGATGATGAGCCCAAGGTTCGAGATTGTGGAGTATGCGAGGACCTTCTTGGCGTTCGTCTGGCCTATGGCCAGCAGCGCTGCCGAGGCGAAGGTGAAACCACCGGCTACGGCGATCATCCCGCTCATACCGGTATCGTAGAACGCCGGCGCGAGGCGCGCAATCAGGTACACACCGGCCTTCACCATCGTGCTGGAGTGAAGGAGAGCCGAAACCGGCGTCGGCGCCACCATGGCTCCGAGCAGCCAGCTCTGAAACGGCATCTGCGCCGCTTTGGTGAACCCGGCCACACATAGCAGACCCAACGCGATCAGGACGATGGGTCCGTTCAGGCTGCGAGCCTGCGCCTCGACCACGCCCTGAATGGATATGGTGCCAACGGTACGAGCGAGCATCACCATACCAACGGCAAAGCATACGCCTCCCAGCATGTTGATCCACAGGGCAAGAAACGCATTGGCTGTCGCTTCCGGGGTGCCGTCATGACGGATGAGGAGGTAGCTGCAGAGGGTCGTGACCTCCCAGAAGAAGAACAGCCACAGCAGGTTGTCACAGAGCACGAGGCCGTTCATGGCACCAAGGAAGACCAGGATCGTCAGGAAGAACCGTGGTCTCTTGCTCAGGTGCTCGGGCACTCCAGCGTGCTTCTCGTGCTCCTTCATATAGGGCAGACCGTAGACCGCGACGATCGAGCCTATCACCGAGACGATCATCACCATGATGACGGTGAGCCAGTCCATGTACATGGCGGGCCGGTCAGCCACGCTGTGAAGGGGACCGAACTCAAGATACACGACCGCGACAGCCTGAAGGGCCGCGAGCAGCACGATGGCAGGCTTGCCGATCACGATACCGATGACGCCGAAGGCGAGCAGCAGCGCGAAGTCCGCCGCCATGATGATTACGCCCCAGGAGAGACCGAACAGCGGTGATGGAGTGAATGCTGCGGTCCCTCTGCTGATCGCCCCTACCCCGAAAAGGGCGAGCGCCGACAGTGAGAGCACCCATCCGGTGCAGGTGACACCCCCCTTGCGCGACCACTTGGTGCGGATCAAATAGACAAACAGGCCAAGCAAGGCCGGTGATAGCACCAAGAGCCCGGCAAGCGCGCCGGGATCGGTGTCGCCGAGCCATTGCATTTGGGTCATTGAGGGTTGGCTGCTCGCCTTCTATCGGGCAGCGCGCGCGGCAACGCTCTGCTGGGCCGGTCGCCGAATGTTGGACGGAACGGCGGGTTCTCTGCGAGCAGGCGCGTGATCTCGTCTATGGCCCTGGCAAGCTGCGGATCGGATCCCGAGACGAAATCCTGCGGACGCATCTGCACCTCTATGTCGGGATCCGTGCCGTAGTTCTCAACACCCCATCCGACATCACGGAACCAGAAGGAGAACTCGGGCTGCGTGGTGATGGTGCCGTCGGCCAGCGGGTTGTGGGGGGAGATGCCGATCACGCCGCCCCAGGTTCGGGTGCCGATCAGCGGACCCAGCTTCATCAGCTTGAAGCAGTGGCTCACGATATCACCGTCGGAACCGGCAAACTGGTTCGTGAGCATGACCATTGGCCCGGCAACGGAGTGGCTGGGATAGGGCTCGGGCGGACCCCATCGCTGCATGTCATAGCCGACACGCCGACGCGCGAGCTTCTCGAGCAGCAGTTGCGAAACATGCCCACCCCGGTTGAACCGAACGTCAACGATCATCGCGTCGCGGTCGCACTCGGACAGGTAGAGCCTGTGGAACTCCGCATAGCCGTGTGGACCCATATCGGGTATGTGCACGTACCCGCACCGCCCATTGGTGCGTTCATGCACGATACGCCGGTTGGTCTCGACCCACTCACGATAGCGCAGAGGGTGCTCACTGCGAAGCGTCTTGACGGTAACGGTTCGGCGCTGATCTGCTTGCTGCACCGTCAGGGAAACCTCGACACCTGCCAGGTTGACGAGTGCCTGATGCGGCGACAGTGACGGTCCCAGCCGTCTTCCGGCGACGGCCAGCAACAGGTCTCCCTCATGCACATTGATGCCGGGCGCAAGCAGGGGCGACTGAGCATTCGGCTCGCCTGGAGACCCGCGAAGGATGCGCACGATCCGGTACGCACCCACATCGGCATCCCAACGGATATCTGCGCCAAGGCTGCCCTGCGGATACGACGGTTCAGGCCTGTGGTCGCCGCCGAACTCGTAGGCATGCGACGTTCCCAGCTCTCCCTGCATCTCCCAGATCAGGTCCGAGAACTCGCCGCGCGTCCCCACGCGCTCTATCAGCGGAGCGTAGCGATTCCAGACCTCCTGCCAGTCCACCTCCGACATATCGGGAGTCCAGAAGTACTCGGCCTGAAGTCGCCAGGCCTCACGGGCCATCTGACGCCACTCGCACGCGGGTACGACAGGAACCGCGGCCCGGGACAGGTCAACCCATCCGCTCGCGCGGCCCGGACCTTCGCCGGATGCCTTCTCGTCAGGCTTCTCACCGGCTTTGAGTACCCTGAGCCGATCCTTGCTGCGATAGGCGAGGGTCTTTCCATCAGGACCCAGTTCGAAGTCCGTCACCCCGGATATCAGCGTCTCAACCTTGCGCGTCTCGAGACTCAGGCACTCGATGGATCCCTTCGGTTCCTGGCCGTTCTCGAACCAGTCGCGCCCCAGTGCGCCCTGGATGGGCCACGACAGCCAGAGAACCTTGTCCTTGAGCGCTGCAAGCGACTCGCAGTTTCCCTCCGGAACAGGGAACCCCACAACACGCTCACGCAATCCATCAAGGTCCACGCGCACCTCTTTTGGCGTCTTGATGTCGCCGCCGTTGGCGCTCGGTTTTCCATCGCTGTCTTGGCCCTTCTTGTCAGGCGGAGACAGCGGTTTCGGCGCCGGCTCGAATGGAGAGCGCAGTTCAGCCTGGAGCGTCAGGAGGAATGGGCGCGACGCGCGCGGGAACCCCAGGTCGAAGCACAAACGGTCGTAGACCGGGTTCAGGTCTCGCTGGCCTATGAAGTACAGGTACCGACCTTCCGGATCGAAACACGGGCTCCGGTCGCCAAGGATCGGGTCGGTCGCCCTGATGGGAGCCTCGGAACCCAACCTGTAGAGATAGATCGCCGTCACACCCGGCTGGACCGCTGCGTCGTAGGCGATCCACTTGCCGTCCGGCGACCAGCATGCGCCGCCAAGATGACCCTGGGTGTTGCGATCAACACAACGCGCAGCCCCGCCGGCAAGGTCAACGAACCAGAGCTCGTGTCTGTTGTTCCACAGCACAACTTCGTCAGCCGTGGGTGAGACCCGGATGGCATAGATGCGGCCCAGGTCGGGCGTTTCGATTTTCTGGCATGTGCCGTCTTCGATGCTGTGAACCTCGAGGTTTTCCACGCCGCCAGTGTCGGCCACGGTCACGAGTCGCTTGCCGTCGTTCAGCCATCGGCTGCACCTGTAGCGCACCTCGGAGCCGAGTGTGGAGTCGGTGTCTGACTCACCCAGGACAACAGCTCCACCCTCCCAGTTGCCCATGACCGCGCAGCGCCCTCGCACACCGAGGGCAAGCGAATGACCTTCCGGATGCAGGGCGTAGCTCTCGAGATAACGAGAGGCGCTCACGAACTTGCGCTGACGCTGCACCCGCGGGCTGCGATAGTCAACCTCGATCCGACTGACCCGGTCGGCGGCAGGGTCAAGGACGTAGAGGTCCGCCCCGGCATGGAACACGATCCTGCGGCCGTCGCTGTTGGGGAATCGGACGAAATAGTCGAGCATGTCGGTGTGACGCCGAACATCCGATCCATCGGGTTCGCACGAGTAGATGTTGCCGACGCCTTCATGATCCGACAGGAAGAACAGCCTGTTGCCGATCCACATGGGGCGCGCAAGGTTACCGGCGATGCCCTCGAGCGGTCTGAATGCGCCGCTGCCGTCGGCGTCAATCCAGATGTCGCCGGCCGTCCCTCCGCGATAGCGCTTCCATCGAGCCGGGTCGTTGGTATGCCTTCCGAGCGCGACCGCGCCGTTCGGTCCGAAGCTCAAGCTCACAGCATGTCCGTACGGCTCGAGACGGGGCATGCCGCCGCCGGCCTCCACAGACATCACGACGCCGAACCCGCCGAAAGGCTGCGTTGCGTCCGATGAGAAGAACACGCGCTCCCCGTCGGGTGACCATCCGATGACCGTGCTTGATGCACCAAGGTAGGTCAGACGGGTCAGGACACCCCCCGCTGCCGACATGGTGTACACCTCGAGGTGGCCCTCTTCGCGGGCGCAAAGCGCGATGGTCGCGCCATCGGGTGAGAAGAACGGATGCGAGACGACTCCCAGGTTCGCTGTCAGTCGTCGTGCTGTGCCGCCTGCAACCGGTACCGACCACAGATCGTCTTCCGAACCGAACACAACCTCGTCGCCGTGTATGGTCGGCCATCGGTAGTAGCCCTGCATCCGATCCTCCTGTCTTCAACCGACGGATGCGTTTCGCGTGTTCAATCCTGGCATGCTGACGCGTCTTTGGGAGCCATGATGGCGCCACGTCGGGGCATGACGAACGGAGCGCCGGGGGCCGGCGCAACGCGAGCGCACTCCAAGGATTATACTCCAGAAGGCGGCCGCTTCCGGCTGTCGGACAGGCCACTGCGCAGGCCCATATGAGCAAGAAGGGGCGATCGTTTGATCGCCCCCATCGTCGGTTGAGTCTGCGGCTTCTGCTATGGGCGCGTCGCGTCCCACATGTTGAGGTCCAGCATCGCCGGGTCGCCATCGTACAGCCAGCCCGGGTTCGTTGCCTCTGGCTTCATGGCCTTGGCATGGCCGTCGCAGAAGGTGAAGTTGGCCATACCGGAGTGCTTGGTTGGCACGCATCCGGCTTTGTCATTCGGGTAGTCCGCGGGGGCTCGCTTGCCCTCGGGGATCGAGCCGCATCCCCAGTACCAGTTCCACACCGAGTTGCTGTAGAACATCGAACGGGGCCCCCACCACATGACGTTGTCTTCATCATGCTTCTCGGCCAGCATGATGGTGTCCGCGGGCCGGCCCACCTTGGCAAGGGAGGCCGTGTTGTCGGAGATCCAGCTCTGCACCATGCCTATGACGCCGATCATGCGGTTCGCGTTGTTGACCCACTTGATCAGACCATTGGAAGCCCAGGAGATGCGCGGTCCGGCCCAGTCCACGTCAGCCTGCCGTCCATTCGAATCGCTCGGGCACTTCAGGATAGCTTCGTTCTTGATGTAAGGCTGCGTCGTCGTTGGCCAGTTCAGGGCCCACCAGTTGTTGTCGCATCCCATCGGGTACATCTCGTCGTTGTCCTGCGCATACATCAGGACTGCCAGTCCGAGCTGCTTTGCGTTGCTCAGACATGACGTCGCGCGTGCCTTCTCTCGTGCCTGCGCGAACACCGGGAACAGGATCGCTGCCAGAATCGCGATGATGGCGATGACCACCAGCAGCTCGATCAGGGTGAAGCCTCGATGCTTCTCTCTCACGTTACGACCTCCTTGTTCGTGACGCTGCGGTTCTCTAATGACAGGGACGCCCTCGCGGCCGCGTCTCACCGCGGACGCCCAGTGCGCGGTCTGCTTTAGAAAGGCGCTCCCGGCCCTGGTTGCCCCTTGGGTCGCGGAGGCGTCGCGGGGCCACGGCGGGTCCCCATCTCCTGCATAGCCTTCCGGGCCTCGGCCGGCATCTCAGCCGGCGGCCCCTCCCTCATCTGCTGCAGCTCCTTGTCGCTTAACTGGCTGTTTGACTTGCAGCCCCCGAGCGCCAGAGCCCCAGCACCCGTCACCAGCATGGCCAACAGCAGCACTCGCGTGCGCTTCACGGCAATATCCCTCCCTTTCGTGCCATTCCGGCCAATCAGACCCCGCGTTGCTCGCGAGGCGCGCCTGTGCTGTTCCGCGTCATCAATCGGACCGGCAGAACGGCTCGACACTCATGACCTTTCGCCCCGTCCAGCAACGCCTCCACGAAACGAGCCGCCGTTGCACCGACATCCTCCGCCGGCTGATACACCGATGTGAGGTCAGCCGACCTGGCGGCCTCTGAGTCGTCAAACCCGCACACAGACATGTCTCCGGGAACCTCTATGCCCCGGTCGCCCAGGAGCCGCACGGCTTCGGTGGCGACACCATCGTTGCCGCAGATCAGAGCTGTCGGCAGTTCGGGGAGATGCATCATCCGTTCGATGGCGCCGACAACGTCTATCTCCCGCTCCATCACTCCGAACGGCTCCCAGTCTTGCGATGGTGCCAGGCCATGTTCCGCCATGGCATCGAGGTAGGCCTGACGCCTCTCACGGAAGTCGTCGTTGTATCCAGGCGACACAAATGCAATCCGTGAATGGCCGAGCTCCACCAGATGGGACACCGCAGCGCGGATGCCGGATGCGTTGTCTATCCTGACGGATGCGACTGCATCAGGCACGCCCGCCTGGTAGAGAGTCACGATCGGCAGGCCCGTCGCGGCAAGCTGCGCTAGACCGTCTGCCGAAAGACCACCCGGGGCCAGGATGACCGCATCTACCCGTCCGTCAAGGAAGTAGGCCGGATCCACGCCCCCTTCGTGCGGATGGCGGGCATACAGGAGAACGTCGCGCGCCGAACGGGACAACCCCTCAGAGATGCCCCGCAGGAGGTCAAGCGACACATTGCGCCAGTCACCCAGGTACTCCGTGTGGACCCGCCAGGTGAACACGCCGACGGTGTTTGTCTTGCCCGTCTGGAGCGACCGGATCAACGCGTTCGGGCGATAGTGCAGGGATGCCGCGGCGCGCCTCACACGAGCACGGGTCGTATCGCGATGGCGTCCCTTGCCGTTCAGCACGTTGGAAACCGTGCCTACGGACACCCCGGCTGCTCGTGCAACATCGTTGATCGTTGGATGGCGTGCCATTGGGCCCTGTATCTCGCACACGAGAAATGAACTGAGTTCATCAATCGTATACCATGGGCCTACGCCGGCCGTCAAGGGCTCTGATGAACTTTTTTCACCGAACAAGCAGTTGGCACGTCACGCGCCTATCACAGCCCATCGCGGGCACCAAAAGCAAGCGAGCCCCGGGTAGCCCGGGGCTCGTTTGTTGCGACGGCAATCGGTCTGGTTCTGTGCGGACCGATCAGTACATTCCGCCGCCACCAGGAGGTCCTGCCGGCACCGGCGGCTTCTCTTCCTTCTTTTCCGTCACGAGACACTCGGTGGTCAGGATCATCGCACCGATGGAGGCAGCGTTCTGCAGGGCCGAGCGAGTGACCTTGGCAGGATCAACGATCCCTGCCTTGACGAGGTCCTCGAACTCACCCGTCATCGCGTTAAGGCCAATGTTGCCGTCCTCGTTCAGGATGCGCTCCACGGCAACCGACCCCTCGATGCCGGAGTTGGTCGCGATGCAGCGAGCGGGCTCCTCGAGTGCGCGCTTGACGATGCGGACACCGATAGCCGCATCGCCCTCGATCTTGACATTCCCCACGGCTTGGAGACAGCGCAGGAAGGTGATGCCGCCGCCTGCAACGACACCCTCTTCGACTGCGGCTCGGGTTGCCGAGAGGGCATCCTCGAACCGATGCTTCTTCTCTTTGAGCTCGGTCTCCGTCGCGGCGCCCACCTTGATCACAGCCACGCCGCCCGAGAGCTTCGCGAGCCGCTCCTGAAGCTTCTCGCGATCGTAGTCGCTGTCGGTTTCTTCGATTTGCTTCTTGATCTGGGCGATCCGCCCCTGGATCGCCGAAGTGTCTCCACGCCCCTCGACGATTGTTGTGTCCTCTTTGGTCACCGTGATGCGCTTGGCGCTTCCAAGCATGGCCACGTCGAGGTTCTCGAGTTTGATGCCAAGGTCTTCGGTGATGAACTTACCGTTGGTCAGGATCGCAATGTCCTCCATCATCGCCTTGCGGCGGTCGCCGAAGCCCGGAGCCTTGACCGCGACAGCGTTGATGGTTCCTCTGATCTTGTTGACCACGAGCGTCGCCAGCGCCTCGCCGTCCACGTCCTCGGCGATGATGACGAGCGGCCTGCCCATGCGAGCGACCTTCTCAAGCGTCGGGATCAGATCGGCGATGGCGCTGATCTTCTTCTCGTACAACAAGACGAGGGGATCGTCGAGGACGGCCTCCATCCTCTCGGCGTCGGTCACGAAATAGGGCGAAATGTAACCCTTGTCGAACTGCATCCCCTCGACGAGCTCGAGCTCCGTCTGCGTGCCCTTGCTCTCCTCAACCGTAATGACCCCATCCTTGCCTACCTTGTCCATCGCCTCGGCAATCAGATCGCCGATCAGCGTGTTCTTGGCGGAGTTCGTCGCCACCTGTCGGATGGCATCCTTCGTCTCGACCGGAGAGGCAAAGCCCCGGATCGCTTCAACGGCTGCGTCAACAGCGGCTTCGATACCCTTCTTGACCAGCATCGGGTTCGCACCTGCGGCTACAGTCTTCATGCCCTCGCGCACGATGCTCTGAGCAAGGACGGTGGCCGTCGTCGTTCCGTCGCCGGCAACGTCGTTGGTCTTGGAGGCCACTTCGCGGGCCAACTGCGCGCCCATGTTCTCGAACGGATCTTCAAGCTCGACTTCCTTGGCGATGGTCACGCCATCGTCAACCATCGAAGGCGATCCGTACTTCTTCTCGAGGACAACGTAGCGACCGCGAGGTCCGAGGGTTACCTTGACCGCCTCGGCCAGTGCATTGACACCGCGCTCCAGCGACCGACGCGCGTCCTCATCGAACTTCAGAATCTTGGCTGCCATGTAGCTTATCTCCCTACTTGTCCAGGACCGCCAGCACGTCATCCTGGCGAAGGATAACGTACTCCTGTGCCCCGACCTTCACTTCAGTCCCGCCGTACTTCGCGTAGTAGACGATGTCGCCAACTCCGACCTCGATGGGCACGATCTTGCCATTGTCGAGCTGTTTCCCGGGACCGACCGCGATGACTTCGCCCTTCTGCGGCTTCTCTTTGGCAGTGTCGGGGATCACGATCCCGCCCGCCGTGGTCTCCTCGGCCTCCACCGCCTTCACGATCAGCCGATCACCTAGAGGCTTCAGCGCCATCCTTGTACCTCCATACTGGTAGATGTGCGGCTCAACGACGCGAGCCGCCGGGTAGATGCCCGCCGAGCGCTGCTGGCACTCTCGGCGGTTGAGTGCTAACGCATACCGAAGTATACACGGATGGCCGTACGCGTTTCAAGGGGGATAGGGCTCACCTGCGCTATGCTACAATGCGTGCTGTCATGGCGCACGCTCAGTGTGCTCAAAGCAATAAGGTGGAGGGATGAGACAATGGCAGACGCAGGCTCGTATGACGCCGATATCGTCGTGGTGGGATCGGGACCCGGAGGGTATGTGGCCTCCATACGAGCAGCGCAGCTCGGAGCGAGCGTCGTCTGCGTCGAGCGTGACGACAGGGAATGGGGAGGCGTATGCCTGAACTGGGGCTGTATCCCGACCAAGACGCTGATCGCGAGCGCGGAGCGCCTTGCTGCAGCCAGGGAGGCATCGAAGCTGGGCATCCTGACCGGCGATGTCGGCTTCGATTTTGCGAAGGTGATGGCGCGCAAGAACAAAGTCGTTCAGACACTGCGCGGCGGCGTTCAGGCTCTCCTGAAGTCGAACAAGGTACGGCAGGTCATCGGGATGGGTACTCTCGAGGCGCCCGACCGAGTTCGGGTGGCTGCTCCCGATGGAACGACCCAGTCTATACGAGCCAAGTCCATCATCCTGGCAACGGGAAGCGAACCAGTCCGCCTTCCGGTGCCCGGCCTCGAGGGAGACGGTGTTTGGACCAGCAACGAGGCCGTCACCGCACCGTACGTCCCGAACTCCATGGTCGTCATCGGCGCCGGAGCCGTCGGTCTGGAGTTCGCCTACGTATTCAATGCGCTCGGCGCCAGGGTGACGGTTGTCGAGCTGATGCCGGAAGTGTTGCCCACAGCCGACGCTGACGTTGCCCGTGAGTTGCGCAGGAGCCTGACCAAACAAGGCATTTCGTTCGTCCTCGAGAGCAAGGTGGCCAAAGTGGATCGAGCCGGAGGGAAGCTCACGGCGACCGTGGCCGGTCCGAAAGGCGAATCCCAGGTTGATTGCGAGGTTGTCCTTGTCGGCGTCGGGCGCCGTCCCGTACTCGCGGGACTCGGGCTCGAAGCAGTGGGCGTTGAGTTCACCAAGGCCGGCGTGACCGTCAATGAGCGCATGGAGACCAGCGTGCCCGGCATCTACGCCATCGGCGATCTCACGGGCAAGTTCCCGCTCGCCCACGTGGCCTCCCATCAGGGCATTGTCGCTGCAGAGAACGCCATGGGCCATGCATCCAAGATGAGCTATCGTGCCGTTCCGGCTCCGGTGTTCACGGAACCTGAGTTAGCCACCGTGGGTATGACTGAGGCGCAGGCTCGTGAGGCGGGTCATGACGTGATTGTCGGCACGTTCCCGTTCCGTCCGCTGGGCAAGGCCATGGCCATAGACCAGCAGGACGGCCTCGTGAAGATCGTATCCGAGCGCAAATACGGCGAGATCCTCGGCGTCCACATCGTCGGTCCTCATGCGTCGGACATGATCCATCAGGCGGTGGCGGCGATCGAGCTCGAGAGCACGGTGGACGAGATGAAGCACATGATCTACGCCCATCCCACGCTGCCCGAAGCGATCATGGAAGCCGCGCTCGACGTTCACGGCATGGCGATCCACAAGATGCGGTCATGAGATCAAGAATGGGCACACACCTTGCCGCAGGACTGGCAGCGCTGTTCGTTTTGGCTGCATGCTTCGGCTGCACATCCAAACCTGCCTCCACCGCAGACAACAAGGCTGCCGGTCGTTTCAAGGCGGCCATGGTAACCGACGCGGGCGGCATAGACGATCGTTCGTTCAACGCATCGGCATGGGAAGGACTGAAACGGGCCAGGGCTGAGCTTGGTGTCACGGCCCGGTACGTCGAGAGCAAGGAGCAGAGCGACTACAAGACCAACCTATCGGCCCTGGCCGATCAGGGCAACGATGTCGTCTTCGCCATCGGCTACCTCATGGAGGATGCACTGAAGGAGGTGGCGCCACGCTACCCCAAGACGAAGTTCGTGATCGTGGACGGAAGTGCGCCGAAGCTGGACAACTGCCAGTCCGTGAAGTTCAGAGAGGAGGAGGGCGCGTTTCTGGTCGGCTTCATCGGCGCGTCCGTCAGCAAGACAGGGACGTTGGGTTTCATCGGCGGGATGGAGGGGCCGCTGATCAGGAAGTTTGAATGCGGATTTCGGGCCGGCGCCATGAGCGCCCGACCGGATTCTCGGGTGATCGTCAAGTATGTCGGCAGTTGGACCGATGTGCCGAAGGGCAAGGAGCTCGCTCGCGCGGCCGTGCAGCAGAAGGCTGATGTGCTGTTCCATGCGGCAGGCAAAGCGGGTCTGGGCGTGCTCGATGCCGCAGCCGAGGCGACCGGCACGGTCTTCGGCATCGGGGTTGACCGTGACCAGGATGAGGAGCATCCGGGCCGCGTGCTGACGAGCATGCTCAAGGATGTGAATGGAGCCGTTTTCCGCGCGGTCAACGATATCAAGGACGGCAAGTGGAAGCCCGGCGAGCGGGTCCTTGGCATCAAGGATGGCGGCCTTAGCCTCTCTCCCATGCGCTACACAAAGGAGTTGGTTCCCTCAGGAGTGTTCGGCCGCCTCGACACCGCGAAGAAGATGATCGCCGATGGCTTGATCAAGGTACCGGCAAACCCCGCTGATCTCGAGGCGTTCAGACCTCCGAAGCTCTGACCGAGTGCGGCGTCATTCGGGAGTCACGGCAACAGCAGTGACGGTGCCCTCGTTGGCGCTCACGCGCATCACGACGGACAGATCCTGACTGTTCCAGAACCTGAGTGAGCGGTCCGCACCGCCGGTCACGAGCACCTTGCCGTCCCGGCTCCACGCCATGCAGTGCACCCGCCGGTCCAGGATTCTGGACACGAGTTCGCTGATGCTCGAGCCCGTGATGGTCCAGATGCGGATGCGCCCATCGGCCCCGGCAGTGGCCAGCATCTGTCCATCCACACTGGAGACGAGCGTCGAGAGGGACTTGTCGGGCGTCTTGTGCCGCGAAGCGAGGCCGAAGTCGCCGACCGTCCAGACCTTGACATAACCGTCGGCAGCGCCGCTGATGAGCGCCTTGCCGTCTGCCGTCCAGGCCACACCGGTCACCGCCTCGTCATGGCCAACCACTGAAGCGGCCTGCGAACCGTCGGCCCTCCAGACCTGGATGACGCGGTCTTCGCCGCCTGACGCCAGCAGCTTGCCATCGGGGCTCCAGGCGAGTGACCGGACAGGACGCGCGTGCGCCATGATGGTGCGCAGCAGCTTGCCTGTGGCCGGAGCCCACCACTTGATCCGCCCATCGGCTCCACCCGATGCCAGAACCTTTCCGTCCGGCGACAGCGACAGCGCTGTCACTGCTCCTTCATGAGCGTCAATGCTGTTCTCGAGCGAGCCATCGTCCACGTTCCATATCTTGACGGTCTTGTCCTCACCCGCCGAGATGATCCGGCGTCCGTCCGGCGTGAACAAGAGCGCGGTCACAGGCCCCTCATGTGCGATGAAGCTCTGAGTCTCCATTCCGGAGGCGCCGAAAACCTTCACCGTTCGATCCGTGCCCCCGGTTGCGACCGGCGGGACCTGGGCTGAGGAAGGGATCGCCGTCGCCAGACACGCGAAGGCCGCGAGGCAGCATTGCGCCGCCACGTCAGTCAAACCAGGTGCTCTAGGACGTTTCCGGAACATGCTCGTTGCCAGCAGACCGACCTCGCCGCAATCAGTACGACGTTCGCACCGATACCCGCGTTCCCGCTCCGGTAACGCACGCCGGCGCTGTGGCGTCTGAAGTGTACAGTAATGAGCGTTGCCTGTCAACGCAGGTCCGTTCGCGTTGACATCGTGAATGGCCTATGCTACACTTCATGCGTAGCGCGCCATTTTCAGGAGGGAGTTAGTCCATGCACCTGAGAGCCCTAGTGGCCGTCATTGGTGGGGCTGCATGCTTAGCATTGGGTGCGGAGCGTGTTTCCGCCCAGAACGTTGCGCCTTTCACCATTCGGTTCCCACCGGACGGGGCTACAGTCCGGGAGAAAGTCCCGATCCGCGTGCCCCTGGCCGCCATCCCTGAAGGCGCCTATGTCGCGTTCAGCATTGACGGCCAGTTTCGCGTGGCCCTCGCCCCCACAGAAGAGCAACGCGAACGGGCCAAGGCGGGCCAGATGTTCGAGTACATGTGGGATACCAAGCAGGTGGTGAAGATTCAGCGGAGCAACAAGGAAGAGGCGCCGAAAGACGGCCCCCATAAGATCACAGCCACCCTCTTTGTGCCCAAGAGCGGGTCCGCCGGAGGCTCTGATGTCGCCGAGACCAGTGAGATCACCGTCAACCTTGAGAATCGCATCACCACTGACCCTGGTCCTCTGAGCCTCAGGTACCGGTATGAGGACGGCTCCAACCGTACCTATGCGCGTACCGGAACGACCGCCATCGTCGGCGGCGTCACGCAGGGCCTTGCAGCCGTTGGCGATGTGGAGCTGGTCGGCCAGTCGAGCAACCTTCTCCTGGCCGTCGAGGACGTCTACGACAACGGCAGGGCGATTGTCCGAAACCGGCTGACCCGTCTGGCCATCAAGCAGGGCGGCCAGGAGACCGTCTACCCAACCGACTATCTGCCCAAGTCCATCTACCAGGAGCTTGATCCGCGCGGCGTCGTTCACTATCCGCCTCAGGACCGCCCATCGAGCGATATCTTCTGGCAGATGGGCATTCCTGTCAGCGCTACGCTCGATCTGCCCATCCTCCCTGCCCGCGAAGTCCGCGTCGGCGACAAATGGGATACCCCCGATGTCGTTCTGGATATACCGGGCACCGCTCCGGAGAAGCAGCCCAAGGTCACCGTCAAGAGCACGCTCGTCGGTTTCGAGTGGGAAGGAAATCTCCAGACCGCGAAGATCACCCAGACCTACGAGGGGACGCCGAAGGAGAAATCCATCGTTTTCGGCAACGTGGTGGTGGACAAGCCTCGGATCAAGTTCACTCGTGACGTGTATCTGGCCTACCGCTCGGGCGTCCTTGTGAAGATCGAGCGCAGCCTTGAGGTTTCCGGCACGACGACAGGCACCGTGGCAGGATCGGTCGGCGGTGCAGGCATGTCCGCTCCGGGCGGTCCGATGGCCGGCGGCATGTCCATGATGGGAGGCGGTGCTCCGCCGCTGATGGGTGGCGGCATGACCTCGGCGTCCGGTATGCCATTGACGGGTATGTCCGGTCCCCCAATGATGGGCGGGCCCGGAATGGGGTTGGTCAACCCTGGCGGCGGTGCCGCCGGCATGACGGCCCCGGGCGGCGGACGTGAAGGGCCCCGCGGTGGAGGCCGCACAGGGATCTCTCCCCGCATGGGCGGCTCTTCGATGGGCCTTAGCGGACCTCCGATGATGGGCTCGGGCGGCATGGGCGCCCGTGGCGGCTACTCTATGGGCGGAGGCATGAACCCGGGTCAGGCCCAGACAGCCCAGAAGATCACGCTACGCTCGAAGACCGTGACGGAGCTCAGCCGGAAGCCGGCGGAGTGACCGGAGCCGCCTCGAGCGGCACACCCGGACATCCGCGGGGGTGACAGGTATAATACTGTCACCCCCGCCGACTCTCGGCGACCACACGGATAGGAGCCACAGGCGTGGCCGCTGAAGGCATCAAAGGCCGAACAGAACCCGAAGACGACAAGCGTATGGAGCTCACCGAGCATCTCGCTGAGCTTCGCACGCGCATTGTTCGTTCGATCGTGTATGCGATCATCGGCTCGATCGCGGGTTACTACCTCTTCCACAGAATCTACCGTCTGCTTTACAGCCCCATGGCGCGAGCTCTTGGCGACGCCCATGTCGAGTTCAAGATCGCCTTCGGCCATTTCATGGAGCCCTTCTTCGTCGTCCTGCAGATTTCAGTGGTCGCGGGTCTGATCATGGTCTCGCCGCTTGTGATCCTGGAGATGTGGGGATTCGTCAGACCGGCGCTGACCCGCCAGGAGCGCAGGCCCCTGCGCTGGATTGTGCCGCTGTCCGTGACCCTCTTCATCCTGGGTGTGCTTCTCGCCTACTGGATCGCTCAGTTTGCGATGTCTTTCTTCCTGGAGTTCATACCCCTCTTTCCGAAGGCCGTCCTCTATCAAGGCCCGAAGACATACGTGCTGTTCATGCTCAAGCTTATGGGAATCTTCGGCCTCGTCTTCCAGATGCCCGTAGTGCTCATGTTCCTTGCATGGGCCGGACTGCTCACATCGGCCAGCATGAAACGGTCGTGGCGTCATGCCATCGTTGCCATCGCCTTCATGGGACTGATGATCACACCCAGCAACGACGCCTTCACCATGATGATGATGGTGATACCGGTGTTCGCTCTGTACCTCGGCAGTATCGGGCTTGTGCGGATCATCGAACGCAAACGCGAAGCCAAAGCTGATGGGAACAACTGAGAGCCGACCGCCCCGAAGATGGCTCACAGCTCTGATGCTGGTAGCCGTGATGGCCGGTGTGATCTATGTTGCCTGGTTCTCACGGTGGGCGAAACTCCCTCCTAAGGTCCCCGTCGGTGTCTCCGTGCCGCGGTAGGAGTTACAGACGATGAAAGTTGGGCTCATCGGGCTTCCCGGATCAGGGAAGACGTCTCTCTTCAATGCGCTCACACGCTCTCAGGCGCGCACTCACGAATACGACGCGCACGATACGGCAGTGAACCTGGCTACGATACCTGTGCCGGATCCCAGGTTCGATATCGCCGTTGAGATATGCCGGCCGAAGAAGCAAGTCCAGGCATCCATCGAGGTCGTTGACGGTGCCGCGCGTATCGAGTCGGACGCTCATGGCCGCAGCTTCGGCACTGATTTCCTCGCAGGCGTCCGATCGGTTGACGCCCTCGTTCTGGTCCTTGGGGCGTTCAGGACGGACCCTGCCGGTGGCGATCCCGGGCAGTCCGCCATCCGCGACGCCGAGATCGTGGCGCAGGAGCTGCTCCTCGCCGACCTGACCGTCCTTGATAACCGCCTGATCCGCCTCGAGAAGACCAAGGCAGCCAAGCGCCAGGGTGCGGCTGAAGCGGCCGAGGAGCTTGCCGTACGATCGCTGCATCAGAAGCTCGACGCCATGCAGCCCTTGCGGTCCTCAGAGCTGACCCCTGACGAAGAGCGCGTGGCGAAGGCCTTCGCCCTCGTCACGGCAAAGCCGCTAATCCTTGTCCTCAATGTCGCTGAGTCGGCAGTCGGGAGCAGAGGACCGCACATCGCCGCGGTTGAGGCGTACGCCGCCGCGGCGGACTTACCCCTGATCGTGCTATGCGCAAAACTTGAGGCCGAGATCGCCCAGATGGATCCTGCCGAGGAGCGTGACTACCTTGCCGCCATGGGTCTCACTGTCTCGGCCCGAGATGCCCTCATCCGCATCGCCTACAGCCGGCTCGGGCTGATCAGCTTCCTGACGGTCGGCTCCGACGAGGTCCGTTGCTGGACAATCAAGGCAGGCACGACCGCCGTCGGCGCCGCCGAGAAGATCCATACGGATATTGCCCGGACGTTCATCAGGGCCGAGGTCATGGAGTTCGCCGACTTTCAGGCTGCCGGCGGGTGGGATGCTGCCCGCGCTGCCGGGAAGATGCGGCTCGAAGGCAAGGACTACGTCGTTCGTGACGGCGAGATCGTCCACATACGCAACTCGCGCGGCTGATCGGTTATGCCGACCAGGCCGCGCGAGGTATAATGCTCCCCGTATTGGGGGATCGTCCAGCGGCAGGACAGCGGCCTTTGGAGCCGTTGACCCAGGTTCGAATCCTGGTCCCCCAGTTTCTCCGTGATGCTGCGCTAGACCTTCTCAGCCGCCTTCTGGGCCAGCGTCGTGTCAACCGCCACGCTCGGCCCCATGGACGGCGACACGCTGATCCTCTTCAGATACCGCCCCTTGGCAGCCGCAGGCTTGGCCTTGATGAGGGCGCCAACCAGTACCAGCAGGTTCTCGGTCAACTGCTCCACAGTGAAGCTGGCCTTCCCGATCGGGCAATGGATGATCCCAGCCCTCTCGACCCGATACTCAGCTCGTGCCGCTCCCTTGATGTCGCGAACCACCTGAGCGACGTTTGGGGTGACCGTTCCTGCCTTGGGGTTCGGCATTTTCTGCTTCAGGATGCTTCCCACGCGCCCCACCAGCGACATCATATCGGGAGAGGCAACAAACAGATCGAACTGCGTCCAACCGGTCCAACCCTTCTGGATCCGCTCGACCAGGTCCTCGGCTCCGACTTCATCTGCTCCGGCGGCCCTGGCCTCCTCAGCTCGATCGCCGCGGGCGAACACTGCGACCCTGCGCGACTTGCCCGTGCCGTGAGGCAGGTTCACCGTGCCGCGCACGACCTGATCGCCGTGCCGAGGATCTACGCCAAGGTTGATGGCGGCCTCGACAGTCTCGTCAAACTTGGCTGTAGCCAGTTCCTTGACTTTGGCAAGTGCGGCTGCGGGTTCGAGAGCTTCATTCTTGTTGGTCTGCTTCAGCAGGCTCTCGAACCGCTTGCTGTATCGCGCTCGACCAGCCTTGGCCTCGCGCCTCTGCTTTGTGCTGACCTTTGGTCCCGGCATTCCGGTCCTCCTGTGGTGCTGTCGGGGCTGAGCCCCTCCCACCCTGTGTTTCTGCTACTGCTCGACTGCGACGCCCATCGAGCGTGCGGTACCCGCGACAATGCGCATCGCGGCGTCCAGGTCATGTGCGTTCAGGTCCTGCATCTTCTGTTCAGCGATCTCGCGAAGCTGATCCCGCGTAAGCGTACCGACGGTTGTCTTGCCGGTCGTCCCCGAGCCGCGCTCGATCCCAAGCGCCTTCTTGATCAGGTCAGCGGCGGGCGGCGTCTTGGTTACGAACGTGAAGGACCTGTCTTCGAAGATGGTGATCTCAACCGGAACGATGAAGCCGACCTGCTGGGCCGTGCGCTCGTTGTAGGTCTTGATGAACTCCATCATGTTGATGCCGTACGGGCCCAGGGTGGAACCGACCGGCGGCGCGGGAGTTGCCTTCCCCGCCGGAATCTGGAGCTTTACGACGGCAGTCACTTTTTTCGCCACGAAACGTCCTCCTGCTCAGGCCTTCTCAACCTGCGTAAAGTCAAGCTCGACAGGCGTATCCCTGCCGAAGATCGAGATGAACACGCGCAGCTTCTGCTTCTCAGCATGCACGTCCTCGATCTTGCCGGTGAAGTCCGAAAAGGGTCCCTGAACGACGCGAACGATGTCGCCTTTCGACCACTGGACCTTCGGGCGCTGCATCGCTCCTTCTTCCGATTGCAGAATCGCTTCCACTTCGCGCGCCTGGAGCGGAACCGGCTTGTTACCGGAACTGACGAAACCGGTCACGCCGGTGGTGGATTTCACAAGATACCAGGTGTCCTCGTCCAGGACCATGTCAATGAGGATGTAGCCTGGGAACACCTTGCGCTTGTACTCGGTTGTCTTGCCGCCTCGACTGCGCACCTCCACCTCGGTCGGGATGCGAATGTCGAACACCTTATGCCTCAGGCTCCGAGCCTCGGCTTGACGCAGAATGCTCGTCATCACCTTGTTCTCGTGACCCGAGTATGTGTGCACGGCATACCAATGTCGCTGCGTACTCATATGGCCATCCTACTTGAACAGCTTCAGCCCGACGGTTAGTTTGGTCAGGATGAAGTCAATCACACCAACATAGACGGCTACTGCCACAATGACAATGAGCACCACGACCGTTAGCCTCCACGCCTCTTTGGGCGTAGGCCACGTGGTCTTCTTCAGTTCGACTATCACCTCGTGGATGAAGCTGCGCCCGCGGGCTACAACTGCGGGCTTTTCGTCGCTGGCCATCGGTCATCCTCTCGAGCGCAACAATGCATCAGTGCTCGCGCGTCCTGATTCACATGCCGAGAGCGGAAGGGCGAGATGCTTAGCGCCCTCGCGCTTCCGCTCCGTTCCTGGCGGCATTGGCAGGGGTGGCAGGATTCGAACCCGCGACCACCCACTTTGGAGGCGGGTGCTCTACCAACTGAGCTACACCCCTGCGCGGCGGCCCGAACGTTATTGACCCGCCCGGGCCACGATCCCGTCGTCCGCTCTACTTGGCCTCACGATGAGGCACGTGCCTGCGGCAAGACGGACAGTACTTGCGAAGCTCCAAGCGTTCCGGATGCTTGATCCGGTTCTTCGAAGTTGTATAGTTGCGCGCACGACAATCGGTGCACGCCATCGTGATAACGATCCGGTTCTCTTTCGCCGCCATGTCGCCCCTACTCGATGATCTTCGTGACGACGCCGGCGCCGACGGTATGGCCGCCTTCGCGGA
>DYKI01000059.1:10963-20086 GCA_020722705.1 Chthonomonas calidirosea | reverse complement strand
GCCTCGACACCGATTGGCGCGAGTATGCGATCGCGCTCGATGGCAAGGACCTGTCACGCATCAAGACCGGTTTCGGCTGGACCGTGGCAGGCCAGGGCGCACCGGTCACGTTCTATCTTGACGAGATCCGATACGAGCGGTAGGCTTGCGGCGCCGGCCACTCTGGCGACAGCCACGGCTCATCCAACTGCACGGGACGTTCATATCCTCCCGCAGCGCGGGACGAATGGTCCAGATGGAGCTTGCGTGCCTTACGGAACCACCTGGAATGGCGCCGAGACGTCGGCGGGATTGTACGAGGCATCGCCGGCAAAGGCTGCGTTGACCATGTGCTCGCCGATTGATGCGTCGGGCGGGATGTTCCAAATGAGTGTGGCCCAGCCCGTATCGGCGACGCTCGCGCTGCCGAGCGCCGTGCCGTCCACCGCGAACGCGATCTGCTTGCCGGGCAGGATGCTGTAGTCCGGCAGACTTCGCAGGTACGCGCTCAGGGGATGGGGCGCTCCCCGCTTGCCGCTTCGCACAAGGGGCCACAGGTAGACGTCTCCACGCTCCACCGTCAGCGTGCCGGTTCCGCTGGACGCCAGATATCCGGCCGTGCCGGCAAACACGCCCTGAATGGCACGCTGACCTGCGCCCGCGCCCTCGGGAACCGTGTGGAATATCTGTACCCGTCCGGTGGCGCTTGTGGGCGCCGAGCCAACCTCCGTTCCGTCAAGTCGGAGCGACACGATCCGTCCCGCGACGGGATGGCTCGCCAGGTCATAGAGATACGCGCGCAGCACCGCGGTCCGCTTGATCTTCGCCGCGCGATCGGGCACATACACCTTCGTGGCCGCAACACCAGCGTGCAGCGTCGCCTCGCCGGCGGCCGGCTCATACGCCCCGTCGCCCGAGAACTCGGCGCGGATGACGTGGTCGCCCGGAGGCGCATCAATAATCCACTGGAGCGATGCTCGGCCCGATGCCTCCGTGAGCGCCGATCCGACACCCGTTCCGGCGACGGCGAATGCAACATTGCGTCCGAGAACGCCCACATCGCCCGGCTGGCGATAGAGAAAAGCGCGCAGTATGGTCGGCGTCGTGATAATCCCCTCTCGATCCGGGACGTACATGGTCGTGGAGCCGCGATCCACGGTAAGCGTTCCGGATCCCGACGACGGTGCGTACAGATCGTCCCCCGCAAAGGCAGCGACGATCGTGCGCACACCTGCTCCAGCCCCCTCCGGGATGACATAGCCAAGGGCCGCCACGCCCGACCCGTCCGTGGCGGCAGAGCCGGCAGGCGTGCCATCCACCGAAAAGGCGATCTGGCGTCCGAGGACCGGGGCGCCGCCCTGCGACAGCGTCGCCGCGAGCGTCACGGTTTCGCCGATCCTGGCCGACACATCCGCAACGCTGAGCGCCGTTGGGCGGCATGATATCCAGGCGATCTCAACGAAGTCGCCGGGGCGCCCCTGGGCAACGGGATCGAAGCGAAGACGGCTGATGAACCCTGAGTAAGCGGCGACCGAGCTGAGCGGCACGACGTAGTCGTGGAACTGCCCGTCGTTGATGATCGGGAACCTGATGCTCTGTGTCTCACTGAACGGCAGAGCGCCGTTGTCGCGCTCCCAGAAGACCTGACCCGTCAGCCATCCGTTCAAAGGGTTGTTCAGATGGGCAGCCATGCGGATGGTGATGCTCGGACACTCGGAAGCCAGGTACCCGCAGACCGGCCCCTCGATGATGGGGTCCAGCATACCGACGTCCACCACAAGCCGCCCGTCTATGGGCCATCCGGCATCGCGAGCGTTGTGGTAGGTCCAGTGTCGGCGATCTTTCGCAAACACCGCATGCGGCAGCGGATCGAAGCGATGCTGGTAGACATAGGTGCGAATCGTGTCGAGCGTGCCGAGGATGAGGTCATACGCATATTCGTAGGTGATGTTCCAATCGAGCACTTCGGCATGCACCGGGGCCATATAGCTCGTCGGATCGTCCTTGGGACCGGCGAGGATCGTGCTGGCGTTCACTTCAGGATGGAAGCCGCCATTCATGATGCAGGCGCTGCTCGCGTACACCCCGAGACCCCATCCCGAATCGTCGAGCTGTGCGGCCCAGCCCTCTGTGGCGCGCCACTGGCTCCACATGAAGACGTTCGGCTTCATCACGGGCGGCTCACTCTCGAATGGATGCGTTCCGTCGTACGTCCAGAGCCTGTACAACTGTCCGATGGTATACACAGCGGGCAGTTCCTGTTGATAAGCGCCGTACCAGTTGCGGTCCGAACGTGCGTTGTTCAGGCGGTTGCAGACATGCACGACGTTGGCGTCGAGCGTGACCCAGTTCTCGAAAGTGCAGTCGCCCGGAATGCCTGCCGGGTCGCTGCCGCCCCATTGCATGGGGATGATCTTTGTGTAGAGGGTGGTTCCGTCGGTCTGGAAATCCAGCACCTGTGAGTAGTTGCCCCACTGATCGCCGACACTGATGGGGTTCCACGGCCACGGCTGACCGGACCACCAGCCGAAGTTGTTGGGGCCAGAGTAGTAGGACTGCTGGATCTCGCGGCCTGGGTCGTGGCTGTTGACGATGTTGCGCGAACTGCCCGACAGCGAGAGGTAAGTGATCGCCCCGCCCATGGCCAGATCTATTCCGACGCGGACCTGGCCGTTGTCGAGATAGCGCATGGTGCCCTGGGCGCCGGCCGATGCGCCCAGGGCCAAGAGAGCAAGCAAGCAGATCGGCGTCAGCCGACACGGCCAGCCCTTCAGATGCATCACGGTACCTACGGCGCGACGAGCTTGATGTAGTCCAGTCCGAACATGTACTTGACCACGGCCTTCTCGTTGGTCCCGACGATCTCGGCAACGAGTTGACGCTCTCCCGCCTCGAGATCGAGCGTGCCAAGGGTGATCTCGCCGCTCGGGACCACGGCTGTGTTGAACAGGTCTATCGGGTCCCCGAGTTTCTTGCCGTCAAGCCAAAGCTGGACAATGCCATAGTCAATCGCCTTGGTGAACTGGGCCTTGACCGTATAGCGTCCGGCCTTCGCCACAGGAAGTGCGAGCGTGAGCTTATCGCCCGGCTTGCCCTCCGTCCACCACACCTGGGCGCCCCTGCTCCATTCGCCCTCGAATGAGTTCAGTTCCTGGCGAACTGCGTTTCCGCGGGTGCACGCGAGGACCTTCATTTCCTCGCCCTCGATGGCCCCTTTGGCGACGAAGGGCTCGGGCGGGTTCGGATCGAAGTAGCCGAGACGTTCGGAAACCGGGTAGGGCGTGTAGGGGTCCTTGCCGCCGGGCATCAGGTACCAGTACGCCGTGGCGGCATACAGCGTGGGACGATTGTTGGGGAAGTACTTCTCGATGGTGCCGACAAACGACCGCAGGAAGGGCACGTTGTCGCCGATGTGCCATCGGTTGACCGACGCATGGCCCCGATTGTTGCCGCTGTTGAACGGCTGGTTGTGATAGGCGTTGTAGAACCTGGCCGGGTTGCACCACGCGTATCCGAAGTAGTCTTCAGAGCCTGTGCCGAAGGTCGAAGGGAACTTCTCGCCGTCCACGTAGAACATCTCGTCGCCTTCGCCCCACCATCCGCCGCGCGGGTTCCAGACATGGAGGTTGACGCCGACGAAACGACCGGCTCCCTCGGTCGTCACCACGGTCCACTCGATCCCGCGCCCCTTCTCGGTCGGGTTGAACGCGTCTCGATGCCATTTGGCGTGGAAGCGGGCATACTCGCCGGCAGGACGCGTGAGCGGGGCATGGGTGACCTCGGCCCTGACACGCCGGGCCGCATCGCCATCGTTGACGATCTCGACGACCGCCTCTCTGGCAAACGGCATGTACCAGAAGCTGTAGCATCCGTCCTCAGTCATTCCCAACGGCAGCGACTTGTAGAGGTTGATCCCGGGTGCCGTCCCGAAGAAGTCGCCCAGCGGAGCCCAAACCGAGGGTTCGCTTTCGCCGTCAAAGGTGATACGAAGGGCCAACTGCCGCATGGCAAGCGTTTCGGCGGCCCGATCATTCAGGCCATTCACCTTGACGCGCAGGCAGGTGATGGCGCGTTCACCCTTCAGCCGTGCAACGGTGAGGGTCTTGCCCGGGCGCAGGCTGGCCGACGCTCGAACGGTCCTTTGCCCAGGCCGCACCCCTGCAGGATCGCTTCCCAGTCCCTGCGTGAGCGTCGCATTGGCCGCTTCGAGCGCCTCAAGCTCGTCGGGCTTCAGATTGCGAGTGAACACGGGCAGCACCGTGTCCTTCGGATAGGTCGCATACGTGAAGTGGAAATACGCCCCCCACTTGTCGTCGGCCACGATTTTGCACGACTTGCGAAACGGGATCGGCACGTAGAGGTTCTTGCCGCTGGATGCGTCGTGCACAAGCGGCTGATGGACGAACGGCCACTGCGTGTTGTCGAAATACTGGTTGAACTTCAGGTCCACCTGCGCATCGGCTGCGCCGTCGAGGTAGATGCGCACGCGCCCTTCCTGGGGAGCCGCCGACCAGATACGCCAGATGACGCCGGGCCCTTCGATCTCCGCGAAGACCTGCTTGTCGCCCTCACGCCGAATGATGCCGTGGCCGTCGCCGTTGGCATCCCATCCGATGTACTCGCCCGTCGCTGCATCGTAGCGGCTCGCCCGGTCGTAGCTGGACCATTGGGCGCACTTGATGCCGGGCTTGGGAGCCAGTGCGAGGCTCTCCAGATCCGTCAGTTGCTTAATCAGGTCCTTGTACGTATACGAGTCTGCCCTGACATTTGTCGTGACTGCCCCCAGCAGCAGCGCAGCGGCAATCGCTCTCCAACGCATGTGGCCGGTTCCTCCCATGGAATCGTTGTCGGCTTCAGGTTCGGCGCGGCGCGATGCGGTTCCTGCTTGTGTGCAGCGTGGCTTCGAGCAGGTGGTGTCTGAGCCTGCCGGACACGCGCTCGTCCGAACCTGCGGCCTGTGCCGGATGCGCCCCCGGCGCAACACACGGCTGACGGTCACTCCCACTGCAGCAGGCGGCGCTCGCCCTCGATGCCTTTGATGTCGGTGATATCCTGTGTGACTTCCATACAGCCGAGATAGCGTCCGTCCTCAGCCCGCACGGCGTGGTAGCTGATCATGACCAGGCGGCCCTTGAAGTTGATCCAGAACTGAGCGCTGTCGCGCTCACCCTTTCGGAAAGCATCGAGGATGGCCTGAACGATATGCACGCTTGACTGGGGATGGCAGAACTGCACCGCTCGACCGATGTCGCCGGGGCTTCGCGGGAAAATGCGATCCGGATGGTTGCTGTAGAATCGGACGGTGTCCTGGTCGTCAACGAACGACATCTCGACCGGCAAGGTCACCAGGATTCGATCAAGCTGCTCGCGCGTCAGGCTGCCTGTGCTCAGGCTGATGGCGTTGTTGGGACCGGCGCCGGTCTCACGATCATCGGCGGGACGATCGGCGGCCGGCTCGGCAGCCTGCTGCGGCCAATCCGATCCGGGCTCGACAATGAAGCCGATGGCGGCCTCTCCCTCCCGCATTTGTGCCCACTCATCTTCCGACAGCAGCGACAAGGCCGTCGGCAGCAGGATGTGCTCCTCTTTGTAGATCATCTCGGTGATCTGGCGGGCGAGGTTCAGCCCCCGCTCGACCACCAGGGCGCGGTCGTTGAGCTCAAACGCACGGCGCATGGCCTTGATGCCCGCTCGTATCTCATCGTGGATGCCCCACATGACTCGGCTCGGACCCGTGAAACCCTTGGATTCGAGCAGCGGGAAGAGCTGATGCTCCTTGCGCGTGTAGTGGATGTCCAGGCTTTCCAGCCCCTCGATGGCGGATCGCAGGTCATCCGAGCACACGATCTCGCCGCTCTGGATGCGCCGGCAGAGCGCGGCCCAGGCATTCGCCCGACGCTCGATCTCACGGTTCTCTGCCATGTATGTGTGAACCGGATGGCCGGACGGCATGCTCGGCACCTTGTTGGCATCGAGACCGACGCGAAACACATTGACATGCACATCGCAAAGGCGCTGAATCTCCTGAACCGGCATCCCCTCGCGGATCAGTTGCTGCTCCATCTCGGCGATTTCGCCTGCCGACGCATTGCCCGCCACCGCCTGAAACTCCCGGCGCGCATCTTCGAGCGATCCGCCCGCATGCAGCCCCTCGATGATCCGCCTCAGCGCGGCCACTCGCTCAGACCGATCGCCGCCGGCAGCAAGCTGTCCCCCGACTGCGCCGGCCCGGCGGGCAATGAGCTCGCCGATGTCGTGCATGAGCTTCTCGACCGGCACGCCGGCGATGCCCGCAACTTTCTCGATGGTTGCCACTCTGGCCATGACGGCACGGGCTGCAGGATTGCGAAGCGGGGCGAACTTCGGATATGCGGCGGGAAGGTCCTCAATGAGATCGGGATAAGCCGTGATGAGATCGTGGATGGTGGTGTCGGGACGGATGAGGATCACCGGTTCATACTCCTTGTCTGGTTGTGCAAAGCGTCGGGAATGTTGGACATCAACTACCCATACGCAATATACGACCTCAGTATCCCTATTCTCTTTCGAACAATCGGGATGTATCCCGGATAATGGGCGCCTCTCCGGGAATGATCTGATGCGGCTATGGGTGCGGTGCTTTCGCGGGCGAGACCCGGAAGTGTGAGCTTGGCCTGTTGATCAAGCACCTCACGCGGTCAGGCCGCAATCCGTGATTGGCCGCAAGGTCTCTCGGCCATTGTGCGGCCCGACCTGCGTCGCTTCCTTAGCGCGTGATCGCTTGACTAATACTGGGAGTTACCGTATAGTGTAGATAGTACCGATTGGCGCATGCCGCGATGTTGGCGGCCTGCAGCCGAGCATCGGAGACGTTTCAAGGACAAGGGAGGTACTTGAATGAAGCGACGCACCGCGTTTACCCTCATCGAGCTGCTCGTCGTGATCGCCATCATCGCGATTCTGGCAGCGATCCTGTTCCCGGTCTTCGCGCGAGCACGCGAGCAAGCCCGCAAGACGAGCTGCCTCAGCAACATGAAGCAGATCATGCTTGCGGCCATCATGTATGCCGGTGACTACGACGAGGCTTACCCGGACTCGCAGATCACCACCAACGAGCTGGACGGACCGGGGTGCACCCATCCGGCGACCCCGTACCAGGGCGCCCTGCACATCACCTGCTGGGGCATCCGCCTGTACTACCCCGGCACCGGACTGACCACCAAGCAGCTTGCCGGTTACCCATTGCGTCTGCATCCGTACATCAAGAACGACCAGCTCTTCCGCTGTCCCAGCGACAACCTGGTGGACCGCTGGATTCCCGGCAACGAGCGCGGATCGTACTACTTCCGTCATGCCCATGATGCGTACGTGGCATCCGGCTTCGGCGCGGTCCGTATGGCCGTGGTGATGCGTCCGGCTCAGCTCGCCCTGTTCGTTGAGGAGATGTGGCACTTCGGCGGCAACGATCCCTATGCGTGGAACGGCACGAACACCGGCGGCAAGAGCTCGAACGCCGCCTTTTACGATGGCCACGCGAAGTACATGACGGTTCCGTTCGTCACACCGCTGGGAGTCCCAAACTACGACCTCAACTGGTTCTTCCAGGGTCACCATTGGCACTTCCCGAGCGATCCGTTCGACGTGTAAGAGCATGGGCCTAAGACCCATGGTGTAAGGAGAGAGGCGTGGAGATCAAACCGCCGGTGGCCATCGCCGCGATCATTCTGGTCGTTCTGGTTGCCGGCTTCCTGCTCTGGCGTGGCACGGGTTCGAACCGCTTCAAGCCGCCGCCGCCCATCACGACCGGCACGGCAATATCGCCTGGAGCGGCTCCTGCCGGATCGGCAGGGACCGGCCCCCAGATACAAACTGGCACCGGTCAGCCGACCCTGCCGGCGCCGCCGGGATCAGGACAGGCCGAGTACCGAAGGTAGCGCACCGGCCGGGGATCGGCCCGGTCGGGCCGCATGTGCACCGCGCCGAGGCCCATCTCTTTCGTTGGGCGGATTTCCGCCTGCGAGACCAACAAAATACGGAGGAAAGTCCATGAAGCGCAACCGCACGGGTTTCACGCTGATCGAACTGCTGGTTGTGATCGCGATTATCGCAATCCTGGCAGCGATTCTCTTCCCGGTCTTCGCCAAGGCAAGAGACCAGGCTCGAAGGACGAGCTGCCTCAGCAACATCAAGCAACTGGGCCTGGGCATCCTCATGTATGTCCAGGACTACGACGAGACCTTCATGACGACGCAGAACGGCCTCGGCGGTGACTACCCCGGGTGGGACCCATACTGCGGCACCTGGGTGGGTTTCCGGAGCTGGGTACGCATCATCCAGCCCTACGTCAAGAACAAACAACTCTGCCTCTGCCCCAGCGGACCGAGCAACTTCATGTTGGGCGGAACGGGCGTTGCCGATGGAATGGCGACGGACTTTCCGGAAGGCAACCACTTCCTGTTCAAGCATGCCATTGCCGCATCGGGTGACTTCCTCGGACGAGCCATGAAGCTCTCGGACTACAACGTCCCGTCGTCCATCGTGCTCATCCACGAATATGCGTCGTACCACAACAACCAGCAGGCCGTGATGACCATGATTGACCCGCAGCTCGTGCAGGGGCTGAACCTGAACGTCTGCTTCATGGACGGCCACGCCAAATACGTTCCGGGCGGCCAGTTTCGGCAGGCTCGGCTCCCGGCATCGGGGCACCCATACGGCAACCCGCCGCAGAACCTTGACCTGAACTGGCTCGTGCGCGACGACGGAGCCTGGACGTGGGATGGGCGCGACCAGAACGCGCGGGACGTGGACTAGCCACGGAAAGGTCCTGACGTGAAGCAAAACGTCAATCCGGTGGTCGCGGCAATCGTAATCGTCGCTATCGTCGCCCTCGTCGGCGTGGTCTACTATTGGCGCGACCAGCAGCGGCAGGACGCTTCGGCGCTCAAGCCGCCCAGCATGCTCCCGCCGCAGTTCAGCAGTATGAGCACCAAGGACCCGGTACCGCCGACCGCCGGTGCCGCCAATCAACCAATACAGGGGCACAGTCTGGCGCCTCCCGGACTCGGCAGCAGCGGTCCGGCGATCCAGAGCAGCGGTATGGGATCGGCCCCCGGCGGGATGGCCCCAACTCCCGGCGGGATGGCCCCAACTCCCGGCGGGATG
>DYKI01000059.1:0-10863 GCA_020722705.1 Chthonomonas calidirosea | reverse complement strand
CCCGGCGGGATGGCCCCAACTCCCGGCGGGATGGCCCCAACTCCCGGCGGGATGCCTCCATCTCCGCCCGGAATGGCGCCCGGCGGCCCTGCCATCCAGCCCGGTACCGGTGTGCGATAGAGCTTCGCCACCCTCATTGCCGAGCATTCAGGGGACCGTTTTCGGACGGTCCCCTTTCTTCGTGCCGGGGCCGATTACATACTCGCCGACGATCGGCCGCAGGAGATCGAACGGTCTCTGCTGAATGGTCGCACGAGAAGTGAATGATCGAACGGAGACATGCCGTATGTACCTGATCGCAATGGCGCTTGCTGGGATGGCCGCCACGCTGGCGGGGTGCGCTGTCCGGCAGCCATCCGCAGGCTTCGACCTGGGAATGAACCTTGCCGGTCCCGCCGACTGGAACACCGAACTGCCCTTCACCGATGTCTTCCGGCTCTCGCGCGAATGGATCAGCCAGCGCAAGGGAGCGGGCTGGGGTCAGGGACCGCGGCTGGAGCGCGATGCCAACGGCTGGATCAAGCGCCTTGAGCCTGATTGCTATGCCGAGACGCTCATGTGCACGAGTGACGGCCACTACCCGTCCGGCGAGTATGTCTGCCTTTACGAAGGCAAGGGGCGCCTGGAGTTCAACAACATCAAGCGCGAAGTCTCGAGAGCCCCGGGACGCATAGCGTTCGAGGCCGATCCGCCAAAGGGCGCCATCTTCCTTCGAATCATGGAGACCGACCCACAAGACCCGATTCGCAACATCCGCGTGCTGATGCCCGGCTATGAGACACGCTACAAACAGGAGCCGTTCACGACCTGGATGCTCGACCGATGGAAGGGATGCTCGACGTTCCGCTTCATGGACTGGATGAAAACGAACGGGTCCAGGATTCGCGAATGGTCCGAGCGGCCCACGCCGGCGGACTGCAATGCCACCGAGAAGGGTGTGCCCGTCGAGACGATGGTGGACTTCAGCAACCGCACACAGACGAATCCGTGGTTCTGTATGCCGCACCTCGCGACCGACGACTACGTTCGTCGCTTTGCCGAGTTGGTGAAGCGTACGCTCGATCCGAAGCTCAAGGTATACGTTGAGCTCTCCAACGAGGTATGGAACAGCGGCTTCAGCCAGCACCACGACTATGCGAAAGAGGGCGTCCGGCTCGGATTGGCTGACGCGTCGAAGCCCTGGGAAGCCGCTCACCGCTACTTCGCGCGGCGGTCGCAGCAGGTGTGGCGCATCTGGGAGGAGGTCTTCGGAGGCAGATCGCGCCTCGTTCGTGTCCTGGGCGCCCAGGCAGCCAATCCGTGGTGGGCCGAGCAGGACCTCGCCTTCGAGGACACGTTCAAGCACTGCGATGCGCTGGCCATCGCCCCGTATTGCAGCTTCAACGTCGGTCCCGATAGCGCCCCGAACGTGGATACGGTCAGCCGTTGGACCGTGGACCAGGTCATGGATCACCTCGAGAGCAAGTCCCTGCCCGAGTGCACCGAGTGGATGCGTCGTCACAAGGAGATCGCCGACCGGTTCAAGGTTCGGCTCATCTGCTATGAGGCCGGCCAACACGCCGTGGGCGTCGGCGGCGGCGAGAATAACGACGCCCTGACCAAACTGCTGACTGCGGCGAACCGCTCGGAGCGCATGGGCAAGCTGTACGAGCGCTATCTCGACGCATGGCGGACCGTGGGCGGCGGCGATCTGTGCTGCATCTTTTGCAGCGTCGGGCTCTACAGCAAGTGGGGCTCCTGGGGCCTCATCGAGCATTACAAGGACGACACGCCCAAGTACCGGACCGTTGTATCGCGGCTGCGCGGCAACTGAACTCCTATACGCCGTGGTCTTCCGCGCGGTCTTGCCTGCGGAGTGGCCCTGGCGCTTGGCTTCACGGGAGGTCCCATTTCGGGAGAACACACCGTGGCCGCCGAGTTGACGCTGTGCGGCTCGGACGATCAGATCGAGGGGTGAATCGTGTTCATCGGCTGAATCGACGACGAAGCCTCACGGCACGCAGGGACCGCAAGGACACCCGGGGAATATCCATTTCGGTGAGCGATACAGGGAGACGCACCCACATGGAAGACAATGACATGCGCACTTCACGGCGCGCACTCATAGGACAGGCGGCTCGAACGATCGGCGTCGCGGTTGCGGGAGGCCCGTTGCTCCTGCGTGGGAGTGCAGCGTCCTGCCAGGCAAACGACAGGCTCAACCTCGCGCTGGTCGGATGCGGCGGGCAAGGGCGGGGCGTCATGGGCTGGATGCTCGGCACGGGCAAGGTCAACCTCGTCGCCCTCTGCGATCCGGATGCGGCGCAGATTGCCAGGGCGCGATCGGGGGCGGGCAGTGCAGGTTCGGCTGCCCGGGCTTACGAGGACTACCGCCGTCTCCTCGACGATGCGCGAACGTATGATGCTGTCCTGATCGGCACGCCCGACCACTGGCATGTGCCTCTGTGCATGGCCTTCATGCGTGCAGGCAAGCATGTCTACTGCGAGAAGCCGCTGGCCCACAGCATCGCTGAGGCGCGTGAGCTGCGGTTGCTGGCTCGCCGCAGCAAGGTCGTCACGCAGATGGGCAACCAGGGCAGCGCGAGCGAATCCCTGCGCCGGTGCGTCGAGATCATCAAGGCCGGTGTCCTGGGGCCGATCCGCGACATGTACTACTGGGGCATCGGCGTCAACGCCCACGAGGGCCGCCCCGAGGGCGAAGACCCTGTCCCCAATGGCTTCAACTGGGACCTGTGGGTCGGTCCGTCTCCGATGCGTCCCTTCAAGGCCGGGGTCTATCACCCGGCAAGGTGGCGCGAATGGTTCGACTTCGGGAATGGCGGCATGGCCGACTTCTGCTGCCACGCGATGAACCTGCCCATGCGCGCACTCGACCTGAGCTATCCGGAACGCCTCGTCCTGAACATGCAGGGCGGCACACAGATCCCGGGCAAAGCCGTCGTTGAGTTCCATTTCGCCGCTCGGGGCAAGCAGCCGCCGACGGTCTTCCACTGGCTCGCAGGCCAGGCGCCGCCGGCCGATGAGGTTCGCCCCATCGCGGAGCTTTTCGGCGGCAAGGCGCCCGATGGCGTCCTGATCGTCGGCGAGAAGGGCATCATCCACACCAGCCACTGGAACACGGATGCCCTCATCCACCTTAAGGGCGACCCTGCTCCGAAGCGCTTCGGCGACCATGAGGCCGTCCGCGAGATACCGCGCACGCTGCCACGCACGCAAGGCCACGTTCAGGAGTGGATCGCCGCCTGCCGTGGGGAGGGCAAAACCTACTCCGATTTCGAGACCGGCGGCAAGCTTACCGAGATTGGGTTGGCGGGTGTGCTTGCGCTGCGAACGGGCAAGAGCCTCGACTGGGACGGCGAGCGGATGGTCGCCAGGAACGCCCCGGAAGCAGCCAGATTCATCCGCACGCGGCATCGCAGGACCTGGCTGGTCTGACGTTACCTCATTCGGCCACGACCGGCCCCCTCCCCCCTGCTCCCGCCCGCCCCGGGGGAAATGGTAACGCGAGCCGCGAAGCGGCGACGGATAATAGCCTGGGGCGTAAGCCCCAGGTGATGGTGACGCGAGCCGCGAAGCGGCGACGGATAATAGCCTGGGGCGTGAGCCCCAGGTGGAGGCGCGATGTCCTCCTCCGCCATTCTCGTTCCGCCCCCCTCCTGCTTGCCCCCGCCCGTCCCGGGGCGGAAATGGTGACGCGAGCCGCGAAGCGGCGACGGATAATAGCCTTGGGCGTGAGCCCCAGGAGGAGGCGCGATGTCCCCCTCCGCCCTTCTCGTTCCGCGCCTTCCGCGTTGCCCCCGCCCGCCCCGGGGGAAATGGTGACGCACTCAATCAGGAGGCATAACGATTTCGTCGCCCTGCCCCGTGACGGCCGGCAATGCGCCGACCGCGGCGGCTATGGGCGATCCAGGATGATGAGCCAGTCCTGCTCGGGTCGGGCGGCGTCCGCCGGGAACGGTCGTGCAACGGTGCTCGTGCCCGCAGGGGCAACCGCAATCCGACCAAGGTCCGCGACCGCGCCGCTGGCCTGATCGTAAGCCGTAGCGATCCACGGCTCAGCGCCAAGCTCGCACAGCACGAGGTCGAACCCCTGCGGCGCGTAGATGAAGCGCACCTTCTCGCCGATGCCTGCTGCATGCGGATGATGCCAGACGTCTCGCGCCACGGTTCCGTCGGCGTAATGGGCCCATTCAGGGTGCGGCTCGAAGCGGTGCCATTCATACCGCTCCAGCATACGCTTGGCCTCACCCAGTTGGCGTGATCCGGGCAGCTCCATCGCTTCCTGCCAGGGAGTCGGCCCGTAGGTGCCGCCATGCGGCGAGTTGCCGTAGGGGGTGTCGCGCTCATTCATCTGCCAGATGCCGTTCGCACCGTAGGTGTGGCCGCACGCCCCATTGAGGATGCATGACCAGAAGAACAGCCGCTGAACGTCGTCGTGACACCTGCCGAGAATGCCCTCGTAGTTCACTTCGGAGTTGAGCACCGGCATGCGCGGCTCGGCTCCGTAGGACCAGCGGACGGTATCAACCGTCGCGCCGAGGCTGTCGCGGTCGCCGTGCCCTGTCTGCAGCATGTCGAAGTCCAGCAGTCCCTGATCGTCAATCGAGCCCCGTGCGCTCAGTCGTCCCAGACCGGTGGGATGAATGGAGATGGGCCGCCGATACGGGTCCAAAGCTCGGACATAGGCGGCAATCTCGGTCCATCCGGTCACCGCTTCGCGATCGTCATACGGGAAGTTGGGCACAAGGTACCAGGGCAGATTGGCCTCGCCCGCTATGCACCAGACGACCGGGTATGCCCCCCAGCGCGCGACCAGATAGCGCCAATGCCGCTTCATGAGATCGGGTCCGAGCCACGGCAGGTAGTAGCCCCAGGCTCCGACCACACACGGAACGATCCCGTTTTCGACAAGGTGGACGATGCGCGCATCGGCAAGGTCGAAATACTCCGGTCGAATGGAACCCCATTCCGGCTCCCACGGAAAACCGGCCTCGTTGGCGCCTCGTTCATCGAAGGCACCCATGTCGGGGTACAGACCGGCCACGATCTGCACAACATTGAAGCCCTTGCGGACCCGATCCGCCGTGAGCGCCGCGAACTCGTCGGGGAAGGAGATGCGTCTGCACAGCCCCATCCACCATGTGTCCCCGAGCCATAGGAACGGCGTGCCGTCGGCATGCTGAAGGCAGCGCCGGGTGTCCGAAACCACCAGGGGCCCTCTGGCATAGAGCGGATTCGAACCCTCGTAGGGACGGACTTCAAGCTCCCCCGATATTCCATGGAGACCCGAGTCGTTCTTGATCGAGCATACGGTCACAAAGCTATGCCGGCCCGGCTCGTCTGAGGCATACCGGACCTTCCACAGGTCGCCGCCGGCCCAGAAGGCAGGCACCCGGTGCGTGCGGCCGGAGGGCGTCTCGAACAGCACGTCAAGGCGCACCCTATGGAACGGATCCGTATGATCGGCAGCCGCATGGAAGGGGATCTCGACAACATTGTTGGCCGGAACGGCGATCATGGTCTGTTTCCTTGTCTGGACGGGAATGGCGAGACGGACGGTATGGTCGTGCCGCCGCGCACGCGAAAATCGTACGAACCAGCGGCGGCCTCGTATACGGCGAAGCCGCCCGACATGCCCACGAAACGAAGCCCCGGAGCCCGAGAGGCCGGCTTGCCGCCTTCGGATACGCTCGCAGCCGACCTGGCGGGAACGTGGACCATGGCCGTGGCGTTGGCCGGCACCGTGACGCGAAGGCGCAGGCCACCGTCGGCCATATGCCATTCAGTGGCAATGTCTCCGCGGACAGACCGATACTTTGCCCGGACCCACGACAGGCCGCCTCCTACGGCGGGCCTGATGACGATCCGCTTGAAGGCCGGGCCGTCGGCGGCAATGCCCGCCGCATCGGAGAACATCCATTTGCCGCATGCGCCAAAGGCATAGTGGTTGAACGAGTTCATGCCGGGGTTCTGGAAGCCCTTGTCGTGCCGCCATCCGTCCCAGCGCTCCCAGATCGTGGTCGCGCCCTGCGTCACCGAGTAGAGCCACGACGGATAGGTGGTGGTCGTCAGCAGACGCCACGCCAGATCGGCGCGCCCGAACCGGCTGAGCACGGGCAGGAGGTGGTCAACGCCCACGAAGCCGACGGTCAGATGACCGTGCGCCTCGATATGCTCCACAAGGCGTTCGAACGCTCGAGGTCGAACGCGCTCCGGCAGGAGGTCGAACTGAAGAGCCAAGAGGTAGGCCGTCTGCGAACCTCCCTTGATCTTTCCGTCCTCTTTCGGGTCCGACGAATCGGTTACATACGCCCGCGTGAATGCTGCCCCAATGTCCTGAAACAGCTTGCGGTATCGTGCCTGGTCGTCCTTCTTGCCGAGCACTCCTGCGACGCGGCTGAGCAGATCGGCTGCGTGGCCGAAAAACGCCGTGGCGATGACGTCCCTGGGTGTATCGTCCTGAACGTTCAGCCAGTCGCCATAGCCCTCGGCCGGACGCAGCAGGCCCGTGCTCCGCTCGCGGAGGTATTCGACCCACCGCTTCATACCGGCGTAGTGGTCGCTGAGTGTCTTCCGGTCGCCGTACATGGTGTACTGGGTCCATGGGCAGATCACACCGGCATCGCCCCATGCAGGCGATACGCCGTGGCCCGTAGGCGCGACGTTGGGATAGCCGCCATCGGGGTACTGCGCGTCGTTGTAGGTTCGCATCCACGCCGTGAAGAAGGGTGCGATATCCATGCAGTAGGCTCCGGTGCCGATGAAGACCTGCGCATCGCCGCTCCATCCAAGCCGCTCATCCCGCTGCGGGCAATCCGTCGGCACTTCGAGGTAGTTGGAACGCTGTCCCCAGACGATGTTCTTGTACAGGCGGTTCAGGAGGGCGTGGGAGCCGGCCCATTCCCCGGTGATGCCGCAATCCGAGTGCAGCACTATGCCCGTGATCGCATCGCGACCCGGTCTGCCGGGATAGCCGGTGACCTCGACGTACTGGAAGCCGCGGAAGGTGAACCTGGGTTCCCAGACCTCCGTGCCGTTGCCGCTCAGGGTATAGCGGTCGGTGCATTTGGCACCGCGGAGGTTAGTCGTGTATATCGTGCCGTCGGGATTGAGCATCTCGGCGAATCGCAGGGTCACCGTGGTTCCTCGCGGCCCCTTGACCTTCAGCCTTGCCCATCCGGAGAAGTTCTGGCCGAGGTTGAACACGTAGACGCCCGGCTTCGGCTCTGTTACCGACACGGGCTTCAGCACACCGGTCACGCGCACCGGCGACCCGGGATGGGCTTCGATGATCGCCTTCCTCACGTCGGCCGAGTTCGAATCGGCGCCGTATTCGGCTTTCACGATGGTCAGGGGCCGAAGCCCGCCATCCAGCGTCAGGGTCTGGCCCTCCATCACTCGCCGCTCCTGAACGCGTGCGCCTGTGCGGAAAGACACCCGAAGCGTCTTGACGACACCATAGATTGGGTCGCCGAAACGCTCGTTGGTCACCGGCACCGAGACCTTGTTTTCGTGCACGAGTGCTCGCACGGTATCGGTGACGTCCTTCCATGCCGAGCCCATCTGCCCTGCGAAATCCAGCACCGGCGATTTCCATGACCGATCGTCAAAGCCAGGATTCGCCCATCCTGCGACAGCCTTCGTTGCGTCGTAAGTCTCGCCGTTGTAGATGTCCGACATGCGCAGCGGGCTTCGATCGGTGACCTTCCATCGGCCGTCGGTGACGATCAGGTCCGTGCGACCCGAGCCATACTCGATGTAGAGCTGCGCCCTCAAGGCGAGGCGTCCCCTGCCCCGATGATGAAGACCGTACCAGCCGTCGCCGAGCATCGCGCCGATAACGTTCTCCTTGCCCGAACGCACCATGGACGTGACGTCGTAGGCCTGATAGTACAATCGCTTCTCGTACTCGGTCCAGCCGGGCGTGAAGTAGTCCCGTCCCACGCGCTTGCCATTGATGTAGAGCTCATAGAGGCCGGCGGCAGTGACATAGACTGTCGCGCGCTTGACTGGCGAGGAGACGCCGAAGCTGCGTCGCAGCATGGGGCCGGGCAGATAGGCGGGATCGTCGGCCGCGTCACGGTCTACGGCGCAGCCGATCCAGCGCGCCTTCCAGTCCGACTTGCTCAGGAGCCCGACGCCCCAGAACGCCGGCGCGCTCCAAGCCGAGGCGCGGCCCTGTCCGTCCCAAACCCGCACCTTCCACCAGCACTGCATGCGCGAGCGGAGCGGCTTCCCCGCATAGGCGATGTTCAGGGTTTCACCCGAGGCCACCTTGCCGGTGTCCCATAGGTCGCCGCGATGTCTGGCCAGGAGCTCCTTCGAGCCTGCCACCAGGATGCGATAAGCGGTCTGACGCGCTCCTCGCTCCGACGATGTGACGATCCATGATAGGCGCGGGCGCCTGGCGTCAACGGCAAGAGGCGAAACGAGATACTCACACCGCAGGCGCGCAGCGGTGAGGCCCGATCCGGCCTGCGCCGATACGGGAACGAGAAGGGCGGCGGCTGCCGCGAAACATACGAACGTGCGCATCCTGACTCCCCTGCATGCGCTGACCTGAGGACGGGGCCGTCGAAGATCGCGCAACGCTGTTTCGTCAGGTTTCGCCAATCCCCGTCCCGTTTCCTGCGGAGCCTCAGCGGACGCCGCTAGAAGTCCCGCCAGGACTCTGCGGAGCGTATGTACTGCCGCGCCAACTGAAGCTGCGTGTCGGTAGGATCGTCGAACAGGAAGCGCGCGACCGCGTCGGCTCTCAACGGCAGTCCGGGTGCGTCAATGCGGATGCCCCGAAGGTAAGTCACGTTCATGCGGTCAAGTGCCTCCTCGGCATCGCATGAGGCGGTCACCTTGGTCTCCCAGATGTCCTCAATGAACGTCGCCACCCCGTCCCGGAGGAAGCACCTGCTGAGGTTGAGGGTGTAGGTGATCTTGTAAATCGCCTGCTTTGCCACGTACAGGCCAAGGCGGGCGGCGATATCGGCCATACGATCCGACATCTCCGCTATGGTGAGCCCGTCCGGCTGGCCCTGAAGCTCCTGCCACAGCCCTTCAACCAGTCGCTTCCGGTCGTTCCACGGAAGAAGCGGGACCCGCTTGCCCTCAAGCACAGAACGGTACGAGTTGCGGAGCTGCTCGGTCTCGGCTGCCAGGCGTGCCTCGGGAGGTTCCTCCTCCTGCTCGCCGCGAGCGCTGCCCGCGGGCTCGATCAGGACTTCCATCCCTTGCGGAGTGACGGCTACGAAGCCCCTGCGTGCGGCTTCCTCGACAAATGCGGTGAACTTGGAGAAGCCCAGCTCCCTGACCTTGAAAGCCGGATCGAGCTGCTGCATGGCTTGCTTGACGTTTCCGCCCGTCGTCTGGAGCCCTTCACATTCCACAGTGCGGAGCGCCCGCATCAGCACGCTGATGGCATGCTCGACGGATCCCTGAGCGGCCGCAGGCTCAACAATGACTTCGGCGACCTGCTCGGCGCCGCACTGAAGTTCCTCGTAGTACCAGTAGGTATCGCATATGCGCTCTAACGTCGCGCTGATGCTCCCCTTCAGGCCGACCCCGGTGATGAATGTTCCGTAACGCTTGATCTTCTGGACGAGGGGTACGAAATCGCGGTCGCCCGATCCGATAACGACTGTAGCCGGCGCCGCAGGCTGCAGGCACATCTCAAGGGCGTCGAGGGCAAGCTGAACATCGGCAGTGTTCTTTCCCTTGGCATTGGTCGGCAAAAGACTCAACTCGAAAACGCTGCTCTGGAGGTCAGCCTTGACGGCACTCATGTACGGCTTGCTGAAGTCGCCGTACGCGCGCGCGAAAACGATCCTTCCCTCTCGCCGGGCGCGCTCGACGATGGGGCCCACTTTGAAGTCAACGCCCTGCTGCTGCGCATGGATGGCAAGATTCTCAACGTCGAGAAATATGGCGATGCCGGCCGGTTTTCGTTCGGTTTCCATTGGCTCAAGCTCCTTTGGTGACAGTCTATCGCATAACAGGGCAATGAAGCTCGCGCCTCGGCGGGCGAACTCCGAAGGCTTGGCGCTCATTCCGCTTGACACAGGAATACAACACCGCCGTGCAGGACACATAGCGGCGGACACCCAACTAGATAGAGGAGGTAACAGGCAATGAGCTTGTGCGCTTTCGGTGTCCTCACTGTGTTTCTTGGTACCGCAGCCGTCTGCCTTGCCGTTGCGCCGACGGAGGCTGCCGACGTTTTCGCCCCGCCGCCCCATGATGTGGATCGAGTGGCCCGGACGCTGGCGGCTGATCTCGTTCCGAGCGAGTCGGCCTGGCGGCGTATGGCCTCACGCAGCGTGATGCGGGATGCAGTCTCTCGTGCCGAGGCCCTGCTCGACGTCCCCCTGCCGGAGATGACCGATGACCTGTATCTCGACTACTCGAAGACCGGCAACCGACGCCGCTGTGAAGCGGTGCTCTTCGAGCGTCGGGGCCGCCTGCAGGTGTTCACCATTGCGGAGTGTGTCGAGCGGAAGGGCCGCTTCCTGCCGAAGATCGAAGAACTCATCAGGTCCCTGTGTGCGGAGAAGTCATGGGTGCTTCCCGCTCACGACGGCAACTTGCAAACGTTCCGAAACGAGCTCATCACGATAGACCTGGTTTCCTCGCTCCTTTCGTGGAACCTGGCTGCTGCGTATCGGATGCTGGGAGATCGTCTGTCATCGGATACCCGATCGTTGATCCGATCGGAGTTGGAGCGGCGGACGTTCGACGTGAAGCCGCGCCGGCCGGCCGCGCCACGACCAGAGCGACGCCGACCTCAACCCTGTTGACCGCGCCGGTGGAGGCCGAGACCGAGGTGAGTTGGCAGATGACTATCTCGGCCGTCAACATCCACCGCGCGCCTGG
>DYKI01000237.1 GCA_020722705.1 Chthonomonas calidirosea | reverse complement strand
CCCCGCTCGCGTCTGGACGCGCGAGCACAGCTCGCGCCAGCCCGCGACCAATCGCCAAGTGCACCTCGGACTACCCGGCGAGGCAGCGTCAGTGGACAGGTTCAGTGACAGAGGGCAGTGACAGGGGACAGTGACAGTGACAGGTCCACGGTGGACGCGGGGCGCGGGGCGCCGCGACGGGCCAAGCGGCGCCTGCGTGTCTTCGTGTTTCAGCGGCCTCCACGGGGGCCGGGGTCCTGGAATCGGATTTCGACTTGACACTTGACATCTCCCGCCCCCGTTTTTCTTGACACTCCCCCGCGACCTTGCTATTCGGCGCGCGGCTCGACCCCGGCCCATCCGGGACGGGTGGGCAGGTCGCTTTCGAGGTCGTGGCAGCGACCGACGGCAAGAGACCCGGGCGCGGGCACGGCAGTTCCGTGGAAGGAGGAGGCATGAACAGGCTCGTCGAAACGGTCTTGAGTCTCGGGAAGAGGTTCGCCCTCGCGCCGGCGGTGGCGGCCCTGTCCATCCTGGCGTGGGTGTCGCCGGCCCTGGCCAGCGAGGCGGAACTGAGGCTGCCCGACCTGAGCCAGGGTCCCCGGTTCCTGGGTGGGATGTCCGGCTTCAGCCTGCTGGTCTGGGGACTCCTCGTGTGCGTCCTCGGCGGCGTGTTCGGGCTCGTGATGTACTCGCGCATCCGGAAGTACCCCGTCCACAGGGCCATGCGGGACATCTCGGAGCTCATCTGGGCGACCTGCAAAGCCTACCTGATCACCCAGGGCCGGTTCCTCGCGATCCTGTGGGCCCTGGTCGCGGCGATCATCGTGGTTTACTTCGCCTTCCTCCAGCACATGACCGCCGCCCAGGTGTTGGTCATCGTGCTGTTCAGCGTCGTCGGCATCCTCGGCAGCTACAGCGTGGCCTGGTTCGGGATGCGCATCAACACCTTCGCGAACTCGCGCACCGCCTTCGCCGTGCTCAAGGGCAAGCCCTTCCCGGCGGTCCAGATCCCGCTCCAGTCCGGCATGTCCATCGGGCTTTTGCTCATCAGCGTCGAGCTCGTGATCATGCTGTTCATCCTCCTCTTCGTCCCCGGTGACTGGGCCGGCCCCTGCTTCATCGGGTTCGCGATCGGCGAGTCGCTCGGCGCCGCGGCCCTGCGAATCGCCGGCGGCGTCTTCACCAAGATCGCGGACATTGGGTCCGACCTGATGAAGATCGTCTTCAAGATCAAGGAGGACGACGCGCGCAATCCGGGCGTCATCGCGGACTGCACCGGCGACAACGCCGGCGACTCGGTCGGCCCGACCGCCGACGGCTTCGAGACCTACGGTGTGACCGGCGTCGCGCTCATCACCTTCATCATGCTGGCGGTGCCCGCCGACGCCGTGAAGGTTCAGCTCCTGGTCTGGATTTTCGCGATGCGCATCCTGATGATCGTTACCTCCGCCGTGTCCTACTGGCTCAACGGGATCTGGGCGAAGGCGAAGTACGGCAACGCCGACAAGATCAACTTCGAGCTCCCGCTCACGACGCTCGTGTGGCTCACCTCCTTCATCTCGATCGGCGTGACCTACCTTTCGTCCTACCTGCTCATCCCCGAGTTGGGCGGCGGCAGCCTGTGGTGGAAGCTGTCCACGATCATCACCTGTGGCACCCTCGCCGGCGCCATCATCCCAGAGCTCGTGCGCGTGTTCACGTCGGTCAACTCCGGGCACGTGCGCGAGGTCCTGAACGCCTCCAAGGCCGGCGGCGCGTCTCTGAACATCCTGTCGGGGTTCGTCGCCGGCAACTTCAGCGCCTACTGGATGGGCATCGCCATCGTGGCCCTGATGGCGCTGGCATACGCTGTCAGCACGACGTTCCCCGCCGGCGATGCGGCCGTCATGGCGGCCCCGGCGGTCTTTGCGTTCGGCCTGGTCGCGTTCGGCTTCCTGGGGATGGGGCCGGTGACGATCGCGGTGGACTGCTACGGCCCGGTGACGGACAACGCTCAGTCTGTGTACGAACTATCGCTCATCGAGCAGATCCCGGACATCAAGGCCGACATCAAGAAGGACTTCGGCTTCGAGCCGGACTTCGACCACGCGAAGGACCACCTCGAGGAGGCGGACGGCGCGGGCAACACCTTCAAGGCGACGGCCAAGCCGGTGCTCATCGGAACGGCCGTCGTCGGCGCCACGACCCTCATCTTCTCGACCATGCTGCTGCTCGCGAAGGGGGTGACCTGGCCGGAGGGTGCCCCGGCGCTCCTGGCCGTTTCCGAGCTCTCCAACGCGCTGCACCAGGTGGCCGAGCACTTCTCGATCCTGAACGCCACCTTCCTGCTCGGGCTCATCACCGGCGGCGCGGTCATCTACTGGTTCACCGGGGCGGCCACGCAGGCCGTCTCGACGGGCGCGCACCGAGCCGTCGAGTTCATCCAGGCGAACATCAAGCTCGACACCGAGAGCGGCAAGGCCAGCACCAAGGACAGCCAGCGCGTCGTCGAGATCTGCACCCAGTACGCGCAGCGCGGCATGTTCAATATCTTCATCGTGGTGTTCTGTTCGGCGCTCGCGTTCTCGTTCGTCGACGAGTACTTCTTCATCGGCTACCTGATGTCCATCGCGATGTTCGGCCTGTTCCAGGCCATCTTCATGGCCAACGCCGGCGCCGCGTGGGATAACGCGAAGAAGGTCGTCGAGACCGAGCTCAAGGCCAAGGGCACCGATCTTCACGCGGCGTGCGTGGTCGGCGATACCGTGGGCGACCCCTTCAAGGACACGTCGTCGGTGTCCATGAACCCGGTCATCAAGTTCACCACCCTGTTCGGCCTGCTGGCCGTGGAGCTCGCGATCGAGCTGCCCAGGGACGTCCGCATCGGCCTGGCCATCGCGTTCTTGGCGGTGGCCATGCTTTTCGTGTACCGCAGCTTCTACAAGATGCGGATCGAAGCGGGCTCGAAGTGAGAAGGCGGGCCGGCGGCAGCCGGGGCCAGGGACGCGACTGAATTCCCCAAATCCGCCATCAATTTCCGCAATTCTTCGAATCAACATGAAATTTGCTTCGCTTCATTGCACCACCCTGGGGCCGCGACTTCCCCCCCCATCTATCGGCTGTGCCACAGGCACA
>DYKI01000236.1 GCA_020722705.1 Chthonomonas calidirosea | reverse complement strand
CAACCCCGCCGCGCGCCGACGCTTCTGCACGACTGCACGACCGGGGTCTGGAATGCGCGGGAGAGGAGATGTCGCGCGCGGGCGTTGGCCTTGGTCTGCTCTCCCGCGGGCGCAAGCGGCTGCTCAACCGCCGGCGGGCAGGCGAGAAGGCCAACGTCAGGGGTCACAACACGTTCGTCAGCGTAGAGGTACGCCCTGTGCGCCCACGCAAGTCGGTGCGCCATGCGAAAACCCCGCCGTCCGGTCGGATGGCGGGGTCTTGTGTCGCTCCCGTCGCATAAGGCTCGGGGCTCGGTTGGTGCGCAGGGCCTACTTGGTGCGACCGCTCACCGTGTTCGAGAAGCCGCTCTCCAGTCCGTCGCTGTTCACCGCGGTGACCTTGTAGTAGTACCGGGTTCGGCGGGGCAGGCCGCTGTTGGTGTAGCTGGTGGTGGCGTTGATCGTTGCGATGCAGGTGAAGGTGCCTGAGGAGCTGGTGGAGCGGTACACCTTGTTCTGCACGACGTTGGGACTCGTAGACTGCTTCCAGGTCAGCTTGATATAGTTGGTACCGGTGCGGGCGACCTTGAGGGTCGTCGGCGCCGCGGGCGGCTCCGGCGCAGGCGGCGGCGGGGGTTCGACGGTGCCGCCCATGGCCTTGTACACGTTCACGCGACCGCCGGCAATGGTCCGTCCCGAGTAGGGGGTGTACGGGTCTGTGTTGTCTATGATCAGCGCCTTGACGTCCGCATTGGTCAGGAACGGTGACTTGGACCAGATCAGGGCAGCCTCACCCGCGACGTGGGGGCATGCCATGGAGGTGCCGGAGAGCGTCGCATAGTTCAGGCTGTAGCCCGCCGTGGCCGAGTAGGTGGGCGTCGTGGAGAAGATCGCGCCGCCTGGCGCCGCAACCTGCACCCAGCTTCCGTAGTTGGAGAAGCTGCACAGGGTGTCGGTGGAATCGGTTGCGGCTACGGCCAGGCTCTCGGGATAGGCCGCCGGGTAGCTCGGGGTCGAGGATCCGCTGTTGCCGGCTGCGACCACCACGATGCATCCCTTGGACCAGGCGTAGGAGACTGCGCTCGCCAGGGTCGTCGAGCCGCCGCCGCCGAGGCTCAGACTGATCACGTCGGCACCGTTGTCGGCTGCCCACGTGATGCCCTGCGCCACGTCGGTGGTGTTGCCGCTGCCCCACTGGCTCAGGACCTTGACCGGCATGAGCTTCACGAACGACGTATCGCTGCCTGCGCTGCCGTCCCATCCGGCGATGCCCGCGATACCCACCCCGTTGTTGATCTGGGCTGCGGCGATGCCGGCGCAGTGTGTGCCGTGGCCGTGATCGTCGAGTGCATCTGCGGGTGCGTCAAGCAGGGCATTGAAGCCGACGATGGTTGAGCCGTTGCGCAGTATCTTGTTGGTCAAATCAGGGTGTGTGTTGTCAATGCCCGTGTCCACAATGGCAACCACCACCGGCGCGACCGGGGTCCAGATACCCCATGCCAGGTCGGCCTGAATCTTCTTGGGGCCGTATTGGCTGCCCGCAAAATACGGGTCATTGGGCGTCGCGCAGATGGTCAGGATGTAGTTCGGCTCGACGAACCGAACGCCGGGCATATGAGCCAGTCGCGCTGCGGCCTGTTCGAGGCTCATGTTGCCGCGGACCTTGATGCGATGGACACCGAGACCCCGATGAGTCTCGACGATATCTCCCACGAGCGTGGCGGCCTGGCGAAGGCTTCCGATCCGATCGGCCTGGTCGGTGTATCCCACGATGAGCTCGCCGGGAACGCAGGGGTACTGCACTGGAGCTTGCGCAAGGGCGCCCGCACATAGAACGAGCGCAATAAGAGCGAGAGTGACTGCCGACAATCCACTGCGACGGTGTTTCATCAGGACCCTCCTTCGGTCTGGATGCTGTCCAATCTGGCACGGATTATCGGTCTGAAGGGGTCAAGGCGTCTGTAAGACAACCGGAACTCCGGTCGTCGGAACAGTGCCGTGTCAAGGGCAGGAGACGGGTGCGCCGATATGGCGCGGCTGCGTCGTGCGCCTGTAGGACCTGCGTCAGGCCACTACGGAATCGGCAAATCGGGTCCGTGGGGCAGCCTGCGCGCGCGCAGTCCAAGGTGGCTGCCGGCCACACGTTGGCGACCCGGCATTCCGTCGTGGATGGGCAGGTTCATGATGCGCGGTGTGCGGTGTCGGTCTTCCAGGACGAGCGTGCTGGTTCCGCCCCCATCGAGGTTGATGCCATCCCACGATCCGAGCGCCTTGAGCCACGCTCCGACCTGTGCGGTCGTGGCTCCTTCGCTATAGCCGGGCTGACGACCGTCAATGACCATCAGATACAGCGTGCGCCCGTCCTGAGAGATACCCGCGGCGGTCCGGGGATGCAGGGCATCGTCGGTGCCGGTGATCTCCCCGTTACGCAGGACCACGCCGAAGCCGGCGACGGCCGTTCGCACGTCCTTGAGATCGAAGGGTGGCTCGACGATGCGCGCCTCATTGCGTCGAGTGATCACCAGCGCCGGCAATCGGGTCGGCGGCGACACCACACGGCCGTTCGAAACGGTCAACCCGACGATGCCCACAGGCTTGCCCTCTTCGCGATGGATCGGCCCGAACGGCGCCGCGTTGATCGCGGCCTGCAGCCGGTGCTGCGCAAGGAACGAGCCGGTCCTGAGACCAATCGTGTGCTTCTCGCCCGATGCGTTCGGAGGCGTAGCGAAGAAGGACAGCCCAGGTGCTCGGAGGTCAATCCGCAGAGCGTGGATGCGCAAAGGCCGTGGCGACTCGATGGCCAGGCGTCCATACTCAACGCCGACAAACGCCGGATGCCATGTTGTGATCGGTTCTTGGGACAACCCGGTCAGCGTGGTTGCTGCAAGGCCAAGGAGCAGCAGGGCCAGGGACCGTGCAGGTACGCTCACTCGCTTCATGCGCATCCGCCACATTGCGCCGGCCGATCCCGAGATCATATGCTCCATCCCTCCCTTGCGTCCACTCGACCGGACATAGCCGGCTGCCCGATAGACACCCCGAATCTTACCCTGCCCGTTCCGTACCAGGCGGAAGGGTGAAGCGAACATAGAAAGCATCGGGATCGCGTAGCGACGTAAGCCAGACCCAATCCCGTCGC
>DYKI01000058.1 GCA_020722705.1 Chthonomonas calidirosea | reverse complement strand
GATGCGGTCAACGCGGTGGATCCGAGTGGGCGCTTTGGCCTATGGCAGGGCGTAGGAGCGGTGGGCGTGGCCCTCATTGCAGGCGGCGCGATTGCGGTCACCGGCGGAACGGCGGTAATCATCATCGGCGGGGCCATCGGGGGCGGCGCGATCGGTGCGGTGATCGGCGGCGAGTTCGACAGGGGTGCGGCGCGTGATCCCGTATCCACGCGGTTGGTGAACGGGTCTATGATCGGCATGGTCATCGGGATCGGTCTCTGGGGCGGAGGCATACACCCGCTGCCTCTGGGTCCCCGCCTTGCTCCGGCGTGTCTCTCGGTGGGAACCACATGGTGAAAGGCTCAGGCGGTTCTACGGCCCCGCCGGAGGGACTTCGTCACCGAAGGCGCATGGTTGGGCTCTCTGTAGGGCGGTTGGTCGTGTCTGCCGCCGGCGTGATCGGGGCGCTCCAGTGTCTCCGCGTGTCTGACGCTGCCGGCGTGCCTGCGGTAAGCGCGGAACGAGGGGCGCTGGCTGCCGCTCTCGTCCTCATCGCGCTGGCAGCATCAGCCTATATGGCGCACCGGTCGGTCACTGACGCGGGTATGTCAGACGCCTGCCCACAGGACACGGGCGCCCCGGTGAGGCATCTCGCGCTTCTGGGTAGCGTGCTGAGCTCGGCTTCGCTTATCCTGCTGTGTGCTTCCGTGCTCGTGATGGGACCCTGGCGCACAGTGCTGCCGGAACGAGTCACCGGTCGGCCCGTCGAGATCGCGGCTCTTGTTGGGGCTGTGTGGCTCATGGCCGCCTCGCTCGTGTCGTCGGCCGGGGCGTCGCTGTGGTCGAAAGCCTCGGCGTCGCGGAGATGGTTCGCGTGGGTGTCGGGCGTCGCTGCCTCCATGATCCTGTTGGTACCGGCTCCGTTCACGATCGCATGGAACCGCAGCGAAACGTCGGGCGCGCTTCTGTCCGCCAGCGGGATCGCGTTCGCGTTGCTGTGCGTTCGGCAGGCTGAGGTGCAACGCGCGAAGATGCATGGCGACCGGGGCCCCTCGTGATATGGAGTGGACGGCGGCCACCGGCTGGACGGCACACAACGAGCCATCAGGAGTCCGTGTCTTGCCGCCCGGTCGGCACGGTCTTCGGCTACGCACGCGGGCGACTCTGGCAAGGCGACACCTTCACCGGCGCATACACCTACGGCAACGCCCTGCTCCGCCGGAACTCCGAGTACCCGCTCTACGACGGCCACGGCTCGGAACGGACGGTCACCAACGGTTTCGAGACCGGCACGTGCAACACGGCCGATGAACCGCCCGCCCGAGAACACGAAACCCGCCTTCGTGGGTTCATGGCCATCCCGCGAATGCGGGATTCGCATCGAATGCCCGACGATTCATCGTCGGGTACAGCCGCCTGGGGCCGCCGCACCAACGGGGCGGTGAGCGGCGTGTGGTTGCGGCGGCTTCGAACGCACCTTCTCCTGTTCCGCGCGCGTCCTCTTCCTACCCGACAGAGCTTCGTGGGAGGGTCAGGCGAATGACAGGCGGCCGATCAGTACACATGCGCCGTCCCGTCGGCGCGGCGAACGAGAGGCATGAAGCTGCGCTGATAGGGGTACCGGGCGGCCAGGTCCTCGTCGAGATCCATGCCGAGGCCCGGCTTGTCGCTGGGATACAGGGCCCCGTTGCGCATCTCGCAGGCTCCCGGCGTCACCTCGTAGGCTGCCTCGGGATGCCGCGTGTACTCCTGGATGCCGAAGTTGGGAATGACCATCTGCACGGCCACCGATGCCGCCTGACCGATCAGGCCGATGTCGGCGGCTCCATGGAAGGCGCTGCGCACGTTGTAGGGCTCGGCCATGACCATGATCTTGCGCATCTCGGTGATGCCGCCGGCATGCTGCGGCTTCATGCGAATGAAGTCAATCCATTTGTTGACGAACAGTGGCAGGCACTCCCAGCGCGAAGTCAGTATCTCCCCGATGGCCAGCGGTGTCGCCGACGCCGCCCGGAGCAAGGGCCAGGCCTCTCGCTGATCGGGCTGAAGCGGGTCCTCCAGATAGAACAGGCGGAACGGCTCGAGCTCGCGAGCCATGCGAACGGCCTCGATGGGGCTGAGCTGCTCGTGCACATCGTGCAGGAGCTCCACTTCCATGCCGAGCTTGTCGCGCAGATGAGCAAAAAGCTTTGGCACGCGGACCACGTACGGCGTGGGCTCGAAGACATGCGTCGCAGGCGTGCCCGGACTGACCGGCGGAAGCTCGCCGATCACGCCTTCGCCGCCATAGGGCCCGACCTGGCACCGGATGTGCTTGAATCCGCGCTCCATGATGGCCCGAACGTTGTCCTCACACTCGACGGGGTCGCGCCCACCTGCGTGGGTATAGCAGGACACATAGTCGCGCGCGGCGCCCCCCAGAAGCTCGTAGACGGGCATGCCGGCAATCTTCCCCTTGATGTCCCACAGCGCCATGTCCACGGCGGCCAGGGCTGCCATGAAGACAGGCCCGCCGCGCCAATAGCCCTGCCGATAGAGCAGGTGCCATAGGTCCTCGATGCGCCGCGGGTCGCGGCCGATGAGCAGACAGCTCATGTGGCGCAGCGCCTCCGCCACGACGGCCTCACTCCCGGCCAGGGTCCCCTCTCCAACGCCATACAAGCCCGGCGTGTCGGTGATGACCTTCACAAACACGAAGTTGCGGCCCGGACAGGTCACGACAACGCGCATCTCGGTGATCTTCATGGTGTCCCCCATTTCGAGCAGTTCGGCGCTCCATTCGGTACGGCTGCCGCTCGGTCCTGCGCCGTACCCGCCAGGCTCTTGATCCAACGCCACGCGCTTAATCATCGGTTCCGAACATTAGTCGGCACCGACATCCGCCAGGGACAGGAGTCAGCCTCGCGAGCGTCGAACTCCCGGAGCAACCTCGACGGACAGGGGTATCACGAATGCCTACGCTCTCACAGCTCGGCGTGCTGGCAGCCGTCATCGCCTGCCAACCCGCAATCGCACAGATCACCGTACACCTCTCGCCACAGGGCAACGACCGGTGGACAGGGCGGTTGTCCAGCCCGAACCGGCAACACAGCGATGGACCGGTTCGAACGCTCGAAGGAGCGCGCAATGCGATCCGCAAGCTGCGCGCGAAAGCGCCGCGCCCCGAGCCGATTACCGTTCTGATCCAGGCCGGCACCTATGCCATGCAACGGCCTTTCGATCTCGCCCCGGACGATGGAGGAAGCCAAACCGCCCCCATCGTTTACCGCGCGGCCCGCCGGGGCACTGCGGTCTTCACGGGCGGCAAGCCCATCACCGGCTGGACCCGCGGCATGGATGGCACCTGGTCAGCGCCCATCCCCGGCGGGAGCTCGTGGAGGTTTGAGCAGTTGTGGGTCAACGGTCGGCGCGCCGTCCGTGCTCGGACGCCCAATGTGTTCTGGTTCTACTCGCAGGGCAAGCATGAGCGAGGCACCGACCCGGCCACGGGCACTGCCGCCGACCTCTCTCGACGCGCGTTCAGGCCGAGGCCGGATGCACTGGCCCTCTTCAAGAGCATTCCCGCCGACCGGCTGCGCCGGGCCGTTCTGGTCGCCTATCACTCGTGGGAGACATCGCGGCACTACGTCGCGGGGCTCGATGGCGACGCGCTGGTGGTTGCCGGAGCCGGCGCTCCGTGGCCATTCCACTACTGGGGGCACAATCAGCGGTACCACATCGAGAACCTGCGGGAGGCGCTCGATGCGCCCGGCGAGTGGTACGCCGACAGCGATCGCGTGTACTACCGTCCGCTGCCCGGCGAGGATATGCGGAAGGCCAGTGTGGTCGCTCCGGTGTGCGAACAGTTTGTCCGCATCCAGGGCAGCGCCGACCGCCTTGTTGAACACATCCGATTTGAAGGCCTCGCGTTCCGGTATGGGCAGTATTCGCTGCCGCCGGAGGGCCATGCCGACGGCCAGGCCGAGTTCACCATTCCTGCAGTCGTGATGGCCGACTTTGCGCGAAACGTGGTGTTCGATCGTTGCGAGATCGGCCACGTCGGTCTGTATGGCATCTGGTTCAGGCGCGGATGCCGTGACTGTTCCGTAACCCGTTCGCACCTCCACGATCTCGGCGCAGGAGGCATCCGCATCGGCGAGGGCGAGATACGCCCTGATGGCCCGGAGCGAACCTCCCACATCACCGTGGACAACAACATCATCCGCAGCGGGGGCAGGATCCATCACGGCGCCATCGGCGTCTGGATCGGCCAGAGCGGCGACAACCGCATCACGCACAACGACATCAGCGACCTGTACTACACAGGCGTTTCGGTTGGATGGACATGGGGATATGGTCCCGCACTTGCCCAGCGCAACCACATTGACCACAACCATATCCACCACATTGGATGGGGCGTGCTCAGCGATATGGGCGGCGTCTACACGCTCGGCAATCACGAGGGGACAACCGTCAACGGCAACCGCATTCACGACGTGTACAGCTACGACCTATACGGGCGCGGAGGATGGGGCCTCTACAACGATGAGGGGACGACGCACATCCTCATGCGCGACAACTACGTCCACCACGTCAAGACCGGGACATACCACCAGCACTACGGCAAGGAGAACGTGATCCGCAACAACATCCTTGCGTTCAGCATGGATGGTCAGATACAGCGTTCGCGTCCCGAGGCGCACAAGTCGTTCACGTTCACGCAGAACATTGTCGTCTGGGATGACGGCGACCCGTTGAGCGGCACATGGACCGATGCCAACGTGACTTCGGAGCGGAATCTCTACTGGCGATTCGGCAAACCGGTGCTGTTCGCCGGGAAGACGCCGGCGGAGTGGCAGGCTCTGGGGAAAGAAGTCGGTTCCATCGTGGCCGATCCTCTGTTCCGCGATATCCGCAAGGGTGACGTCCGGCTCAAGGCCGGCTCACCCGCCGCAAGGATCGCGTTCCAGTGGTTTGACCCATCTCGCGCCGGCGTATATGGAGATCAGACCTTGGTGCGTCTTGCCAAAGCTCTCAAGTACCCACCGGTGCGTTTTGCGCCCCCTCCACCACCGGCGCCCCCAATGAGGCTGTCGCTGGACTTCGAGAACCAACCTGTCGGAGGCGCGTGCCCATCTGCCGACAACAACGTTGAGGGCAAAGGGGATTCCATCGCAGTGACCGATGCGGTAGCGCACGCGGGAACCCGCTCACTGCGCATCCAAGATGCTCCGGGATTGCAGCACGCCTTCAATCCTCATCTGGTGTTTTCGCCGAACCACACATCCGGCACGTCCACATGCCGGTTTGCCGTGCGCATGGACCCCGGTTCGGTCCTGCATCACGAATGGCGAGACTGGCGCAGTGCCCAGTACCGGGTCGGGCCGAGCCTCTGGATACGCGGCGGCAAGCTCATCGTCGGAGAGCGCCCACTGTGCGACATCCCCGCCTCCGAATGGGTTGTGATCACCGTCGAGGCAGGCATCGGCAAGACCGATGGCAGTTGGGCGCTGGAGGTCCAGTCGCCCAACAGGCCGGGAGGGCGAGGCTCCCGCCGAGCCGCAAGGTTCTCCAATCTGCCCAACGGCAGTCGCGACTTCAGCCACCTGACATGGATCGGTTTCTGCTCGTTCTCCGATGGCACGGCCGCGATCCACCTTGACGATATCGTCATAGGGAATCGTTGACCCGCCTCGGGGCCGCGTCACCCTCCGTCACCCCGACGGCGCCAACGTGGCCCCACGATCGTCCCTCGGCTCGGGATGGGACACAGGCAACGTCACGGTGAACGTCGCCCCTTCGTTGAGCACTCCTTCCGCGCTTGCGGTTCCACCATGGCGTTCTGCGATCTTCTTGACGATTGCCAGGCCCATGCCCGTGCCCTCGTACTGGTCGCGACCATGCAGCCGCTCGAAGACGCGGAATATCCTCTCGGCGAACTGACCTTCAAAGCCGATCCCGTTGTCCCTGACGGTGATTCGACATTGGCGTCCGTCCGGAGCCTCGACGATTTCGGCGCCGACATGCACGACCGGGGCCACACCTTCACGCCGGAACTTGAGAGCATTGCCGATCAGGTTCTGGAATACCTGCCGCATCTGCATCGGATCGGCCTCGATCGAGGGCAGGTCCTCGACCTCAACGATGCCGCCGGTCTGGTGGATTCGCGTCTCCAGGTCTTCCAGCACCTCTCTTACGACAACATTGAGATCAAGCTTTTCGAAAGGCTTGGCACGCGTCGTGACCCTCGAATAGGTGAGCAGGTCTTCAATCAGCCCCGACATTCGCTCGACGGCGTTCTTCATGCGCGCGAGGTAGTCCTGTCCATCCGCGGGCAACGTGTCGCCATACTTGCGCACGAGCCGGTCACTGAAGGCGCTGATCTTCCTCAGGGGCTCCTGCAGATCGTGCGACGCCACGGACGCGAAGTCCTGCAGCTCACGGTTGGACCGTTGCAGCTCTGCGGTGAGTTCATGCAGCCGCTGTTCGCTGGCCCGCAGGGATGCCTCAGCCCGTTTGCGCTCGGCAACTTCCTGCTCGAGGCGCGCCTTTTGCTCGAAGAACTGGCGCAAGCTCGTGGCGACCGATCCAAACTCGTCCTTTCGGCGCTCCAGCGCACCCAGAGGATCGGGTGTCTTGGCGGCCAGCGCGTGGCTGATCACGCCGATCGGGCGGCTGACCCACAGCATCAATGCGACGGCAGCCCCGATGTACAGCACGATGCCGAAGGCGATCAACAGCAGGCGGTCGTGCGCCACCGATTGGGCCAGAACGGCTGCTGCCTGCGAGACGCCCGTGAAGACAAGTTCCGCCACAGTCTCATCGGCATGGTTCTTCAGCGGGACGGTGAAGGCAAACGCCGATGGATCCGTGCTCGCCGGCAAGGCAGCCCCTCGGCCCATCACCAGCCGCACCTTGCAGCCCGTCAGCTTGCCGAGGTCTTCGCTGTCGGCATCCGTCCACGGGTGGACCGCCGCCACATAGCCCGTGAATGGCCCGGTTCGATTCGGATCGTTGCTGTAGTGGATGCGCCCGGCCCTTACCTCGACGATCCCGTTCGGCATCGCCTCAAAGGAGTGGAAATACGGCTTGACGGCCATGCGCTCCCTGAGCAGTGCGGCTGGGAATGGCAGCTCTCTCGGGGCTCTGGTTCCGGGCTGCACGGCCGAGTAGACCAGCTTCGGGACCTTGTCGTAGACCCATATTGCATCGAACCGACAGGCATCGAAGCTTGAATCGAGGCTGTCAACCGCCCACTGCCGATTCGGCTTCTTGACGAACTCGGCGAACTCGTCCCACCATGTATAGTCAATGATGAAGTTCGCGAACTTCGTTCGGTTCAAGCCGATGAGCTGTTCGATGTCGGAGGCTGCCCGGCTCTCTTCCTTGCTTCGTTCAACAAGCATCCGCATGTGCCTGCCCTGCATGGCATTGATGAACGGAACCAGCAGGATGAACGTGGCAGCGAGCGCAGCGAGCAAGAACCCGATGCGTCTCTGAACGGTACCCATCCGCCCCCCCTTTGGATGTGCTCCCTGCTCCGAGCAAATCGCATCCGCCGGAGCCCGGGAGTTGACGCCTGACGATCAGATCGTCAACATGCCGACGAACCGTCCGTACGGCTTCTCCCATGCATCGGTGTTGCGCGGCAAGTACTCGATCAGCGGGAACGATCGCGCTATGGTCGCACGCGCCTTGGCGAGGTCGTCTATCGCCCCGACCGCCATGGCCTGGATAGCGACGTTGCCCAGGGCGGTGGCCTCCACGGGGCCGGCGAGAACGCGCTTGCCCGCAGCATCCGCCGTCGCCTGACAGAGCAGTTGGTTCTGACTTCCCCCGCCGATGATATGCACCGTCTCGATCCGATTCCCCGTCACCTCTTCAAGGCGCTCGATCACCCACCGGTACTTGAGCGCCAGCCCTTCTATGATCGAACGCACGAAGCCCGCCACCGAGTCGGGGGCTTTCTGACCCGTCCGATGGCAGTAGGCGGCAATCGCCTCGGGCATGTCTTTCGGCTTGAGGAACGTCGGATCGTCGGGATCAATCAAGGTGGCAAAGGCAGGAGCATCGGCGGCCATGCGAGCCAGTTCGTCGTACGCGTAGGCGCGATCCGTGTGCGCCCATGACTGTCGGCACTGCTGCAGGAGCCAGAGCCCCATCACGTTGCGCAGAAGCCGATAGGTGCCGCAAACGCCGCCTTCGTTGGTCAGATTGCATGCGAGCGTCCGATCATTGATCACGGGATGCGGCGATTCCACGCCGACCAGCGACCAGGTGCCGCAACTGATGTAGGCCCATCCGGAGCTGCCTTGTGCGGGCACAGCCGCGACCGCGGAGCCGGTGTCGTGCGTGGCCGGAGCGATCACCTGCACGGATCCCGCTCCGGTCTCCTCCTGCGTGGTCGCATGCAGGGGCCCGAGCACGGTCCCGGGCTGGACAACCTGCCCCAGGAAATCGGTCGGGATGCCGAGCTTCCACAGCATTTCCGCAGCCCATCCGCCGACATTCGGATTGAAGCACTGGGTGGTTGTGGCGTTGGTGAACTCGTTGGCCTTGACGCCTGTCAGCCAGAAGTTGATGAGGTCCGGCGTCATGAGAAACGACCGTGCCTGATCGAGCGCCGGTGAACCGGCAACGCGCAGGGCCATGAGCTGATACAACGTGTTGAGCTGCATGAACTGGATGCCGGTGGTCCGGTAGACCTCCTCCCTCGGCACGATGCGGAACACTTCATCCATCATGCCGTCGGTCCGCGAGTCGCGATAGTGGTACGGCAGACCGAGCAGGTCGTCGCGCTTGTCGAGCAGAACGAAATCCACGCCCCACGTATCCACGCCGATCCCCTGCAAGTCGCCTGCATGTTCGGCGAAGCACTTGGCCAACCCGCGCTTGATCTCGGCGAAGAGGCGCACCGTGTCCCAGTGGAAGCGATCCAGAATCCTCTGAGGCTCATTGGCGAAACGATGCACCTCGCGGAGGATGATCTTTTCGTCTTCCACGATGCCAAGAACTGCGCGGCCGCTTTCCGCACCAAGGTCGAATGTCAGGAATCGTTTCGATTCGCCCATGCTCGTGAACTCCCTCTGTGTATCGCCATCAGGCCGCAAGGCCGACGCTGCTGTCTCGCCTATGTTCGGCAAGGGGGATCACAGGTTCCTTCAATGGAACGAAGCGACTGCGCGCCATCTGTCCCGTCCGCCGGTACAGAAAACGGGACGCCCGAGCGTCGGGCGTCCCATTGGCAATCAGGCAGGCCGGCCAGGGTACTACTGTGGCGGGCGTCCTCCACCTTGCCCCATGCCCCCCATTGCCTGCTGACCCATCTGCATCATTTCCTGGGTTAGCTTGGCCCGCTCATCGGGAGGCATGTTGGCCCACATCTCCATGCCGGATCGCATCATGCCGCCCATGAGGTTCGCCCGCGTGTTGGGGTCCATCCGCATGAACATTTGCGTGCCGGCGCGCATCATGTTACCCATGAGCCTCGACTGCGTCTGCGGATCGAGGCTGGACCACATCTGCATGCCCTTCGCGAAGGTCTCGGCGAGAGCGTCGGGGTCCATCTGCATCATGAGCTCAAGCTGCTGCCTCTGCAGGTCGAGGAAGCGATCCTCCAAGCTCGCGCCCAGCCCTCCGCCCACGGTGCTGTAGATCACATAGACGCCATTCGGATCGAACTGCCTCTGTCGCAGCTCATCGCTGAACCCCGGAAGCACCGGAAGGTTTTTCTGGAGCGACATGGCGCGTCGCGTGGCAGGATTCTCGAGCACGAGCCCTCCCGTCTCCAACGTGTCGAGAGCGCGCACCATCGCTGCCAGTCGTTCGGGGCGCTGAGACGCAGCCGCTTCGGCTTGGAGCATGTAGACCTTGCGCCACGAGGTGTCCTTGAGGCCTGAGACAAGCGCGGCAACGGCGGCATCCGGATTGGTCAGCGCCGCAGGCTCTTTCGGAGGAGAGGGCACAAACACGGATGGGTCTACGACTATGCGTACCTGCAGGGCTGCCCCAATCTTCTCAGCGATAGCGGCAAGCTCGGCCGTGTAGCTCTGCGGTGCCGGCCTGTTCTGAGACCGTGCGCCCTGGCTGCGCTGGGCGAACGCCGGCGTGCAGCATATGAGGGCCGTCACCATGGCGGGGATCATCACCCGAAAAGTCACTTTGGTCATGTCACACTCCTTCATGAAACGAACAAGCGGGCGCACATGCGCTTTCACCTCAGATACGGCACCGGGGACATGAGCGTTTCGCTGAATGCGGGGCGAAGGGAGGGCGAGGCTCCTGCCGAGCCGATACCGCGGAGGATATCCGAAATGAATCGGCATCACCGATGCAACCGGGAGAGCAACCTCTGCATCAGCGCTATCTCTGCGCCTTGAGTCTCGTCGGAGCCGTCGCTGTCCCGAAGGATAGTGCGGTAAGCTCGGCGACTGTCTCAGAGAGTGTTGCTCTCCCGGCTGCTGTCCGCTAGAGTGTCTGGCGGCGTCATGCCGTCTGGCCCTCCTTTGCGGGTAGGCTCCGCGCGGGGCGCCCTGCCCCGCCCGCAGCCACATCCACTATTAAACATGAGAGTCCAACGGTTGTCAAGTGGGAAATAGACCGCAGTGCCTGGCTTTTGCGAAACCCCGGTTCCGGCTGCGACGTAGATGCCGTGAGACCGAACACGAACACGGTCTTGCGGTCAAGGAGGGCTATAACATGGGCAACAACTCGCTGTGGCGGATCGTCCTGATCGCGATCGCCGTGATCATAGCGATCTCGATCGTCAACTACATCATCCGTCACCTGCTCGGCACGATCATCTCCATTGGGCTCGTGGTCGGCGTTGTCTGGCTGATCCTGAACGCCCTAACGCGACAGAAGAGTTACTGACGAGACTGCCGCACCCGGATTTCTGAGGATCACGCATCCACGCCGTCATCCGCCACCCCTGCACGAGCGTCAACCCATACCTGAAACGCGGCGGCCCTTCAGCCGATCGTAGAGTGAAGCGCCGGCTCGAGAAGCCGATAGCGCCACTCGTATCCCCCATCGAGGGCCGCTTTGGGTATGACACGTTGACTGCTGAGAAGCATGTCGGCCATCTCGCCGACGATCAAGCGAAGAACGACGGCCGGAACAGTGAACAGCGCCGGCCGCTTCAGTACGATGCCAAGCGCTGTCGCGAAGTCGCGCATGCGAACAGGGTTCGGCGAGCACACATTCACCGGACCAGCCACCTCAGGGGTCTCGATCGCCCAGAGTGCCATGCCGACAACATCGGCGATGTGTATCCAGGGCACCCACTGACGGCCTCGGCCCAGCGGCCCGCCGACAAACCACCGAAACGGACGCGACAGCTTCTCAAGCGCTCCGCCATCGCGGGAAAGCACCATGCCGGTTCGCAGCAGTACGACGCGCGTGCCCATCGAGCGACAGGCGACCGCTTCCCGTTCCCAGTGAGCGCAGAGCTGGCCGAGGAAGTCCTGCCCAGGAGGCTCGTCCTCTGTCAGCACGGTATCCCCGCGATCCCCATAGTAGCCGACTGCAGAGGCATTGATCAGGACCCCGCCGGCAGCTCCCGAGTCGGAACGTGCCCGAACGATGGCGCGTGTGGAATCGAGTCGGCTGCTGCGAACTCGCTGCTTGTAATCCGGGGACCAACGATGGCCCGCTATGGGTTCGCCGCTCAGGTTGACAACGGCATCGGCTTGCCCGACCACGGCCTCCCATGGACCGGCGGTCCAAGGATCCCACTCCACTAGCGTGACCCCAACCGACGGCAGAACCCTGGCCGCCCGGGCGCTGTTGCGGACCAGAGCCGTAACGCTGTACCCTTGCTCGGCCAGCGCGCGGCAAAGCGCCTGGCCAATCAGACCGGTGGCTCCTGCGACTGCCACGTTCATCGGGGATCCCCCTGGTCGGTCCTGAAGCCTATCGTGCCATCTAGCCGCTGACGACCGGAATGCGGGCTATCCGGGTGTCCGAGAAGATGTCGTGTTCGTCACGGCTCCTCGTGGAGAACTCGGAAACGATCGCTCCGTCAGGCCCGGCCTGAAACCAGTGGAGCGTGTCAGGCGGCAGTGTGTACTGGTCGCCAGGCTTGAGTACAACCTCGTGGAAGACCGTGTAAGCTCCCTCCGGCGCCGACGGAGGATGACATGCCGGATTCAGCGTCGGCTCACCAGGCAGATACAGATACACCTCGCCCCACCTGCAGCGGAAGGTTTCTTCCTTTCCGGGCGCCCCCTCCACCGGCGGATGCCTGTGCTCAGGGCATGTCTGATGCGGGAACATGATCAGTTCCTTCGCACAGGAGCGCTCGGTATTCACGTAGGTGACAATCTCGAGCCCCGTACGTTCGAGTTCTCCCAGTCCGAAGTCGGCCACTTCGATCGAGGCTGACTCATCAGGCGTGAGTACGATGCATGCTCTCGTGAAGTACTCTCTTGCGCGCTCGCGCGCCCTCTCCAGCTCTTCGCGCGTGATCACTGGCGTCCTCCCATTGCTCGGCGAGCGTGTCAGCCCGCCGGAAACACCATCTCCTCGACGTAGACTTCCTGGAACATCGGATCCTCGTTGAGCCCGACATGCTCGGAACGCTGCCGGATGGCCGCATAGCCGTCGGCTTCGGGGGCGGTATCGAAGAGCGCCATCTTGGCTCCCAGCAGCGCAGTGTTGCCGGCGGGGCGCACCCTCTCGAGGGGCATCTGGAGCAGGCCGATCCGCTGAGCGCTCGTTCGGTCCACGTAGTTCCCGAAGGCACCAGCCAGATAGAGCCGATCCACATCCTCGAAGGTGGCGCCCCAACGATTGAGCAGCAGCCGGATACCGGCCGCAATCGCACCCTTGGCGAGCTGAAGCTGGCGGATGTCGGTCTGGGTCAAGGCCACATCGCCGCACAGACGCCATTCGTTGCCGTCCGCCAACCTGCCCGTCGGCCTGATGGCGCCGATCTCGAGTCCCACGGCGGTGGCATCCACCAACCCGCTGCCGCATATGCCGCGCGGCTCGGCATTGCCCAGCACCTCGCAATGAACTCCCTTGCCGTTGCGGCTCACTTTCCAGATCGCACCGGTTGACGCGCGCATCCCCGCCGATATGCGCGCCCCCTCGAAAGCAGGTCCGGCTGCCGTCGAAGCGCACATCATCCGCTCCCGATCGGCAAGCACGATCTCGCCGTTGGTCCCCAGATCAACCAGCATTTCGAGTCCGCTGGAACGATGAATCCCCGTCGCCAGGATGCCGGCGAGGACATCGCTCCCGACAAAGCCGCCCAGACATGGCAGGAACTCGATCCGGGTCGTTTCGGGGACGTCCCAACCAAGATCGGAGACCGGGATGAGTTCCAGATCATCGCGCACAGGCTCGAACGGATAGCGGGACAGCGGCTCCAGATCAATGCCGCAGAACAGGTGATGCATGACCGTGTTGCCGACGAGCACGATCCGTTTCAGACTACCGACGTCAGCCTGGCTCACGGCAAACAACTGGCGCACCAACTTGCCCACCTCGTGGCGGATGAGATCTCGAAGAGTCCCGAGGCCGCCTTCGGCGACGGCGAACTGAACGCGGCTCATCACATCGCCGCCATGTCGGGCTTGCGGGTTCAGGCTCGTCTTCACTCCAAGCACGTGGCCGGTGGCAAGGTTCAGCAACTGCGCCACGACGGTCGTTGTGCCGATATCAACGGCAATGCCAAACCCCTCCTGCGGCGTGAACTCAAACGGCGTCTCGTTCGCCAGGATCGTGGCGTCCCACTGCCGAAGCTCGATCGTTACGTCCTCCTCGACCGAGCACTGGCATGCCAGTCGCCAGCCATCCTGAAGCTCATGTTCGGAGAGGTGTTCCCGCTGCGCGTCGTTGATGGCGGCATCACCGGCCGTGAGGCGCACCTTGCAGCCACGGCACCTTCCGTTCCCACCGCATGGAAACTCAACGCCCTGTTCGAACAGGAAGTCCCTCATGGGCGTTCCGGCAGGCACGGTCAGCACCGCGCCGATCGGCATCAGTCGAACCTGAACATTGCGCCTGGAACTCATGGTTTGTCGGTCAAATCCTCTTCAGTATTCATTGGGCTTCCGGGCGCCGTGAGCTGGGCATAGCGCACCATTGCCCGAACGTTATCGTATGGTGTGTCCGGAGCAACTTCACATCCCGCTCCAACGATGTACCGCGGCCCCGCGCCCGCATGGCATGCCGCAACAGCCTTGGTGATCTCTGCGGGCGTCCGGTCACGCAAGACCCGCACCGGATCAATGTTCCCCAGCAGCACCTGGTCAGGCCCCATGCACGACCGCCCCTCCGCCATTGGTGACGGAAAGTCCAGATCTACGATGTCGCTGCCTGTCTGCCCCATCCCACGGAGGATCCGACGGGTATTGCCGCAGATGTGCAGACGAACCAGCGCCCCCATGCCGTGGATAGCCTCGACCATTCTGCGCTCATAGGGCAATGCAAAGGATTCGTAGATCCGCGGCCCAACCAGGGACGCCGCGGCATCTCCAATGCCAATGATGTCTGCGCCTGCCTCCACTTGACGACGCGCGAATCCGATCTCCAGGGCGGTCACGAACTCGAACAGGTCAGTCACAAAGCCCGGTTCGTCGGTGAAGTCGGTCATCAGCGTGTTGATGCCGCGCAGGTCCGCCGCCTCGGCGACAGGCCCCTCGATCCATCCCTCCACCAGCTTTGCGTCACCCGCCTGGTCTTTGAGCCGCGCGATCCCCTCCAGCCGATCGGTCATCCGCCGGCCGCAGACATCCACGCGCCCCTGCAGCCGTTCCAGTTGCGCCCTTTCAGCGATCAGAGCGTTGGCGCCATCCATGGCCGGCGGCGCGTCGGGCTCGTAGATGACCGCGGCACCCAGATCGGCAGCCTCGCGCGCCGGATCCGAAATGGCGCTGACGTAGTCGAACTCAAAGTCCTCGGACACCCGGATTTGTGCCGCTGCGAGCACCCGGTAGTCGCGGGCATACTCGCCATAGGGCACACCAAGGTGATTGGACGCGAAGCGCATGGTGATGGGCATGCACGGCAGGTGATCCACCGGCTCGCCCCTGAGGTGATGTATAACTCGTTCGCGCCCTGTCATGCAGAACAGCCCGCTCTCGGCACGTTGGCGTCTGAGCACCGGGATAGCCCGGACCACCAGACAAGGGTAACCCTCTACGCCGGCCGTGCCGCGCCCGAGCAGTAAGGAGTATAGCCCAAAATGAACAAGGAGACTCCGGCACACATCGCCAATACTGAAGTAATGGAATGCGATCAAGCCCGTTATCGGAGGCTTGCCTGATTGCCAAGGAGGCTATCAATATGGAGAAGCTCTCGCGTCGCCGGTTGGTCGAAGACTCGCTGGCGTTGCTGACCGTAACTGCTGCAGGCTCGTCTGCACTGATGCCCGCTCGAGCAAGAGCGCAAAGGCGCGTTGCACCGTCCGAGCGTCTGCGAATCGCGATCGTCGGCGTTCATGGCCAGGGGCGCAGCCACGTAAACGCCTACGCCGGCATGGACGATGTGGAGATCGTCGCCATCTGTGACGCAGACACCGCCTGCTACGGACCCGCCCTCGAGATCGTCCAGAAGGCCGGCAAGAAGGCGCCGGAAACGGTTCAGGATGTGCGGCGGATACTGGACCGCAAGGACATTGACTGCATCACTTCCGCGACGCCGAACCACTGGCACGCACTGGTCTCCATCTGGGCCATGCAGGCAGGCAAGGACGTGTACATCGAGAAGCCGGCGAGCCACAACGTTGTTGAAGGACGGCGCATGGTTGAGGCCGCGCGCAAGTACAAGCGGATATGCCAGGTCGGCACCCAGAGCAGGTCCAACAAGGGCATGCGCGACGCCATCGAGTTCATCCACACGGGCGGGATAGGTCATGTCTACCTCGCTCGAGGTCTCTGTTATAAGCGCCGGGACTCGATCGGCAAGGTCACCGAACCCACTCCCGTTCCTCCAACGGTTGACTACAACCTGTGGCTTGGACCTGCACCCGAGAAGCCGATCATGCGCAAGCGGCTCCACTATGATTGGCATTGGCAATGGGACTACGGCAACGGCGACATCGGCAATCAGGGCGTCCATGAGATGGACAAGGCTCGGTGGGGGCTCAACAAGCACACGCTGCCGGTCTCGGCACTCGGCATTGGAGGACGGTTCGGTTATGAGGACGACGGCGAGACGCCCAACACGGAGCTGACCTTCCTCGAGTACAGCGATGCATGGGTCATCTTTGAAGTGCGCGGCCTGCCGACGAACGACCTGCGCGGCGCCAAAATCGGAAACATATGGTACGGAACCAAAGGCATCGTCGTGTCGAACAGCTACCACTCGGCAACGGCGTATGACCTGCTCGGCAACAAGATCAAGTCATTCGAGGGCGGCGGCAACCATCACCGGAACTTCATCGAGGCGGTGCGAAGCCGCAAGCACACCGACCTGAACTGCGACATAGAGGAAGGGCACCTGTCGGCAGCGCTATGCCATCTGGGCAACGTATCGCTGCGGCTCGGGGTCGAGGAGCCCTTCAGCGCCAAAGCCACTCGATTCGGAGGAGCCAATGCGGAGGTGTGGGAGACCTTCGGGCGGTTCGAGGACCACCTTGCTGCCAACGGGATCAAGCTCGACAGCGCCAAGTATCGCCTCGGGCGTGCGCTTCGCATAGACCCTAGATCGGAACGGGTAATCGGCGACGAAGAGGCCAATCGCATGCTGACGAGGGAATACCGAAAGCCCTTCGTGGTTCCGGATCGGGTCTAGGGTCGCCCGCAGGCGTGACGATGGTTTGCTGCCCGGCCGCACAGCAGGTCAGCGCAGTGGATGACGCACCCGATGCGCCATTGGACAATCAGGCGAATGCCCGGGGGTTGAATGAAACCGTCCCCGGCGTATCAGGCGGAGCCTCCGACTTCGAGGATGGGGGCAAGCTCCGGGCATTGCCGATCCTTATTGGCGTGATCGGCGCCCTGCTGATCGCCGGACTGGCACGCCCCCACGGGCTCGACACAGGTCCGCGCAACATGGCCTCGTGGGATCCCACCGTCCACGAGATACTGCAGACCATGCCCGTTGGTCATATCGCCGAAGGCGACGAGCGTGTCGAGCGGTTCAACCGCCTGCTGACGACCCGTTACCGACAGAGGCTCCTGGCGGTCAGGGTGATTCTCCACCCCCCGGACCGAATCGAGATCAGGTGTGGAGCGAACATCAACCGACGCGTGATGGCCCGAATCGCCGTCCAAACCGAAAGCGATGCGCACACTCTGTTCAGCCGCCCGTTCGATGTTGATGTATACGAGACCTACGTCGCCGCACCGAAGAGGAAGATCGCCGAACTGCGTCGGAACGGTCCTGCGAGCCGGCCCACACTCACCTTCGGTGACGAGCGATGGTCGGAATACTCACCGATGCCCTCTGCTCCCGAGTCGGACTGACCCGCATTGCGAGCGCCATGATGTAGAGCGCCATGAACAGCGCAATCGCGAACTCCTGAAGCTCCGGATCGCCCATGCCCTGCCGCTGGCGACCAGGCAGATGCACGAAGCCGAGGCCGAAGGCAACAAGGTACCGACGGCGACCGATCCGGCAGCAAACCGCAGCAACACGCCTGCCCTGTCTCACGTGTCAGACGATGTGGGGACAGTACCCCCCTACTCCTTGGTCAGGCGCACACTTGGCGGCTCGTCCCATCCGATCAGACACATGGACATCGCTGCCGTGTGGTACTTACCATATGCAAAGAAGTGAACCACGTCGCCATACACGTGCACCTCGGCCTTCTCATAGTAGGTACCACGATCATGCCCCGGCTCGGTGACGCTGAGTGTGCCCACACCTTCGATCATTACCATTGACATAGCCTCCGCTGTGCACGACGCAGGCCTGTCGAACCCGCAAACGTGCCCCTACATTATAGCCGCGCGATCGCTTGGCTCACCGGTCCTTTTCTCCCAGGTCATCGTCGGTATCCCAACCGCCTGCAGGACGCCAGGGCACGACAAACATGCCATCGCGAGTGGCCCACCGGCGTCGCCGTGTTCTTGGTGCATGCCTTGGTGTCCGGGCCGCGCGGTCTCGGATCGTGGCAGAGGCCCGATGCGACGTACACCATGGCCGACGCGGGGCCGGGCTCCGATGTCATCCTCACCGCGAAACACCCTCTGAGCATGCGCACCATCGCGCGGACGCGGCGCGTCGGTACGACGCCGGTCTTCTGCTTCCAGAGCGGCCACGATCCCCGCACCCCGGAGCATCCGAGCTTCCGAACGGTGCTCCACAGGGGGATACTCTGGGCGGCCAATCGGTGCGGATAGCTCCGGCAACTCGTTGACAGAGCCAAACGTGGGTGATATACTGCCCTAAATCCGGATCAGAGTATCTGGAAAGCGGGACTGAGCATGCGCAAGATCACGCTGCACGCGTGGAACTTGGTGAATCTGAAGTCTGTGCCGGGCAGGCTGCGCACAGCGTGTTTCCTGTCGGTAGGCCTGTGCCTCGGTCTCGCCGTGTACGTGGTTCATATCTCCGAGGCGGCATCATACCTCTCCGATAACCCCGAAACATGCATCAACTGCCATATCATGGTGCCGGAGTACGCCTCCTGGCAGCATTCGAGTCACGGACGCGTCGCCACCTGCAACGATTGCCACGTGCCGCACACCAGCATATTGGCGAAGTACTACTACAAGGCCAAGGACGGGTCGCGGCACTCGGCTCTGTTTACGCTGCGCAAGGAGCGGCAGGTGATCTTCGCGATTCCGGAATCGCGCGAAGTGATCCAGCAGAACTGCATCCGGTGCCATGCGAAGGTGTTCGAGTCGCCGCGCGTCCATACGAGGACCGACAGGGCATGCATTGACTGTCATAGAGAAGTGCCGCATGGACGCGAGCACAGCCTGTCGGCAACTCCGAACGCGGCAGTGCCGCCGCTGGGCGCGTCAGTGCTGCCATTGACCGAGAGATTTCGAAACGCCGAGGGAGGAAACCAATGAGCGAATCCGCGTCGCCGCAAGGACGGAAAGGGGCCTTACTCGGCTGGATAGTGCTGATCGGCTCGGCGGTTGTCTTCGCCGGCATCGGCTTGCTGGCGGGCTCGATCATCGAGCGCAGGGCTGAGCGCAATGTCAGCCGCGTGCAGATGCTTCAGCCCATCGGCGACTGGGAGACCGACAACTCCAAGTGGGCGGTGAACTTCCCACGCGAGTACAACTCGTGGGAGGCAACCAAGCAAGTACAGGACGCGACGAAGTACGGCGGGTCTGAAGTCAAGGACTATCTGGCCAACGATCCGCGCCTCGTCGTCCTGTTCGCCGGCTTCGGATTCGGCAGGGACTACAAGTCGCCCCGCGGACACTATCACTCGATCACAGACGTCACCGGAACCGAGCGAGTGAGCGACAAGACGCCCGCGACCTGCTGGACCTGCAAGAGCCCCATGGTGCCCAAACTGATGCACGACAAGGGTGTCGCAGAGTTCTACAAGGGCAAGTTCAAGCACCTCGAAGGCGTTATGAAGGACCCGATTGGGTGTCTTGACTGCCACGATCCCCGGACGATGGCGCTCCGAATCTCCCGGCCGGCGCTGAAGGAAGCTTTCGCGAGGCGCGGACGCGACATCACTAAAGCGTCGCATCATGAGATGCGCTCACTCGTCTGCGCTCAGTGTCACGTCAGCTACTACTTCAAGGACACCGAGACGAACTACCTTGTCTTCCCATGGGACGACGGTCTTCAGGCTGACGATTTCGATAGGTACTACGAACGGACGAAGTTTGTCGAGTGGGTCCACCCGGTGAGCGGCACGCCGATGACGAAGATGCGGCACCCCGACTACGAGGTATGGCTTCAAGGCACACATGCCTTTCGAGGGGTCTCATGCGCCGACTGCCATATGCCCTACAAGTCGGAAGGCGGCGTCAAGTACACCGACCATCAGATACGAAGTCCGCTCTACAACATCGCCAACTCATGCCAGGTCTGCCACCGGTGGTCCGAGCAAGAGGTGAAGAGTCGCGTCACGTCCATTCAGGATAAGAACCGCGAGCTGCTCGACATCGCCGAGGACGCCATGGTGAAGGCCCATGTCGCGCTCGGTGATGCCCGCAAGCTGGGTGCGACCGACGAGGAGCTCGCTCTGCCCCGCAATCTGCTGCGCCGATCGCATACGCACTGGGACTACATTGCCGCCAGCAACGGCATGGGCTTCCACGCACCTCAGGAAAGCGCCCGGGTGCTTGCCAAGGCTGCCAACCTTGCGCACGAAAGCCGAATAGCCACAGAGCGGATCCGAGCCAAATACGGTGCACGAACCGAGGCGCCTATGCCCGACCTCTCGTCCAAGGCGAAAGCCGCGGAGTACGTCAAGCCGTTCATCGAGGCCGCCAAGAAGAAATAGGCCGCCGGGAGGGCGAGGCTCCGTGGGAGGGCGAGGCTCCGTGGGAGGGCGAGGCTCCGTGGGAGGGCGAGGCTCC
>DYKI01000057.1:13929-20413 GCA_020722705.1 Chthonomonas calidirosea | reverse complement strand
CTGCTGACAACCCATGCCGGTCGCGCCTGAAGCGGTTTCCGGCTGTGCTTCTAGAACCACCCACGGGAGGGACGGCGTCCCCGCCGTCCGGAAGACCGGTCACCAAGGACGATGACCCACCCACGGGAGGGACGGCGTCCCCGCCGTCCGAGATAGTGGTCACCGAGGACGGTGACCCTCCCACGGTCATTCCGTCGTCAACGTGATGCGCCGCCGCTCCCCGAACGAGCAGCGCCCGGCGGCCTGCATGGTAATCTCGATGCGCGACCCAGAGGCGGCCGACGGAATGATCAGGGTCAGGCTCTCGGAGGCGCCGTAGCGCTCGACATCCTGCGCGATCGGCGTGGCGGCAACGACCGATCCGTCGCGATAGGCTGCGGTCAGCACTTGCCCCGTACCTGGTCTCGAAAGCCACCTGGCCGTGCCGTTGTTTCCGGCCACCAGGCGTATCCGGATCGGCTCGGCGGGGTCAACGCGCACTGTCGCTCCCTCATAAGGAACCGCCGTCCAGTTGCCGTCGGCATCGCGCACCTCAACAATCTCGAACTCGGCATTGAGATGCCTGACCGGGTTCGATCCCGTGTACGGAACGCCCCCTATCCCGACAAGCGGAACGTCGGCTGAGTTCAGATTGTCGCCTTCCGTGCGCAGACCGGGGAACTTGCCCGCGTCAACAAGTCGCCAGAACTCATCCCTGGTCTCGTTGTAGATGCCGTAGATGCCGTCGGGGTGGCGGTCGCGGTCAACGGTGATCCACGCATCGGGCGAACGCGGCTCGAGCGGCGCGGCGAACTTGCGGGCGTAGTCGGCAATGATGCGCGTCAGACCCCGCCAGGTTCCGTCCGGGTTGATGATGCCGAAGTCGCTGTTCTCGCCGAACCGGAAGCCCCCCGGGTACCACCAGCACACCGTGCCATCGGCCTGGCTGTCGAGCGCCATCTCGTAGAACTCGCGGTAGAAGCGCTCGGTGAAGGCGATCGTGGCCGGCAGGTAGTGGCGACGGTCAAACGCATCGGCGAAGCTCAGCGCAGGATCGGTCTCAGAACGCTCCCCCTTGTTCCACAGGGTATAGCCGAACTCGGCCCAGAGCACGGGTCGGTTCGGCGCGACCATGCGCGAGTAGGCTGCGGTGAACCATCCCGGACGCACGCGGTCCCGCTCGCCGATGCGGCCATATCCTTCGGGCGACATGAAGTCCATGCTCCGTGCGAGACCGGTGAAGTCATACGGCATGATGGTCGGGCCGCAGGTCGGGTCTCCGGCAATGGACATGCGGAACGACAGGAGGTGGCGTTGATCGAGGGTCCGTATCTTCCGGCGGGCCTCCATATGCTTCCGGCTCAGGAAGTCGTCCTGGAAGCGCCGATACGCGGCGACGACGCGCGGGATGCGGCTCTGGGCCGTGACGTCGGCGTCGGAGGGGCCGGCAACCTTGCCGTCCTCTCTGGGCACCGGCGCGCCCCAGTCCCTCTCGGCCGCTTCGATGGAACCGTATCTCTGGCGGATCCACTCTTCCCACTCGCCATCCCAGCGCCGCCGTTGGTCACGGTAGCCCCACGAAGGCTCCCACGCGAGATCATAGGCGAAAACGGTGGCATCGTCGGCAAGGCGGTTGGCTTTGATGATCTCGCCGATGCCGGGCCACTCGAAGTCCAGCGGCGTGCCGGGCCGCAGCGACAGGTTTACGCGCAGGCCGTGGGCATCGCATCGGTTGAGCAAATCCACGAGGTTGCGGTTGTGGGTGGACTCGGTATAGATGAACACGCTCACCGCATCGAACCCGGCCGAACGAACCCGTGCCAGGTCCCGCTCGATGACCATGGGGTCGTAGGACTCCTTGGAAAGCCATTGCTCGAAGTAGTGGCCGTCCTCGGCAGCCAGACCGGACGAGGGCATGTAGTTGACCGCGTGCGGACGCCAGATGCGCTCCCCGATCCGGAAATGGCCGTCGCGCACGGTGACCCAATCCTTCGGAGCCGATCCCGGGTGCCGGATCGTCAGCTCGTGCTGGACCGCATCAACGGCCCTGCCCTTCTCGATGAGCGTGGCGGTCACCTGATACCGAGCGGCAGAGAGCCGCTGGGGCTTCCAGGTGACGGTGCCGACAGCGCCGTCGGCTCCCGGCTTCAGCGATATCGCTCTGCTGAAGACCACCTTGGCCGTGCCGGCGTCCTTGACCGCGATCCGGGCGGACAGCCCTGCGGGGTTGCGGACCGTAAGCTTCACTCCGAAGCTCGGCTTCTCGTCGGGGAAGAGCCCGTAATGGCGGCAGCCGCCCTCGATCATCATGGCCGGCTGCAGCATGCGACGGGCCAGCGCGACAACATAGCGCCGGACATCGGCGCGGGCATACCACTCGGGCTCCGCCGCCGTGAACGACGCCCAACGTCCGCCGCTGTAGGGACCCGCCGTGTGCACCATCAGCGTGGCCGCGGTTCCGGCTACGCCGTGGGTGCCACGCACCTGGAGCAGGGGGATCCATCGGTATTTGCGCTCCTTATCGAAGCCGGTTCCCGTCGGTCTGGGGTGTGTCGAAAGGAGATTGCGCGGCATGGACGGCAAGGGCGCATTGAACAGCGGCATACCGTGCGAGCCGTCGAACGATTTGGCCCCACGGATCGGATACAGCTTGTAGGCCGGCGAGAGCGTGTCCAGCGTCGGTGTCGTGTAGCGAATCAGATCGGGTCCACGTGCCGTTCCAAGGTCGGCAAACCAGTAGTGGTGCTTGCCTCCGGGAACCGTTGTGTGCGTCAGCGCCAGGCCTACGGCAACCGTGGAAGCCTCGGTGAGCCGGAGCGCATCGCCCTGCTTGCCCCGTGCCGAGCGGTGGTCGGGGTCCCAGAGGCGGAATGCCGCAATCGGCAGGGCATAGCGACGCCACTGGTCGGTGATAGGCGCCGTGGCGATCCAGCGGCTCCCGTCCCGCTCGCGCAGCTCGACCGCCAGCATCGTCGTGTCCGGACCGCCGCGCGCCCGGAACGTGACCATGTTGTCACCTTCTTCGCCCGGTCTCGTCAGGTCGGCCTCCAGCGTCTCCCAACCTGTGAGGTTCCCGATCTCATGTTTGAGCGCTGTTCCAATCCCGTCCTGACGCTCCAGAGACCAGGAACACGCCGCTGACATATCGTTGGCCGACCGACGCCATGCCTGCATGCCGACTGCATCCATATCAAGCAGCGATCGGGTTGCGGGCGTGCTGCGCATCATCTCGGTCAGCTCCGCTTCGTCAACCCACCGGGTCTTGCCGCCGACCTCCATTCGCCGCACCAGCCGATCGAAAGCCGGAGCGCCCAGCGCGACGATATGCCCGCCCGAGCGCAGGTAGGCCAGAAGCGCGGGTATGCCTTCGCCCGGATAGGTCACGGCCTCCGGGATCACAAGCAAGCTGATCTGGCCCTGCTTGAGGACGCCGCGATTGGACACCTCATCCGGCCCGAGCTGCACACACCGAAGCCCAGCCGCACTTAGCGCCCGGACGTAGGAGTTGGCCAGGTCGGCTCTTCGCCCTGACCAGCCTCCCGTCAGCACACCCACCGCCCGGCTCGATGGGCCAAGGCGCAGCCGCGACCGTATAGCGGCAGCCTCCTTGTCGGCTCGCTCGAGGCGCTCCGCCTCCTGCTCGGTGTAGACGGGAACCGGCCCGGCGTGGACAATCGGTATGCGCGGCGACCGCCAGTCGTCGCCAAACCAGTAGGCGACCAGCAGTTGACCTGCGAACTTGCCCTTCGGTATGACGATCGAGAAGTCAGCGACACCGACACCGGATACAGTGCGGCTGCTGCTGACGTGGACCACGTTGGAGGCATCCTTGACCTCGGCGTTGAGCTTGACCGGCTCAGGCGCGGAGTAGGCGATGCTGAAGCGCAGCGGCCTGCCTTCGACGGCCTCGCTCGGCAAGACCCGCATGGTATGCCGCCACTCGATAGGAGCTCCCTGTAGAGCGATGACGGCCGCGGCGACGACCCATTGGGCAATGCATTGCATGGGGGTACCTCCGATGTGAAACGTCGCCGATTCGTTTCGGCGTCCAAGATGCCGGGTCCTGCCGGCGCACGAACGAATCGGCCGCGGCGGACCGCACTGCGGCGGCAACCTGCCGTCTGTGCGCTATGCTGCGACACCGAAACACCGCACTCCGAACAGGGCCGGAGCGGTCTTGCCGTGGGTTTCCAGCAGCTCGATCGTGAGCTTGGCGGTGCGCAGGGGGGTTGCCAAAGCGAGGACGTTGCGCGTCTGATGGTTGTCTGACTGCTCCCAGATAACGCGGCCCTGTTCATCCAGCACCCGGCAGCGCTTCACACAGAAGGGAATGGCGCGCTCGGGGTGGCCGTACTGCACCGACTCCATGGGATGGTCGAAGTCCGTGTCGAACTCCAACACGATCCTGGAGATATCCTGGGGCGTATCCCATGTCAGCGTCAGTGAAGGCTTCGGATCGGCAGGATCGGCAACCCATGCGTTGGGCATGACCGTCGGCCGCGCAATGCCGTTGATGACGTTCTCCGGTCCGAAGACATCGAGAGCAGGATCGAGCTCCAGCGCCACGTTATGCCCGCCGGGGCGTCGGTCGGGGCACCATATCTCAACCGTGTCAACACCGATATCCCCGGGCGGCTGCTGCGTGTATCGGTGCCGCAGAGCCAGCACTCCCGTCAGGCGCATCTCCGATCCGTGCAGTGCGAGCGCAGGGTTCTTCATGGCACAGAGGCAGACGTAACGCGGCGAGGCGACCGAAACGCCGAAATCGAGGCGCACCGGTACGTTCTGCCCATACGGCACCGGGACCTCCCGCACAGCGAGGGTGCGGTCCGGCACATGATTGCCCGGTCGCTCGGTCTCGCGCAGTTCCATCCTCAAGGTCGTAGCCCTGTCGGCATGGACGTACACAGTCATCTTCGGCACGGGTCCGGTCGGCACGGGGATCATCTGGGCGAACGAGCTGGTAAGGAGAATGAGCGGCCCATCGGCAGGAAGGCCCGCCAGCTTCAGGCTGCTCGATGCCGTCACGCGCGCGGATGCCTCAAGCCCGGTGGGCCCCGGTTGGACGCCGGGGATGTGCTGGCCGGACTCGATCAGCGCTGTCTGAAGCCGACTGATGCGGCCCGGCTCCGAGATCGCAGCCGGCAGGACGCCGTCACGTCTGCACAGCGATGCCGCCATGCCCACGGCCTGAGCCGCCGCTGCGCATGTGGCCATGACCCGCGTAGAGCCGAACGCAACATGCGACGCACTGATGATGCGGCCCGCAAGGAACAGGTTGGGCACGCTCCTGCTGTAGAGGCACCGATAGGGTATGCCGTAGACGCCGCGCGAATGCCACTGGCTGCATCCAGGCTTGGGGCTGTATATGCCGTCCGATGGATGCAGATCAATGGACCATCCGCCATGCGCAACCACGTCCGCGTGGCGCCGCTGCTCGATGATGTCCTGCTGGATCAGCATGTACGGTCCCTCGAAGCGGCGGCTCTCCCGCTTGCCGGGGATGAGTCCCACCCACTCGAGCGTCAGGTTGGCGGCTTCGGGGAACCGGCCCGAGTTCTTGATGTAGTTCCAGACGCCGTAGACGACCTTCCAGAGCTCCCACTTGATCTTCTCGGTGTCATGGACCGTATCGAGCCTGCCGCCCCACTCGATCCACCAGAGGCGACATCCGTGCGATTGGGCGTTGAACTGGCGGAAGCGCGGGATAGCCTCAATGTCCTTGAGCGCATAGGAGGGAGGCACGAACGTTACGGGCTTGCCCGTGTCCTTGCTGTAAAAGTAGATCGAGTGGCCGAGCAGCTCGCCGTACTCCGCAGGGTCGGGCGCGAACTTCTCGCCGAACTCGTCAGCCTTTTCGGCGCCCATGCGAAACGGAGCGCCGGCGAGATAGCCGACGATACCATCGCCGGAGGCATCGCAGAACAGCGGTGCGTGGAGCTCATACCGGATGCTGTTCTGGCTGCAGAAGGCGGCCACGGAGGCAATCCGGTCGCCTTGTTTGCGCACCTCTTGCACGGCGGTGTTGAGGAGCAGCGTTACATTCGTTTCGGCCACGACGCGCTCAAGCAGGATGGTGTCGAAGATGACGGGGCTGCCTTCGGGATTGCGCCACAGGTTCTCCACAAGCAGTTCATCGAGAACGCCGCCCTCACGGGCCCACCGGTTGTTGTTGCCCATATGGGCAGTCGCGCCGAGCACCCAGAGGCGTACTTCGGACGAGGCGTTGCCGCCAAGGACGGGCCGGTCCTGAACCAGCACGACCCGCACTCCGGCCCGCGCCGCGGTGATGGCGCAGCAAACGCCGGCCATCCCGCCGCCAACGACAACGAGATCCGCATCCAGGCGATCAGTTCGGAGCGACCGTTCGGCCTTCGGTGCGTGTTTCCTCATCCGATCATGTCTCCTTCACAGCGCCCGGGAGGGCGAGGCTCCTGCCGAGCCGCCAAGGGAGGGCGAGGCTCCTGCCGAGCCGCCTGCCCAACCGCCTGCCCAACCGCCTGCC
>DYKI01000057.1:0-13829 GCA_020722705.1 Chthonomonas calidirosea | reverse complement strand
CCGCCTGCCCAACCGCCTGCCCAACCGCCTGCCGAGCCGCCTGCCGAGCTAATCAAAGCCGAGGAACCGTCATGCCTCCGTCGAGGGTCAGTATGGCCCCCGTCGCGTACGGCACATCGCCTCGGACAAGGGCCGCCACGGCGCGGCCAACATCGTCGGGCGTCCCCCAGCGCCCGTCCAGGAGCAGGCCGTCGGCAATCAGGCGGTCATAGTGCTCGCGCACGGCGGCGGTCATGTCGGTGCTCACGATGCCAGGTCTGACTTCGTAGACGGGGATGCCGGCATCGGCGAGGCGCACCGACCACAGCCGCGCCGACATGCTGAGTCCCGCCTTGGCGATGCAGTAGTCGCCGCGGTTCACGGAAGCGACGTTGGCCGACACCGACGTGATGAAGACGATGGCCCGGCGGATGGCTCGACGTGCATCAAGCGCGTCCGGCAGGGGCAGGGGATCGCCGAACTCATCGGTCGGTTGCTTGGCTTGATCGGCGAGCATATGTCTGGCCACCGACTGCGTCAGGAAGTGCGGTCCGCGCAGATTGGTTTCCATAAGCCTCAGGTAGCTGTCCTCGGCAGCCTCCAGAAGGTCGGCTCGAACGGCGGGCGCTACGCCTGCGTTGTTCACCAGCACGGTGATGCGCCCGAACACGGCCAGCGTCTCGCGGACGAGCCGCGTTCGTTCCGCTCGGTCGCTGATGTCGGCGGCGATATACTCGACATCAATGCCGCGCCCCCGAAGAGCTTCGAGCGGCTCCCGCACGGCCTCGATGGGACGGACCCCATTGAGCGCCAGCGCATAGCCTTCGGAAGCCAAATGCCGCGCGATCCCAAGCCCGATCCCGCGTGTCCCGCCCGTAATCAGAGCAACCTTCTCCATGGCAGTCCCTCAGTCAGTGTGCCGTCAGCGTTCCTTGCTGCTTCCCCAGTATACGGGATAGGGGCCTCCTCCGGCCAATCGTCCGATATAGACGGCCAGCTCCCGTGCGTGGTAGTCGCCCCACATGCTTGCTTCACCGCAGGGGACCTTTCGACCTTCGGGCACGTGATCCCATCCGTTCGGACGATGGTAGACGGAGTGGGCGATCAGGCCTTCATGTCGGCGATCGGCGATCAGGTACGGTTCACCGAACAGCGTCCGCGCTATGGTCAGCCCGGCCTGAACGTACCGCGTGCCCGACTCGCTGTCTCCCGCCAGAAGTCTGCAGCGACCGAACCGGAGCAGTCCCTGTGCTGCAATCGCGGCCGCGGAGCTGTCCACAGGCTCGTGGTCGTTATACGGTTCGGACGGACGCGACCGCCAATCGCCCAGCGCAGGCAGACCGGGCGCCCCTGTGTCCCAATACGGAATGCCGTCGGCGGCAGTGTTCTCGATGTAGAAATCGCAGGTCGCCTCTGCCGCTCGGTCGGCTGCTTGCGCGACCTCTGCTATCGCGCCATCATCCTGCCGACCAAGTCCCCTCTCCCGCGCTTTGCGGCCCTGAGCATGGCGCCGTCGTTCGCGCGTGGGAGAGGGTGAGGGTGAGGGCTGTGTCGCACCGTCAGCGCCGACAGCCTCGGTCAGGTATTCCAGCTCCTCGGCGAAGCCGCACATGGCCCAGGCAAGGCCCCGAGTCCATGTCGAGAACGGCGAGTAGCCCTGCTGCGTGCTCGGACATCGGTAGACGCCGTTCCGCGGGTTGAAGATGGCCTCGTGCGCCGTTCGCCCGCGAACGTCGTAGGCATCGCGGCCCTCGCCGTAGTACACCGACCATGTCGCCGTTGCGATCAGGTGGCTGCACATCCGATCGAGCAGCGACACCCGAACGTCCTGCTCGCCGAGCAGCTCATGGCCGAGCCGATGGGCCACGCCGAGCGAGCGCATGGACCTGATCGTATCCACAAAGAGAGAATGGGGACCGTTGAACGAATGGACGAAGCCTCCGCCATCGGCCGTCGGGGTCCATCGCTGGGCCTGGACGGCACCGCTGCAGCGCAGAGCCAGCTCGCAGACATCGCGATGCTCGTCGGAGATGCGCCCTTCGGCTATAAGCCGCCACAGAGTACCGTAGGTGCTTACGTTGTTGAAGCCGTGATCGTGGACGCCGAAATGCGTCACATGGGGGGGCATGCGCCGCAAGGTGTTGTCGGTTCCGAGATGCAGGAACGCCGCATCTCCCGTGGCATCGTACTGGAGAAGCGCCGACCCGAACTGGAAGCCCTGCGTCCAATCGGTCCATCCCCTGGCCGTGTAGCGCCCTTCGACGGTGAACACCGGCGAAGCATCGGCCTCGCCGAGACGCCGCTCGATGGCCATCACCTTGGCCGCCGACAACTCCCACATCCGCTCGACAGCCGGCATCAGGTCCCCGGGCGTCAGCTTGAAATCAATCTGCATTGGCGCATCCTTTCCTCATCCGGTCGCCGGAGCCCGGTTTCGAGGCTTTCCGTGGCGCGATCTCAGCCGCGTCATCGCAAACATGCTCGCATTCGCCCCGGACGATCAGCGCCCTGCGCCGGCGCGAGGTTTCGCAGTGGGCCGCAGCAACGCCTCAATCTCCCTTGCCACGGCGTCCCGATGGCGGAACAGGAGCTGCGGGTCCGTCGTGAAGTGCGTCAGGTCCGTGGTGATGGATGGAGGTACGCGAAGCAGCGACCGAGCCCGAACAAGCTCGCTCGCCTTCCTGCCCGAGGCCTGCGCTCTCCGGATGGCGTCTTCCAGTATGCGGAAGTACTCCCAGTCCTCGATGCCGTCGCCGAGCATCTCCCAGCGGATGGAAACGATGGGGCCTGTGATGAACTCCGTCGTTCGATCTCTGTTCGGGTCGCGGTTGGGAGGATAGAAGAACCTTCCGTCGCCGTTGCCCCATACGCCCGTCACGTCGGCGACATAGGCCATGGGGTCTTCCCACGGGTTCTGCACAATGTCGCCGGTGAACTGCTGGGGGCTGGTCCACCACGTCGTTTCCCAGATGAGGATGCCCTCGATGCGCCGCTGCCACGTCTGCCAGAGCCACATCCGCAGTTCGATGGCCGGATGATCAATGAATAGCGTACAGAAAGGCTCCTTCGGGCCGGTGCAGACATACCACCAGACCTCCTCGCCGAGCCTCTGGCGAGCATGAGCACGCGACTCGTTGTAGCTCGGGGTGATGGGGCACCAGAGGTCCACCGAGCCGAACAGCGGCTCTTCGAACTGCTCGGTCATCAACCGCTTCAGCCTCGGGAAATAGCGCTTGAGACGTGCCGCGCCCTCGATCACGATGGGGTAGTCGTTCTCCTCCGGCTCGTCGTACCAGTAGACGTAGGCCTTCTTGAGCCAGCCCCGCTCCTCCAGATGGTCCTCCAGCAGGCGGCCATAGCGCCTCATCAAGGCGTCATACTCCGGAGTGTCCGGCGCATAGCCCATGAACGACCCCGGGTCATGGTTGGGGTAGCGCCCGCCCGGCAATCCCTCGATATGGATGGTGAAAGCGTTGAAGCCCATCTCATCGAGGCAGCGCCGAGCCGCTTTGTCAAAGTCCGTAAAGTCCAGCTTCAGGTCCAGAACCGGTTCAGCCTCGAAATCGCCTCCCTCAAGCAGGCTGTCGCCTCCATCGGCTTGACGAAGCTCAACGTCGTCGAACCATGCGACGCCTGTGTTCTCGCCTTTCTCGGTCCATGGGGTTGGGCGCAGCGTTATGTTGAGGTATTTGGCATCGGCCGGAATGCGGTCGCTGATGTCCTCGTATGCCGCATCCCACGCTCCGGTGCCCGTGCGGGTTATGTCGTTGTTGCGACCCCACATCCATTGCCGATTGGCGTCGTAATGACCCACGCTGACCTGATACGCCTGCCCCGGCTGAGCCGTCCGGCACTTCCACGACAGGACATAGCGCGTGCCCGGCTGGACAGGCACCAGCGTCGTACAGCTCGCATTCACATCAGCGGCGTCGGCAGAATCCGCGATTCGCAGCGAAGCGGATCCGGCGCCCGCTTCACCTGTATCGCGCGTGCCGCCGGTCCAGGTCCTCCCTTCGATGCTGAGCCGGTACGGCGCCAGAGCCATGGGGTTGTATGGGGCGATGCGCCGCTTCCGGAACGCCTCCATGTACAGGTCCCAGACTTTGTCCAGTGAGCCCGGCGATTTGAGGTTGTGGTACCGCGCGATCGCGCCCGGCTGAACGCCGAACCCGCTGCGCAGCGAAGTCTTCTCGGGCAAGGCGAAGTCCCAGACATGCAGCCGGACCTCGACCTCGCGCTTCCATCGCTTCGCGGCGAGCGTTATGGTGCCCACGTACTGGCCGGCCTGTGCCTCAGCCGGCACGCTCACCGTGATCCACAGCGGATTGTTGCGCCCGACAATAGGCTTCCAGTCGCCGTTCAGCGGCGAAAGCGGATCCGGCCACGGCCCTGCAACGCCCGTACGGTCGGTGGGCTGGGTGACGTTGACATAATCCACTTGCCGGACTTCGATGTTGCGCGAGGCGATGCGCGAGGAACGGCCCGATCGGGTTGAGATCAGGTCGGATACGCTTACCCGTATGGGTCCGGGGTCCTCGGTCGGCCTGAATACGAGCTGGGCGTGCTCGCGCTCGCGCTTTGCGGCCGACATCTCGATGGCGCCTTTGCCGCGCACAGCCTTGAGATCGGCAAGGTCGGCCCCGTACTCCTGCGCGGGCGGGAGACGGTGCGGCGGCACCTTGTAGGTCCCCTCGCACCACCAGAGCTCGCCGTCGAGGACCGGCGTCAAAGAGCGCCCGTAGTCGCCGGCGTAGTAGGCCGGGACGTATATGTCGGCCGATGCAGCCCACAGCGGGGTCGGCTTCTTGTCGCCCGCCTTGAACGCAGACAGCGTCATGCGCAGTTGGCCGGTGGCGCGCAGCGTGTACGGTATGGCCACGGTCTGGCCGCGCCCTGCCTGCAGCCGAACGGCGTTCGAAAACGTGCGCGGCCTGGACGATCCTGAACCATCCTCGATCCGCACGACGACCGCCGTGTCGCCCGCCGTGGCGCGATCGGCGGTGAGATGCACACGCACGGCATTGCCTTCTCCGGACCCCGGATCGCCCAGGTCTTCGATGCGGACCTTGATGCCCGAAGCGGCCTTGAGCATTTCGACATAGGTCGTGGATCCATGGGCATCCGGAGTGAACTCGGGCACTGCCGCGACGTAGCGATAGCTGTCAACCTGGAATGCGCCCGGAGCCGAGTTCCCGGCAAGCTCGGACGCCGATGCGCCGACCAGCCTGACCCACACCGCGTCGGCAGGAAAGAGGCTGTCGGGCAACTGGAACCCTCGCGCACCGATCTCCGACAGGCGTCCAACCTCAAGCCACTTCTTGCCGTCCGATCCGGCATAGACGATGCACTCGCCGCCCGTGCGATAGTTGATGTTGATTGTCACCGCGCCGCCGAGCTGCTTGACGCCGGCAATCGAGTGGCGGTAGATCACATCCAGTCCGCCAGTGAATACCCACCGATTGCTGTTGAATGTGGCCGAGTGGCTGAACAGGCAGCGCGAGTCGTTGGAACCCTGTCCGGCGAGCGGCGCGATGAAGCTGTATTTCGCGTCGTGGAGGGTTTCGCCTGTTCCGAGCTCAACGCCGCCCGTACTCCGATGCACCGCGTGCGCCTCATAAAGCGCGACATCGGAAAACAGGATGCGGCCCTTCAGGTGCCACTGCCCCAGTCTCAGGAAGGCCTGCGAGACATCCGTCGGGGTCCTGAAGGCGAAGCTGTAGTTCTGCCAAATGTCCGTGACGCTGAAATCGCGATTGCAGACGTCGAGGCCGCTGATCAGCGTATACGGCGAGCTTCCCGCATCGGCCTTGGCCCGAAACCGAAGCGAGTAGACGGCGTTCGGCTTCAGGCCGGGGATCCTTCGAGCCCAGTAGCTCGAGTCCTCGCCGGTTCCCGAGACGCTGATGGCGCGCCTGCCCCCTGCGGGCGGTTCCCATGCGCCGGAGCCTTCGCGCAGCTCCCATCCGGTCGGCGCCGTTTCGCCGGTACCGAAGCTGTCACGCAGGATTTGGGCGTGCGCCGCGGGCATCGCGCCGAGCAATGCACAGACGAACAGGGCTGTCCGCACCATAGCACCCTCCATGGATGGTCGGCCTCGCGCCCGACCTTGCGCCAATCGGCCGGGCCCGAATCGCCGATGGAAAGGTATTCGCCATGAAGGCGGCGAGTCCTGCGGCGTTAGGGGAGCGGTCGTCTCCGGCAACGTGAAGGTTGCCACCCGAGCAGACCACGCCCATGCAGGCGAAATGCCGCCGCCTCAGGGCCGTATGGGGATCGTGTCCGTGACGGGCCGAATGCCCCGGAGCATGCGGATGCCCTCGCGGGTCAGGCGCAGGTACCAATCCGATGGCATGCCCTCGAGCGTGTCGAAGTGTGCCTCGACGGGCGGGGTATCGCTGACCTTGAAGATGGCGGTGCCTTCGTCCACCTCGTCGAACATGGCGATGTAGGCCGAGTCGTGGCCCATGCGCGCGAGTTTGACCCATTGCTCCCAGTAGAACGCGCCCCTGCGGCGCTCGATGGTGGTCGAGCCGGGAGCCTGGCGCATCAGGTTGTCCCAGCCGAAGCCGGGGTAGACGCTGGGGATCCACCGCACTCCGGCGCGAGCCAGTGCCGCGCGGTCCTCCTCCCACGTCTGAGTCGCGGCATGCTTCACGCCGTCGGCGTCAAGGTTGTGGTTGCCGATGTTCCAGGGCACGTAGGCATCGAGCCGATGGATGAAGCTGCGCCAATCGCGGTCGGCCCTGCGTCGCCAGTCCCAGTCGCCGCCGCCCACCAGATATGCCCTCTGTGGGCCGTCCGCCTTGAAGAAGCCGATGAGGCGATTGGCGAGCGCAGCGTCCATTCGGTTGTGGCTGTTGTCCTTGTAGAAACCCCATATCATGACGACCGGCAGGCCGCCTTCGTGAAGGTAGCGCTCATCGCGGGTGACACCCTGCTCGACCATGCGCCGCCACTCGGAGGTCACCGCATCGTACGTGCGCTCGATGGGCATGGCGGCCACATCGTAGGCCAGCGCCCAGACGCGCCCTGTGGCCCGAGCCGCTCGTCGGACGTTGCCGATCACGCGCAGGTGCGAGTCGTGTTCATAGGCAAGCGGCCCTCCGGGCAAGCCGACCGCGAAGTGCTGCATCCACACGCCGTCAATCTCATGGTCGCGCATCCATTCGAAGTGACGCAGGACCGTCGAGTAATCCTCGGAGCTGAACAGCGTGGCCTGAGCGTGATCGGGGTGCGTGAAGCCCGGAGCGGGGTAGCGCCGACGATACTCGCGCATGTCGGGCCACATCTCGAAGGTCAGCGTGTCGGGTGCGATGCGTCGCGGGTCGCGGCTCCAGTGGACCCATCCGAAACCGGCTCTGTCGCCGGGGCACCGGAACCACCCCTGATACCCCGCCAGTGCTTTGCCGGCGATCGAGACGGAGCTGACCTTGCCCGCCGTACTCCGCGCAGGCGCCCCCGACGCCAGAACGCCACCGATTGCGGCAGCCGCTGCCACGACGACCAGATGCCGACTGCGCATAAAGCACCTCCCGACTATTTGGGGCCGGTAATCCGAGCCCGCTTGCGCCATCGTGAACAGAGACGGGGCGAATGGCTGACCAAACCCCTCGGGTTCAGTCACCGTTCCGCGGGATCGGCTTGCCGTCTCGGATGATCACGTCGTCGCGGACGTAGACGGCGCAGCCCTTGAGCCTCTGTGCGGCTCGTCGGACCCCGAAGGTGTGCGTGCGCCCCCCGCCCGAAGTCCCGGCAGTGCTCTCCTCGTACTTCCAGTCGGCGCTGGTTAAGAATACCACGTCCACGCGCCAGATGACAACAGGCCGACCGGGTTCAATGGTCTCTGTCGGGTCCACCAGGCAGCGCCAGACGATGTACCAGCCCGGGTGATCATAGTGGCTCTGGAGCTCCCACGGTCGCTTGCTGCCCTTGCTTTCGAGGCAGTGCTCAGGCGACGGCTCTGGCCCGCTGCCGCGTCGCTTCAGGTCGGGGAACCGCTGCTGTGCCGTGTCTGTGTTCCTATGCTTCTCGTAGTTGCTGATGGCGTCGAGAGCCTTGGTGCCGTAGATGCCGACGACGGCGCTGAACACGTTGGCTTGCGCGTCGTCCGGCTTGAGCTCTGTCTCGACCTCCGCTGTCCCAATGCCCGCCTCGCCGGCCATGATTCGAACGTGATCAGGGGATTTCCCGCCGATCGCGTCGGGCGAACTGGCTTTGCGGCGTTCGCAACGGCACATCAGTCGGCACTCACTGCGAACGCCGGCAGGAGCATACACACCAACAAGGGCTTCCATTGTGCGAGGGCGAGCCTCCGGAAGGGCGAGGCTCCGTGGGAGGGCGAGGCTCCTGCCGAGCCGTATCGGGTACAGCCCCGCTGGGCAGGTCAGCGCCTGTGGCAGGCCACGGCGACGGGTGCCCTGCCGCTTCACGTTCGGTCTCGTCCGACATGGTACGCTTACGATCATGAAGGCACGCTTCACATACTGGAAGGAACCGGACGGTCGCTGCCTCGGCTTCCTGAACGACTACCCCGACCACTGGACGCAGGGCGACGATCTCGCCGATCTCAAGGCGTACCTGCGCGACCTGCTCATGCTCTTTGGCGCCGAGGATATCCCGGGGATCCGGAAGGTTGAGGAGCTGGAGTACGCGTGAAGCATCTCGATCTCGTCTGCAGGTTGGAAACGATGGGTTGCGTCTTGCTCCGCGACGGCGGTCGCCACGATATCTGCCACAATCCCCGGACAGGGAACTCGGAACCGGTCCCCCGGCACCGTGAGATCAACGACGTCCTGGCAAAGCGGATCATCGAGCGGCTGAGCCCGACACGCGACATTTGACCGGCGAGCCCGGTCAGGGGACGGCAGAGGCGTTCGGCTCGGTGGGCGGCGACAACACTCGATGAGGCGTCCTGGAGCCGGATTGCGACCGTGGACTGCATCGCAGCGCAGTGGACTCGATGAGCATAGCAGGCGGGGTCGTTCACGATGTTCGCGCGGACCTGCGTGACTTCGCCATGTCGGATGTTGACACGCTGGCCACGTGCGAAGGGCGCTCCGATGCCCAGCCTGCCTGTGCGGCGCGGATCGGAAGCCGGCCCAAACCTGCAACGGCGCAACGCTCGGTACCCCTTACGTATCGCCCAGCGCTTTCACCAGCATGAATATGGCGGCCACAATGGTAAGGATCCCGGAAATGGTCTTCAGGCTTTTCGGTTTCGTTTTCAACGCGAGTCTGCTGCCGATCAATCCGCCGATGACCGCCACCGCTCCGCAGGGGATCGCCAGAGCCTGATCAAATCCGCCATGCAAGGCGTTGCCCAGAAATCCGGTGAACGCTGTTGCCGCCAGCATGGCTGTCGCCGTGCCGACTGCGATGCGCATCGGCACACCGCATCCCACGACCATCAAGGGCACAAGAAACGAGCCTCCAGATATCCCCACCATGCCGGAGAAATAACCGGTTGCCATGGTCAATGGAGCGGCAACCCAGACGTTGATGACGTACCGATTGTCTCCGTCCTGGATGTTCCAATAACCGAATCGCGACACCGCGGCTTTATGGGCTTGCTTCTCGGGAAACAGCATGGCAACGCCGGCTATCGCCAAGAGGATGGCCAACGCTATCTCGAGTGTTGTTCCACCGAATGAGTGGGCTGTGAATCCTCCAAAAAAGGCCAGAGATGCATTCAAGCCACCGAAGAAAAGCACCAGCGGCAACGACATGGTTCTAGCCTTGCCAAAAACAACGGCTCCCATTAACGCACTTGCAAGCAGAATAAACTGACTGGTTGTGGAAGCCGTGTGCATCGGAACTCCCGAAAGCACAAGCGCCGCCACATAGAAGTTGCCGCCGCCGCGTCCGCTCATAATCATGACAACCGTCAAGACAAACACAACAGCGACGACTGCGAGATGATGCGTCACATCTGGCCTCGTCCCGATCCAGTGTTGCGACTGCTGATGGTCTTGTACAATACGCCAGGCAATACCTGGCTGATTATCGGGTCATAGCTTCCGGGCAGGAGACGAACATTCTCATAACCCAGAGAGCGGAGATACATGTACACCATCGAGGATCGGGTGCCGGCACTGCAAAACACGCCAACAAGTACATCCCGTGGTATTTCATTATGACGTGCCGGTATTTCATCAATCGGGATCCAGAGAACGCGTATGTGGTGTTTCAGGGTGATCTGAAGCGACTCCCATTCCTGGCGCGATCTAACATCGAGGAAGACTGCTCCCTCCGTCCTGAGGAGAGTGTCCAGTTCAACCTTGTGTTTCCCACTTCCGAAGAAATCAAATGTCATGCTGCGTAGCAGCTCGTCCAATGGAATCATTTGATTCTCCTGTGAGCTTGCGATGCCCAACAGCCTGTGGCCAATGTGAAGCAACTCCATTGCACAAGATACTCTGGGCCGGCCGGGATGTCCAGGGCGTGGGCGTTTGGGTCGCCGCTCGACAGCCTGAAGGGCATCCTCCGTTGCCGTCCGGCCCATCCGATCCCTCCTGAGCTTGGCGCACGCGCATCCGTCGCCATCCCCTGTGAGAGTCTACCATCATCCCTCGCCCTGCCTCCGGCAGCGACCCTACGTCCCCTCATTGAAGAACACGTACAACCCATCCTTGCCCGGCGCCACGAGGTCCAGCCTACCCGTGCCGCGCAGGTCGGCGACCTGAAAGCGGATGCCGATGCCGGTGGCGGCGCGGACTTCGCCGTGGTCAATGACCTGCTTGCTGAACGACTCGCCGTTCCACTTGAAGTAGTAGCAGCCGATGTCGTCCCACTCGCCGGGGTCGTTGCCGCAATGGGCCCGGTAGCGGCTGCCGGTGACGAGCTCGCACTCGCCATCGCCGTCAATGTCCACCCACTCCATGGCGTGGTACTGCGAGCAGTAAGGGTCAATCGGATGCCGCTTCCATGAGCGCGCGCCGCCATCCAAGACCTGCTCCCACCAGTCGAGCCCGTAGCCGTGGCCGTTGCCGACGATGATGTCGGGCAGGCCGTCGCGGTTGACATCCACGGCCAGGATGGGCACGCTCGCCGCGCCGAACTGCCAGTCGGGATGCCAGACCCACTCCCCCGTGAGAGGATCGGCCGGACATTCGAGCCAGCCGCCCGCGAGGATGAAGTCGCCCCGTCCGTCGCCGTTGACATCGCCATAGCCGAGGCCATGCCCCTGGGCGTTGGGCCAGATGGTGTGGGCCTCGAATCGCCCCTGACCGCGCCCCTCGGCATCCGTGACCAGCTTGTAGACCACCAGCGGCGCGCCGGGCGTATTTGGGATGATCTCCATCTGCCCGTCGCCGTCCACATCGCCGGTCACAATGGCCTCGATATTGCCGCACTCCGCAATCAGGCGCTCTGCCCATTCTCCCTCGGCGGCGCCCGGGTTCTTTCGCCAGCGCAGCGGCCCCCACCAGCTTCCGACGATGATGTCGGTCCATCCGTCGCCGTCCACGTCCATGGGGATGGCGCTGAAACTGTCGTAGTATTCGCCCTCGGGCCGCACCTCGCCGATCCAGTGGCGCTTGCGGAAGTCCGGCCCCTCATACCAGTAGGCCCCCGACACGATGTCGAGCCGGCCATTGCGGTTCACGTCGAATACGTCTGCGGCCTCGTAGCGCTCATCGGCGATCAGCCGCTTGGTCCATTTTACGGGCATGTCGTTAATCCTTTCCGATATCCGGGCGAGGGGCAATCCGCAGCCACTTCGCGTCATGCGCATCGTTCGCCGAGCGCCGCGCTGGCACCTGCAAGGTGCGTGCCGCCGTTTGAGCGCCGCACGATGGCCATCCGACGGCGGCACTCCACGCCAGGCTATGGAGGAGTCGGAGCCCGACGAGGCGAATACTGGCCACGAGATCGCGAGGGGACCTGAACATTGGCCGCATTGCTGCGCCAAGTGCGCCGGCGGAAGGAGGAAACGCGATGGCGAGCATCACGATCGAGTGCAAGCTCCCGGGCAGATCAAGGCCGGTCTTCGGCGACTGGCATCTCTCGCTGCCGCCGGAGGTGGATGCAGGAGGCGGCCGCACCACTCTACGGGCGCTGATTACGCGGATCGTGATCGAGGAAGTGGCGGCCTTCCGCGCCCGGCAGCGCGAGCAGAGGTTCACTCGCTTCCTCTCTGCGGCCCAGATTGCGGACGGCGTCGAATGCGGCAAGGTGGACATGCAGGGCCGCACCATAAGGCAGCAAGTCCGGGAGGACGACTCCATAGCTGCGGCGCTGCAAGCGTTCGAAGACGGGCACTACCTCGTGTTCATAGACGAAGTCCAAGCCCTCAGTCTTGACGAAGAGGTCTACATCCGGCCCGATACGGAAGTCGTGTTCGTGCGTCTTGTCGCGTTGGCGGGGCTGTGACATGCTCAGCAAGGAGGGTGCCAAGCGACTGCTCGCCGACGCAACGGTTGCCGACGCACGTGAGCGCCTGTGGTAGCGCATCCGCGCGTTGCCCTCCGACATGCAGCGGGTCGCGCGGTCGTTGCTTGGTACCTATCGGTATGAGGCGGACGCGCAACCGACGGTTGCTCAAGAAGCGCTGAACCTTCCCATTGCCCAGCGCCGCCTTATCTGGCAAGCGCTCATGCCGCGCTTGGCCGGCCACGTCGAGACCGTACTCGGCCACATCGAGCGCGGCCCTTACCGGCGCGATGCCTACTGCCGGGCGTTCCGAGCTCCGCGCTCTCCAGAGCTGACCTCGGACCTGAAGCTGGCCTGGATTGCGGCCATGGCCTACATTGATGAGTCGTATTGCCAGACGCCGGAGTGGTATGCGCAATCCGCGCCCTACGTCAACGATTGGCAAAACGCCATCGGCACAATGCTCGCGGCGATCGTGGATGCCGGGGGGCACGTCGGACAGACGGTGTACGAGACGTTGATCGCGAGCGCGCTCGGCGAGCACGAGATCGGCGGTATGGGCGTCCATGTGGTGGAAGGCCTTCTGGGTGCGTCCATACCCGAAGGATGGACGACCATCGAGAGGCTCCTTCTTGCCGCACAACGCCAAGAAGGACTCCGACAACGCATCATCGAGAACGCCGACCTGATGCATCCGGTCGCGTTCATGCGCATCCTGCGCCTGGTCCTCGATGAGGGGCTGGCGCGTTTCAGTTCGGTGGTGCGAGCGGCTGACGTATGGTTTGGGGCGCGCTGGACTGCGCCTCAAGTCCGCGAGGTGAACAGCGCGATCCAGACAGCGCTACGGTTCCTTCAGGATGAAGCGGAGACCCGTGCCGCCATTGCGTCCGGAACGCCCGACTGCGTGTACCTGGGCCTCTGGTCGCTCGCCTACAGTGATATTGCTGAGGCCATCCGGGCGGCGAAGCCCGTTCTCTCGGATGCGAATCCGGACCGGCGCGCCGCATCGGCATGGGCGTTGGCTCAGATCGGGGTGAACTTCTCGGCGGAAGCGGCGTTGCCGGCACTTGATGACCCTGATATGGGCGTTGCTTGGCCGGCATTCTGCGCTGTCATCGGTGCTCCATGGCAATCGCCCGCTGACTCACCGGATGATGTCGCATCATCCAGGGGCTTTCTCGGCATGGTCATCAGGGCGCTCCGATCCGGGCAGCCCAAGCCGAGGCAGGTCAACACCGCAGACGTGTTCGACGCCCTTGTGCGTCTGGCGGATCGCCTGCCGCCGCAACGGTCCGCTATCGGTCCGGTGGTCTTCCCGTGGCTGGAACTCAAACTCGATCGGTCGCTCGTCGCTGCGGAAGCGGCGCGATATGTCCCAAAGGAGCAGCCCATGCGTCTGCTCCCCCTTGCGCCCATGATGGGCAGCGGGGCCAAGCGGGAAGCCATCAAAGACCTCGCACGCCACGTCGGCCTCGCTCCTG
>DYKI01000235.1 GCA_020722705.1 Chthonomonas calidirosea | reverse complement strand
TGGCCGATGCGCCCTATCGAGAACAGCTCCAGACCCGGTACGAGTCACTGTTCAGTATGGCTGACTTCTACTCGTCCAACCTGAAAGCGCTAGGTCACGAGGCATGGGAGGTCTATCTGAATAATGAACCGTTGCAGCGCGCTTGGGCGAGAGAAAACGGGTTGCGGCTTCCTCCTCCGACGCAGCGCCGTCTAGTTTTCCGCCGCGGGATCGTTCCGTGGCTTCGAACCTTGCCTGATGCGAACTGGCCGCGCCGGGTTCTGACGGCTCAGGTTGAGCACTATCGGCCTGACGTGGTGCTGAACCACAACGTATTCACGATCGGCGACGCATTGATTTCGGCGATCAGGCGGCAAGTGCGCCTGATCGTTGCGCAACATGCTGCTACAGCCCCGCCAGAGGGACGGAACTGGGAACTGCATGACCTGTTCCTGTCGTCGTTTCCCCCAACCGTTGATTACTTCGCCCGGGTCGGGCGACCGGCGGCATTCCTGCCTCTCGCATTTGAGCCTCGTGTGCTCGCGAGGCTAGGGGCATCGGAGCCTACGATACCGTTGAGCTTTGTGGGCTCGATGCACGCCGTACACGGCAGTCGCGTGAAGATGCTGGAATATGTTGCCGACCGATGTCCGCTGAGCCTATGGACGTTGAGTAGGGCTGACGGTACGCTCTCGCACTCTCTCAGGGCATCCATTCGGGGTTGCGTGTGGGGGCTCGATATGTATCAGGTCATTGCGGCGTCGCAGATTACGTTGAATCACCATGGCGACGTTGGCCCTTATGCCAACAATCTTCGGCTGTTTGAGGCTACGGGTGTTGGCGCGCTGCTGATGACAGACTGGAAACCGAATCTTGGCAGTTACTTTGACGTTGGGGAAGAGGTGATTGCCTACAGTGATCCCGAAGACTGTGTTCGCAAGGTTGCGTACTACCTCTCCCATAAGGAGGAGCGTATCAGGGTGGCAAAAGCTGGTCAAACCCGAACACTGCGAGAACACACATGGGCCAATCGAATGCAGGCCCTTGTTCGGATTGTGGAGAACCACCTGTGACATCCGGCCGTCCCCTTCGGCTTGCCCTTGGGCCGATGAGCGATCAGTGGACAGGAGGGCTGGAATACTATCGGCTCCTTCGGGAGGCGTTTGCCCACCTCGATGTGGGAGAGCGCCCCGCTACCGGTCTGCTGAGCTGGGACGCCGTCGGTGACGCCAAGCGCAAGGGTGACCTGGCAGACGACCTGATCGTGGTTGCGCCGGGAAGCTCGGGCATCCCGCTGGCTCAGCGGATCGTCAATAGGGCCGGCCGTGCAGGACTGCCGGTCCGCACAGTATCGGGGACAGAGCAGGCGCTGCGTGACTGGGGGGCCGATGTCCTGTTCGGAACTCAGGTGTTCAGCGATGCCGGACGCATCCCGTTCATGGGGTGGATTCCCGACTTCCAGTATGCCCATGTTCCCGAGGCCTACTCGAAGGATGGGGTAGATCGCGTCCAACAGGCCGCCGGAGCGATTGCCGCGCAAGCGGATCGGCTCGTGATGAGCAGCGAGACCGTCAAGGGTGACCTGGCGAAGCTGTTCCCGGAGCATGTCCACAAGGCGCGCGTCGTGCGGTTTGTCTCGCCGGTTCCCGACAGCATCTACGACCGCGAGCCGGCATGGGTCTGCGATGAGTACCATCTGCCTGAACGCTTCCTCTACATCCCGAACCAGTTCTGGGCGCACAAGAATCATCATCGGGTCATCGAGGCACTGACGCTGGAACCGGCCCGGTCGGCAGGGGTGGTGGTCGTCTGCACGGGAAACTCCCACGACGACAGGAACCCCACGTATTTCGGCCAACTGCTCTCGACATTGTCTGCTGCGGGCCTGCGCGAGCGAATGATCGTGCTCGGGCTGGTCCCGCGATCCCACGTGCTGCCCCTCATGCGCCAGTCCGTCGCCCTGCTGCAGCCATCACACTTCGAGGGGTGGAACATCGGCATCGAAGAGGCCAAGTCGCTCGGCAAAGCGGTGCTGGCGTCAAATATCGCGGTGCACCTTGAGCAAGATCCGCCGGGCGGGATATACTTCCATGTGGACGACGCCAGGGATCTTTCGGAAAAGATGGTGCAGATGTGGCAAGAGCGCAGTCCGGGGCCGGACGCCGAGCTGGAATCGCGAGCCCGAGCCGGCCTCCATGATCGTATGCGGGCCTTCGCTGAGACTTTCGTCGGCGTTGCGCGCGAGACCGCCGGGAGAGGCGACTAGCCATGCTCCCCAAGTTCACGATCATTACCCCATCTTTCAATCAGGCGCAGTATCTTGAGGCGACGATCCGGTCTGTGCTCGAGCAGGACTACCCGAACCTCGAGTGGATGATCGTAGATGGGGGCAGCACGGACGGCTCCGCCGACATCATCCGCAAGTACGAGAAGCACCTGGCCTGGTGGGTCAGCGAGAAGGACAAGGGGCAGACGGATGCGCTGAACAAGGGGCTCCGGCGTGCCACGGGTGACCTGTTCGGCTTCCTGAACTCGGACGACCTCTACACACCTGGAACGCTGCGCGCCGTCGGAGAGGCGTTCGCGGCCGATCCCTCGTTGACGATGCTCCTTGGGCGCTGTCAGTACATCGCGGCCGACGGATCGCCCATGAGCGAATGCGCCTATGCGGGTGACCTGCGGTTCGAGGACTTCGTTGCGGACAACCTCGTGCCGCAACCGTCGCTCTTCTTGCGCATGGATGTGTGCCGCGCCGTCGGCGAGTTCGACAACACGTACCAGCATGCGTTCGATCACGACTACTGGCTTCGGGCCATGCTGCTCGGTCACCGGATACGTGGCATGGACCGATTGCTCTCACTGTATCGGTTGCACGAGTCGTCGAAGACTGTGACGATGCGCTACAAGCAGGACCTCGACATGATCGCCGCGCACCGCAAGGCTATGCGCAGCCTTCCGGCGGGAGATCCCATGCGTCGGGTCATCCGCAGGAACTCCGCACGGTTCTGCCGTCGCGTGGCCATCGAGCACTATGCCTGGACCCGGAACCCGCGCGTGGCGCTCGTGTTCTTTCGCAGAATGCTGGCGCTGGATCCAAGAGTCTGTGATTTGCACATGCTGAAGGTGGCCATCAAGGCCATGCTGCGCATTCCGGCGCCCGCGGCGCAACC
>DYKI01000010.1:67010-72583 GCA_020722705.1 Chthonomonas calidirosea | reverse complement strand
AGGGGCACCGTCCTCGGTGACCGGGTTTTCGGACGGCGGGGACGCCGTCCCTCCCACGCAGGAAACGCCCCCGGACGACGGCACGCCCTGATCTCTGCGCACGTTACGTCAGGGCACATCCGTGATGGCAGGAGGCGATCCTGACGTGCCCGGCAGCTCCAGGGCTGATTCTCCCGAGAGGACAAGCCTGCCGGGTTCGACGCGCAGCCCCGTCAGCCGGACAGGCAAGCCGAGCTTCTCTACGTTGAGCGTGTCGGCGAGTCTTGCGTTGATCCGCTCACCGATCATCTGCGCGCTCATGCCTGGCAGCGCCGCACCAACGATGCTGACGTCGCGAATGTCCAGCCGGATGGAGGAGCCACCGGTGATCTCCGGCACCGCCACCAGAGCGAAAGGCACAGCCAACGGTCCCATCAGCGCGTAGCGACCCGTAATGCGCAGCTTGTCGGTCATGAGGCCCAACGCAAGATCGCGCAGTCCTTGCTCCTGACGCCCGATGAGCTGCCTATTCAACTCAGTCTCGCTGATGACGATCTGAACGCTCGCCCGAACCGATGACGGCGACTTGCCCAACGGCAGGCCGATCCGAAGCTCCGAACACTCCACCGAAAGGTGCTGGACGACGACCTGATCACCGAATCGAACGTCCCGGGCCGACAGGTTGACCGAGGGGCTGACGATATCCATACTGCGCAAGTTCCTTCACGGCTCTGTTGATTCCTGCTCCAGGGAGGGAGTATCGGGCACAGCCCTGGCCGGTGGTTGAGCAGAGGCTCGCGCAAACCGGCACACGCCGCTGCTTCAGAGAGCGCCCGATCGAACTGAGATCACCTCCGCGAGCCTCGTATCGAAACCCAGGCGGGCAGGTCAGCGGATGTGGCAGCCCAGGCGGGCAGGGCAACGCATGTGGCAGCCCCTGGGTTTCGATACGCCCGGCGCGATCGGAATGCGCAACCAGGTTGCGGGAACCGAGCCCTGCGCCGGGCTACTCAACCAACCGGGCTGCCAGAACGGGAGGGCGAGGCTCCGTGGGAGGGCGAGGCTCCTGCCGAGCCGCCGCCGGCACCTTTCGCCTCGCACCTCCTGCCGAGCCGTATCGGGTACTGCCCCTCCGGGGACGGCGGGGACGACAACCCTGACGGCGGGGACGACAATCCGGACGGCGGGGACGACAATCCGGACGGCGAGGACGCCGTCCCTCCCGACGGCGGGGACGACGTCCCTCCCGACGGCGGGGACGCCGTCCCTCCCGACGGCGGGGACGATAACCCGGACGGCGGGGACGACGTCCCTCCCGAGCGTTACCTGCCGAGCGTCATCAGCGCCGCGATGGTCTTGGCGTCTCTGATGCGGCCATCGCGCACCATATCGGCGATCGCTGCGAGCGGAACGAGGGTCACCTCGATCCGCTCGTCGTCGTCAGGCCGAGGTTCTCCGGACGAGAGGCCTTCGGCGACGTAGACGTGGAGGAGCTCGGTGCAGTATCCCGGAGCCATATACATCGAAAACAGGCGGCGCATGGATGAGGCCGTGCAGCCGGTCTCCTCCTCAAGCTCGCGCGCCGCGCACCAATCGGGGTCCTCACCCTTCTCGAGGGTGCCTGCGGGTATTTCCAACAGCCACTCGCCGACGGGATGGCGGTATTGCGTCACCATGACCACCTGCCCGTCATCGGTCAATGGTACGATCGCGACAGCGCCGGGATGTTCGACAACGTCTCGGCGGAGCGACGAGTTGCCTTCACCTTGTACCGTGTCAACGCGCACAGAGAAGACTCGTCCCTCATAGACTCGTTCGGAAGCAGTCGTCTCATTCACGGCCCGCGCTCCTCCGTTCCGGCATCCGGCCGGTCGTCGCTTCCGGCTCCGGGCACATGCCGGCAGTCGAGGCGGCACCCGCATAGGGCCTCACGCGTGGACGCACGGGGACCCAGTTGTCTTTGGTGCCGGTGAACCATTGGCCCGCGACAAGCCCCGCCGCCGCCGCCGCAAGGAAGAAGGCGCGTTCTTCGCCTATTCCGCGTCCCATCGTGGTCACGGCGATGCCGCTGTCCACGAGCGCTTCGAGCCCCGGTTCGGCCAGGACCGTAATGAACTCGTGTCTCCGAAGCAGCCCGACCTCATCCAGGGTGCGGCGCAGACTTGCGGCCTGAGATTGAGGAAGTCTGGGCAAAGGCACCAGCGCAGAGCACAGCGCTACCCGCTGAAGGACGGTGAGCGTATGATGGCTGAGGCCGACATGGCGGGGCCGAGGGTCGGCGAAGCTGAGGCGCGCCGCTAGGATGGGAGTGCCATCGAGCGACGTCGCGGCATTCAATGCCACACCCTGGTCAATCCCCGAAAAACCCAACTGCGTTTCGGTGCCGGTGTTGCCCGGTCCCTGGCAAACGACGACGATATCCGCCTCGGCAGCGACACGCGCAACGGCGAGCGCCGAGTAGATGTTGACGGCCTCGTAATCGCCCCCGAACGCCTGCCCTGCAGTCACGACCGCATCGAGGAGCCCGGCTGCGCGCATTTCCGCCACGAGTCTGCTGAATCCGAGAGGCAAGGCTGCGCCATCCGTCATCACATAGACTACACGCGCCTCGCCTCGGGTCTCCCACTTCGCTGCCGCAGCGATGGCAGGCACCTGGCTCAGCAGCTCGGCGCACACGACAGGCATCCCTCTCAGTCCGCTGAAACGCTTGAGCGCTTCGTGATGCGCCGACTCCGGCGATTCCGCAGCCAGTACCGGAAGCTGCACGGGCGTATACCTGAGCTTCATGACGTGCCCTGGCGGGCTCACTTCGGGCTGGGGCGCGGAGACGGCGGCCACAAAGTCCACGCCGCCGGTGCCGAGGCCCATCTCCACCGCCCACGTGTTGAGCAGCACCGTATCGCCAACGGAAACCGTTCCGACGATCCGGGGATAGGCCATGGCGTCGCGGACGCTCGCACCCACCTGCACCCTTATCTCCTGGCATTCGGGGCGCTCGGCCACGATCGCCGTAACGCGTCCCTCACAGCGAGCCATCATCAGGGCTTCCGGACTCCTTCAGCCGCAATGGCGATGACCCACTCCGCCGTCGCACAGAGGTCCGATATCGCCGCGCGCTCGGCATGAGTGTGCACGCCGGACATGGCCGTTCCCAGGACGCATGTCGGCAGTCCACGGGCGTTGAAAACGTTGGCGTCACTCCCTCCACCCACCGACTTGGTCGTTGCCGCCAGGCCAACCCTGCGAGCAGCCGAGAGCGCTCGCTGGACGACAGGATCGCCTTCGCCGAAGCTGTATGCCTCGTATTGATGCTCGATCTGGATGTGGGCTTCGGCGCCGTATTGGGCCGCTGTGGATTTCCACACGTGCATCATATGCTCAACCTGGGCGGCAAGCTTCTTCGGGTCGCGGCTGCGTGCCTCAGCGAGCATGACGACTTCCGGGCACACGATGTTGGTTGCCTCCCCACCGTGGATTACCCCCACATTGGCCGTCGTCTCGTGGTCAATGCGCCCGAGATGCATGGCGTTGATGGCGGCCGCGGCAACCTCGATGGCAGAAATCCCCTTTTCAGGCTCGGCCCCCGCATGCGCAGGTCGGCCCTTGATCGTCACCTCGAAGCTGTCCTGCGAGGGGGCCGACACGACCACGGCTCCCACCGGTGGGCTGCTGTCGAGCACAAAGCCGTACCTGGCCGTCAAGCGCTTCAGATCGAGAGCCTTTGCTCCAAGCAGCCCGACCTCCTCACACACGGTGAACACCGCCTCGATCGGCCCATGGGGCAGGTCGCGCTCCACGAGTACCCGCATGGCCTCGACGATCGGCGCTATCCCTGCTCGGTCGTCGGCCCCCAATATGGTCGTTCCGTCCGTCTTGATGATGTCGCCATCCACAATGATGGTCACACCGGGATTGGGCTCGACGGTATCCATATGTGCGGCAAAGAAGATGGGCTCCGCACCAGGAACGTTGCCCGCGAGGGTGGCGATCAGATTGCCTGTATCGCTCAAAGACGGCGAGGACGCCGCCCCTCCCGCATCATCGCGGACACAGGTCATGCCTATCGCCTCGAGATTCGCCTGCAGCCAGTCCGCAACCGGAGCCTCCGAATGCGCCGGGCTGTTGATCCGACAGAGGGTTAGGAACGTCTCAACGAGACGATCACGGTCAACCATGGTGTTCCTTTTCCTATCGCGTCAAAGTGACTTTGGTGAGGCCGCGCGGGCTGTCGGGGTCTTCGCCGCGAGTCATAGAAAGATAGCACGCAAACAACTGGCCCGGCAGTATGTAGACCAGCGGACTCAGAAGCTCGCTGGACGGCGAGGACGCCGTCCCTCCCGGCTCAGGCATGGGGATCCGGGTTGTGCCGAGATCCAGCGCCTCCGCTGAGCGGGCAATCACGATGATCTCGCCGCCGCGGTCGCGTATCTTCAGAGCCAGGTCGAGCTGCGACGCATAGGCCTTGCCGTCGGGCACATACACCAGACATGGAAAGCCCGATTCCACCATGGCGATTGGACCATGCAGGAAGTCTGCGCCGCTGTACGGCTTCGCTACGATGTAGCAGGTCTCGGTCAGCTTCAACGCGGTCTCGAGAGCGGTGGCCTGATTGACCCCACGTGCCAGAACGGCGCATTCCTGAATGTACCTGTACCGCTCCACAGAGCCCTGGACCAGCGGCTCCAGCTCCAGCACACGGCGCATCTGGTCCGGAATCCGATGCAGGTCATCGAGGATGTCGCGGCGATCCGCCAGTGCCGCCGCCAGGAGCGCCACAGCCGCCAGCGCGGTCGTGTAGGTCTTGGTCGCTGCCACTGCCCGTTCGTCGCCTGCGTGGCACAGCAGCACGTGGTCGCTGACGTGCGTTATGGCCGAATCCGTACTGTTCGTCACACATGCCGTCAACGCTCCGGCGGCCCTTGCCGAGGACAGATACTGCACCACGTCGGTGCCCTGGCCGGATTGGGAGATGCCTACCACGAGCGCTTGCGACAGGTCCAGCGTCGCATCGTAGAGCGTGAAAACGGACGGGGCGGCGAGTGCGGTCGGCATTCCGGCGACGATCTCGAACATGTACTTCGCGTAGGTCGCCGCGTTGTCGGATGTGCCGCGTGCCGCTATGACGACAAAGCGGATGCCCCGCTCGCGCACCTCTGCGGCGAGTGCAGCGGCCTTGGCGTGCTCCAGCCCGATGGCGCGCTCTACCCAGTCGGGCTGCTCGCGAATCTCGGCCAGCATCTGTGACATGGATCCTACCTCCTACGTCCCATTGATCCCATCGGTCCCATCGGTCCCATGGCTCTTCTAGGTCGCCCCGAGCCTCGCCCTCCCAAGGCGCGTCGTGCAGGGCGCGATGAATCGCGCCCCTACGGCCGGCATCTGTGACATCGATCCTGCCTCTTGCGTCCCATTGATCCCATCCGTCCCATCGGTCCGATCCGTCCCATCCGTCCTACCGGTCCCATGGCTCTTCTAGGTCGCCCCGAGCCTCGCCCTCCCAAGGCGCGTCGTGCAGGGCGCGATGAATCGCGCCCCTACGGCCGGCATCTGTGACATGGATCCTGCCTCTTGCGTCCCATTGATCCCATCCGTCC
>DYKI01000010.1:45067-66910 GCA_020722705.1 Chthonomonas calidirosea | reverse complement strand
TCGCCCCGAGCCTGCGGTACTCCCGCATCACGGCCACACCAAGGTCCTCATCGGGCGCAATGCCGGAGACCGCATTCAGGACGTGCTCAGGCCCATATTGGCCTATCATTGACTGCATCTGCACCGCCGACGGATCGTCGGCCGCAGAGAAATGCAGCGCGGCGCCAATGATGCGCGCCAGACCGTCGGGACGCACGCCGCATTCCTGGCAAAGTCTCGCTGCCCCCACCAGCCGATCGTTCGGCGCCAGCTTCCGAATCGGATCGCGCGCAAGACGGTAGCACGTGTCACCCAGGGCTTTGTTCGCGAATCGTCTGAGCAGGTCCTGAACGTGCTCCTCATGCTCCTTCGGGTCGAACCCGAACCGCCGTACAAGCGCCGCGCCTGTCTCATCCAGCGCCTGGTCGAGTGTCCGGCGCACTTGCGGCGACTCGAGCGCTTCGTAACCGTATTCGATCCCATCAAGCCAACCCAGGTAGCCGATGGCAGCATGGGCGCAGTTGTGGGTGAACAGCTTGCGGGCTTCGTGCGCAGCGAAGTTGGCCACCGGCTCCACACCCACGATATCAGGGAGCGATCCCACCACGGCGTTGGCATCCACGGGCAGCCGTTTGTAAGCTTCAACGCGAACCGTCAAGGGGTCTTCCGGATCCGGCGTCTGGATCGGGACCATGCGGCTCACGACCGCCTGGACAAACCCGGTCCGCGCCAGGCAGGCATCACGAATGTCGGGCGACAGCTCACCTGCGACGAGCTCCCTCAGGACCTTTCCGGCTTCGTGGAGGTTTTCACACACCAGAACGTTCAGCGGCGGCGCCCCCATACTCAGGCGCTTGGCCAGCCCTGCGGCGAGGTTGGGTGCGACGAACTTCAGCGCACCGGCTCCTACTGCTGTGCATGCGACCGAACACGAGGCGACAACTGACGCGACATCATCGCGGTTCGCGCCATGGACCGCGTTGACGCGATCAATCCGGACGTCGGTCGCACCCGGTCCGACAATCCGAATGGTGTATGCTCCGTCAGCATTCAGCCTGGCGACAACCGGATCCACCACATCCACGAAGGTAACGTCAAACCCGCTCTCATGGAAGAGCTGCGCGATGAACCCTCGTCCGATGTTGCCCGCGCCAAACTGGACCGCTGAGAGGGTCATCGTCCCCGATGACCGGCGAGGCTCGATGGGAGGGCGAGGCTCGATGGGAGGGCGAGGCTCCTGCCGAGCCGGTCCCGATTGCGCTGCGTTCATAGCCGGTCCCGATTCCGTTGCGTTCATAGCTGGAATGGCTCCTTGTATAGGTCTCCGAGCTTGGTCCTGCGCACAGCTCCCGCAATGGTGGCGCTGACGATCTCGGTGGATGCCGTGCCGAACTCCGCAATCCACTGCAGGCAGCCGCCGCACGGCCACTGCGGCTTGACAGTGTCGGCAACCAGCACCACCGCTCGAATGCGGCGCACACCTGCCCCGATGGCGGCCGCCATTGCAGCGCGTTCGGCGCAGAGAGTCAGGCCGAAGGACGCGTTCTCCACATTGCAGCCGTAGAAGGTGCGGTCGTCGTCGCTGACCACAGCCGCGCCCACGGCGAAGCTGCTGAAGGGCGCGTACGCGTGCCGGCGGGCGGCAGCCGCCAGGGCAATGAGCGCATGTTCCTCACGTGCCGTCATGGATCATTCCTTGAAAACAGCGACGGTGACGCCGCCTCCGCCCTCCGAATCCTCGCCGGGTCGTTGAGACTGAACAAGAGGATGACTGCGCAGATACTCCTGGACGAACTTGCGCAGCACTCCGGTGCCCTTGCCGTGGATGATTCGGGCCTCGTGCAGGCCTGCGGCGTAGGCATCGTCCATGTACTTGTCGAGCATCGCAGAAGCTTCTTCAACCCGCATGGCGCGGATCATGATCTCCGGCGCGATGTGGATGGCCTTCCGCATGCTGATCTCGGCGGCCCCTGATCGGTCCTTCCTGTCGCTCTCCTCGACCACCTTCTTCCGAGGGCGAAGCACATCAAGCGGCAGGATCGCCCGCATGACGCCGATCTGCACCTCTGCCGTCCCGTCGGCAGGCTCACCGATGATCTCGCCGTCGGCTCCAAGCGACATAACGCGAACGGCATCGCCCTTTCTGAACGTGTGCCCCCCAGCCGGAATGGGCTCATCCACCTCAGCTTCGGGCACGGCCAGTTCCGCGCCTACCTCCTGCCGAAGCTCGGCCAGCCGCTTGCGCGCCAGCGGAGCCTTCCGACCGCCCTTCTGCATCTTGCGCAGTTCCTGGATGATCCCCTCGGCTTTGTCGGATGCCCGGCGAAGGACGGCCCGGGCCTCGTCTTCGACCTGTTTGCGGATCGTGCGCTGGATGTCGGCGACCTCCCGCGCGCGGCGCTCGTACTCACTGCGGGCAGTTTCGGCGGCCTTGAGCGCTTCAGCGGCATCGCGCTCGTGGGTGTATGCCTGCGCCCTACTGGCTTCGATCTGCTGGAGCAACTCGGCCGTAGCTCGCTCACGCATGCCCAGACGCGACTCGGCATCGTCCACGATAGCACTGGGCAGTCCAAGCCTGCGCGCGATATAGAAGGCATGCGAACTGCCCGGAACGCCGACCAGAACCCGGTACGTCGGCCTGAGCGAGTCGCGATCGAACTCGACTGCGGCGTTTTCGACGCGCGGTGAGGCGTAGGCATACTCCTTCAGCTCGCCGTAGTGCGTCGTCGCGATGACCCTGGCTCCAGTCGCCTGTAGGGCGCTCAGTATGGCCTTGGCCAAAGCCGCGCCCTCAGCCGGATCAGTCCCTGCACCGATCTCGTCCAGCAGAACGAGCGCCGTACCCCCCGTCCCCTGGGAGGGTCGCCGTCCTCGGTGACCGGTTTTCCTGACGGCGGGGACGCCGTCCCTCCCGGGCTCCGGTTCCCCCGCCCCCTGGGCGGGCGGGGGCAAGGGGGAGGAGGGATTCCCGGCAGATAACGCACGCACAATGCGCACGATATTGCGAAGATGCGCCGAAAACGTCGAGAGCGACTGCTGGATGTCCTGCTCGTCGCCGATGTCAGCGAACACGTAGTCGAAGAGCGGGAGTTGGCTCTGTTCCGATGCCGGTATCTGCATGCCGCACTGCCGCATGAGCGCCAGCAACCCCACGGTCTTCAGGGCGACAGTCTTGCCGCCCGTGTTTGGACCCGTGAGCAGGAGCACGTCGAAACGGTCACCGACCTCGATGTCAATCGGGACAACGTCGCCGGTGAGGAGCGGATGCCGCGCGTTCACGAGGCGGACGCCCCCGCCATCCCACGGCTCGGCAGGAGCCTCGCCCTCCCGCGGCTCGGCCGCACCCATTTCCTCGGCCAGCGCTGCCCTCGCGTTCGCCACATCGAGGTTCGCGAGGATACCAACCATGGTCCGCAGGTCGTCGGCGCTTCGCCCGACCAGACCGGTCAGCCTGCTCAAGATCCGGCTGACTTCCTGCTCCTCCTTGACCGTCAGTTCCTTGTACTTGTTGCCGAGCTCGATGCAAGGCCCGGGCTCGATGAACACCGTTGCGCCGCTCGCGCTGGCGTCGTGGATGATGCCGCCGAACTGCGTCCGGTGCTCGGATTTCACGGGCACGCAGTACCGGCCCTCACGCAGCGTAACGATGGGCTCCTGAACGAGCGCACGGTAGCGCTCACTGGCCAAGATGTTGTTCAACTTGTCCAGCAGGCGCCCATGGGTGGTCTTCTTGTCGGCGCGTATGCGCTGCAGCTCGGGCGAGGCGCTGTCGCGGACCTCACCGTTCTCGCCGATGGCCTCGTTGATGCGTCCTTCCAGCCCCGCCGGGATGGGCAGATTGCCTGCCGCCTCGGCAAGCAATGGGCAGGCGTCGGCATGCCGGAAGAGGTACGCCTTCAGTCGGCGAGCCGATGCAGTTGTGCAGGCGACATCGAGGAGCTCGTTCGGCGTGAGCTGCTGTTCAACGGCAGCCCGGCCAACGATGCTTCGGATGTCCCGGATGCCGCCAAGAGGCATGCCCTGATCGTGATCGCGCAAATGGCGGGCTTCGCGGGTCTCCTGAAGGCGGCGCGCGACGATCTCTCGGTGCGCCGAGGGGACGAGCGCGAGCGCCTCCTCGCGTCCCATCGTGTTGGTAGTGTGACGGGCGAGGCGGTCGAGAACGCGGGGGAACTCAAGCACTCTCAGCGTATGCTCATCCACAGGTGCATTGTAGCACGGCCCGGGTGGGTGCAGGGGCCCTTACCCGTAGGGCCAGACGATGAACGTCTTCGTGCCGACGAGGGCGCTGATGGCCATCCAGACGGTGCCTGCCGAGCATTCGCCCAGCACGATCCCGAGGAACAGCGGCAGCGCCTGCCGATAGAGCCGCAGTCCACCGGCGCGCAGCAGGACCGCCTTGATGACCCATGCGGCGAAGATAGAGGGCCACATGAGCGACATGCACCAGTTGCTCGATATGGCGTAGCCGACCGGGTGGAATGGGAAGCCGACCATACGCAGACGCACGGCGCTCAGGATGGCCGCCACGGTGAACCCCACTCCCATCGCGCCGAGAGCCGACGAGCGTTGAGCCGGAGCGATCCCGTTCCGCATCACATTGCCGATATGGTTGTAGGGCTCCTGGCCGAAGATAGCGCTGACATAGGGCGGGTCGCAGTGGGAGATCGCCCCCCAGCGGTAGTTGAGGTCCACGTTGATAAGGAAGCCGCAGACCGTTCCCCATACGGCGAAGGCGATCAGCGCCCAGAACATGCCGCCCATACCGGATCCGGTTCGGTTGGCAGCATGAACCCCCTCTGCATGCACGGCCATGGGGCAGGCTCGATAGTTCCGGTTGAAGCCGTGGGTCAGGGCCAGCGCCGACAGGTCCTGATCCCGAAATGCATCGCGTCCGAACGCCAGCGGCAGCAGGCGCATGGGGCCCATCTGACCCAGGTCGTGCGCCGGAGTGCCCAGTTCTGCCCGAAGCCGCGTGATGGCGATGGCTGCAACGAAGTAGATGCCGAGCGATGCCGCAGCGACCCATCCGCTCATGCCGGTCCAGCGCAGGAATGCCCACGCAACCGACAGGCTCATGACCAGCCCTGCGGTCGCAGCCCGGCTCTCGATCGGCTCGCCACGGTCGCTCCCGTCGCACGTGCGCCATGCCGACGACAGTCCCCGCCATAGCGCCTTTCTGGCGGCATAGAGGGCAGAGACCGCGATGGCCACATAGGCGCCGAACGACTGCTCAAACACGAAAGGGAACCCCGGAATGTCGGTGTAGCCGTAATGCGACGCGGCCACGGGCTGCAGCTTCCAGACAATGAAGAAGAACCAGCACGAGAAGAGCAGGTCGGTGGGCAGCATCACCCCGAGCCCCATGATCCACGGGAAGAACGCGAACGGCAGCCAGGCGATGGCGTTCCAGGGCGCCGAGGTGAAGAGTTGCTGGAGCGTCTGCCAGCGCGTGTAGGGCTCGGGAATGCTTGGCCAGAGCGAATGGAGCCCGAACCAGGTGTCGTGCACGACCGCCAGCGCAAAGCCCAGCAGGAATAGCCTGTTCGTCCATAGCGGCTGACGAGGCTGGGCCAGTTCGATGGGCAACTGAACCAGCGGAAACGCCAGACGCTCGTGGTCGGCCCACTGCCGGCGCAGGAGGGCGTTGACGCACGCGCCGGCGGCAACCAGGGCTGCCAGAAACGCGGTCCAGAGCGTCATGGGGCGTGCCCACATGGTCAGGTCACCCGAGCGCCAGAGGTCGGACCCGCCGATCCAGTACCGCTCGCCCGCGCCGGGATCGGTGACCATCAGCCACGTCGGCAAATGCGGGATGATGTCGGTCTCCCAGCGATTGGCGGGGTTGGCATACCGGAACGGGTACGTCAGGATGGGCACCAGCACCTCGATCGTGTCGTGGGCCGACATGACCGCCGCCATCATCACCAGGAAGTAGACCGTCACGGTCTCGGCAGGCGTCAGGCGCCATGAAGGCCGAATCCGGGCTGCGCCCGCGCTGCCCGCGATGAGCAGCAGCAGAATGAACAGAACGTGCGGAAAGACGGAGATCGTCGTCGGCTGGCCCGCATAGCGGATGGCCTCGACCGAAATGTTGATCCACGCGACCGCAGGTACCAGCGCCCCGGCGATCGCGAGCGCGCGCCAGGTCGGTCCGCGATGGGTAGGCATGGCGATCTGGCTCATGGGCGTCCGGGTACCGTGCATTGCGTTCGCAGGGTACCATCTTCGCATGGAACACCGATGCGAGACCTGCGCCCTCAGGCGTAAGGCCGAGGCCAGGCCGGGTTCGTTCATCGCGCGACTCTGGAAGTGGCACACGAAATGGTGCCCCGGCTGGCGGGCGTATCAGAAGAGCCTCACGGCCCGGTCCGACGCCTCGCGCTAGGCCATCCGGCACACCGCCTCAACGCCTCGCGTCCACCAACCGGCCAGTTGCACAACGCGGTATGCTGTGTTTCCATGTCCGTGTTCGGGACGGCGTTCGCGCGAGCGCCGTTTCTCGATTGCTGGCACGGCCTCAGTGGTGAGACAGGGCCTGCGACCGAACCCAGCTCACAGGCGGGAGCCTGACGTGGCCCATTGGTTCGTTCGTCGAGAGCTTGAGACAAGGATCGGCAGTTGCGCCACGGGCTGCCCCGGCAATCCCTCGTATCCTCGGTTCAGCCTGCTTCGCAGCGCTGCTGCTTCGTCCGCATATCGGGCGCTCCAGCCCGTGAAACTGCGCATCTACCGGAGCGACCAGACGCCCGTCAAGACGATTGAGACATCCACGGTGATCGGCCCGGGCGCAGCGGAGCTGCCGTTCACCTGGGACGGCTCGCAGGACCCACCGCTCGAGGGGACGCCAGAGCCAGGCGTCTACCTGTTCACATGGGAGGTGGGCGGACCGGGACCGACGATGGACGCCGACCAGGACAAGTCGGCGCAACTGCATGTCACCGAGACCCACACAGAGATCGTCTCGTATGACGAGCAGACCGATCTCGTAGGGGTTCTGGCGAAGTGCGTTTTCGTGGACGATGTTGGCCCGGTTCAGGACGCCGCAGAAGCACGGCTAACCACGTACGGCCCGGCACTCACCGTTATCGCCGGGCCCTTGTCGGTCCCTCCTGCAGTGAACTCGGCTTCCGCTTCGCCGCCCATCTGGAACCCTGTCACGATCAACATCCCGTTAGAGGACGAGGGGCAGTACACCCATCTGATCTCGGCACGCGATAGTTGCTGGTCTGAGGACCGATCTCACCTGAACCGCTGGGCGCTCCAGCGGAACCACGCTCCTGTGCATCCGCGGGCCGACAACTACGCACAGATCCCCGATGAACCGGGCATGGACCGAACCGCCAGGTTCTGGCAGAAGCTGGCAGGCTATGCGGCGCGGGCCAACGGCGCGGCTACCGCGCCCACGATACTGGATCGGCTGCCCGGAGACCGTCTGTTCTTCTTCAGCGGCCATGGAAGTCAGGGAGGCGGACAGGTTTCCGCGTCCGATGCGGCAATCTGCGCGAAGGGCTCGCCGCATACGCCCCCGTATAATCTCTCCGGCTGCGACCTTCGGAACGTCCGGCTAGCAGTCTGGCTTGCCTGCTACACTGCCGCGTGGGACGACGATTTCGGCGGGATTGCGGAGATGACGCATCGCAAGGGCGCCACCTGTTCCGTCGGGTGGCCGGAGACGGTGAGCTACGCCAAGAATGATCCCGGTGGCACCAGTAGAGCATGGGTGAACCGGCTGTACCAGGCACTGGCATCAGGAACCGGTCTCGGCAGGCCGCCTGCATCCGTGGCGGAGGCCCTGGCCTATGCGGACGAAACTCCCAACTGCAGTTCCTATGCCCTCGACCGCCACGTGGAGTTCGGAGATAGTGGCGTGCGCATCGTCCCCAGATAGTGAGGAGAAGGTACTCATGAACGCACTGAGGTTACTGATAGCGGCGGGGCTGATCGGCAATCTGCGGGCACCGTCCAACACAACCGTTCCCCGATGGGAACCGATCCAGCCGAGTGTTCGAGAGGCTATCGTGCGAGCTCTCGGTTTCGATCCTGGCTTCGATGAGCAGATGGACTACGATTGGCGAGGACGGCCTGCTCTGTACGTTGCCCAGAGGGGGTCTTCGTCCATCGCTGTGATAGACTCCGCTACCGGGCTAATGTGCCGACTCCTCCACTTCAGTAACGAGCTGCCACATCTCGATGCCGGCACGGCTCTACCGCGCCGGGAGGCACAGGACCGGGCCATGACGTTCTTGGAGATGGCCGGCTGGCGTCTGGGTCCTGAATGGCGCCTGGTGGAGTGCGACCTCGTGAACCACGGCGTCACTGGCTTCTCGTGGCATCTGGTCTACCACAAGTGGCATCGGGGAGTGCGTCTGTCCGCCAATCTGAGGCTGGTGATGCATGCGGGCAGCGGCATGATCCGGTCGTTCCGCCTGGACGATGATGCGATACAGTCAGGATTGGAGCTGCGCCTGAAGCCTGATGAGGCGGTCGCCGCCGTTGCGGCCCGTGCAGGGTTCAGACGCCATTCGATTCACACTCTCGAACTCGCCATCGGCTATGAGACGCCAGAGCGGGAGGGGCGACAGGATCTGTTCTGGGAGATGCGTCAGATGAACCTGGACGCTCAGGGTCTGCGCGACAGCGAGGTCATGTGGGCGCGCGTTAACGCAAGGACAGGTCGGATTGTGGACTTCGGTATGCCTTCAGCAGGTTTTTCGGGTTCAAACCCGGCGCTGCCGCGTGTCGAACCTGCACCGGGCTCGATCCGCCGAGTGCCGGCGTCGTTGCGCGGATGGGACACGGCGAGCTTACGCAAGGTGAGATGGCCCAGGACGGTCTTCGAGCGCGCCGGACGGCTACGTCCCAGTGTTGATCTGCGATCTGGTGGCAAACGCTGACATCTGGGGCGAAACTGTCTCGGGCGATAAGCCGACCGCAACGTTGGCTGTACCCGAAATGGCCGATCGCTGACTTGATGAGGGGCGTGACTGCCTATGGCGCATGCTTCGGCGAGAAACGCACGTAAGACGAAATGACCGATACAGAGGGCCTGGCCGTGTCGCGAGTCGCATGGCCGTGCGACAGCCACTCCGTCCCATCCGTCCCATCCGTCCCATCCACACCTGCCATAGGGTACCGTCTTACGTGTCCCTCGTCGAACCGATCACGGAAGGGACTTGTGCATGCCCTATGGTCCACGACACGAGCGCGGATACGACCGTCGTGTTCACGGCGGATGACTTCGGGGTCACGGAGGCGGCCAACCGTGCCATCGCATCAGCCCATGCGGAAGGTGTGCTGACCTCCGCAGGGATCATGGTCTGCGAGGATGCCGCAGGCCACGCTGCGAAACTGGCAGCGGATCTGCCGCGTCTGGGCATTGGCCTCCACCTCACACTGAGCGACGGCCATGCGGCGCTGAGCCATGCCGAGGCGCCGCAGCTCGTTCTTCCCAATGGCCGCTTCCGGTGCAGTCCGTTCATGGCAGGTCTCGCCTACTGGTTCGCCAGGAGCGTCCGGGCCGCTCTGCGTCGTGAGATCGTCAGCCAGTTCGAGCGATGCGCGAGGCTGGGTCTACGACTCGACCATGCCGACGGGCATCAGCATCTTCACGTGCATCCGATCATCTGGGATATGCTCGCGGCGGAGTGCGCCTCGCGCGGAGTGCATTGGATCCGGCTTCCCGTCGAGCGCCCGAGTCGCCCGTCCCCGCGTGCGGGCCCCGGCATGGCGAGGCGCATGGAGCTTGAATGGGAGGGACGGCGTCCCCGCCGTCCGCAACCGCGTGCGGGCCCCGGCATGGCGAGGCGCATGGAGCAGGCCGTGTTTCGAGCGCTGGCACCTCGGTGCCGGCGCGTGGCTCAAGGCTTTGGTCTCCAAGTGGCCGATCATGTCGTCGGGCACCTGCACACGGGAGACATGACGGAGGAGCGCATGCTGGAGGCGCTTGCGGCGGCGCGTTCCGGCATCACCGAGATATACTCTCATCCCGGTGCAAGCGATGCCGAGCATCGGGCGCTCATCGGCCATCGCGTCCGCGAAGCGATAGCGCGCCTGGGCATTCGCACCGCGTCGTTCGGCGAGATACCGGCTCGCCATTCGGAAGGGAGGAGCCATGGAGCAAACGGTTAGCCGCACACAGGTCGTGATCGTCGTCATGGTCGCGGTGCTCTGCGTGTCGGCGGGCGAGACGCTGCTGGCGGCTGGGATGCGGCAGGCAGGCCGGGGCGGCCATGACGGGATCAAGCTGGCCCTTGCTGCGGCATCGGACTGGCGCGTATTGATCGGCACGTTCCTGATGGCGATGTTCTTCGGCCTCTATGCGCTGGCGTTGTCGTGGGCCGATCTCAGCTTCGTGCTGCCGCTCACGGCTGCAAGCTATGTCCTCGGGGCTGTGTTCGCCCAGACGTTCCTTGGCGAACATGTGACGCTCATTCGATGGGTTGGCGCCGCAGTCATCACCGCGGGCGTCGTGATTGTGGGCAGGGGCGGATGACGCTGCTGTCCGCCGTTTTCGGTGCACTGACGGCGCTCACGTGCATATACCGGCTGCTGACCGTGTATGCCGCCGCGAAATACGCCGGCGCTCGGGGCTGGGCCGGAGCGTATTCCGAGCCGGCGACGGTTCTGAAGCCTCTCTGCGGCTCTGACTATGGCCTCCGCGAAAACCTGATCTCGGTGCTCAAGCAAGACTGCGCCGCGTACAGGACGGTGTTCTGCGCCGCCGACGCTGATGATCCCGCGCTGACGGCGGCTCGCGAAGCGTCGGCGGCCTCGCCGGAAGCCGATGTGGCGTTCGCCGCTGGCGGAGCGCCGATCTGCCCCAACCGCAAGGTCGCGAACCTCATCCAGGCTGAGCCGCACCTTACCGGTTCCGTGGTCGTGATCAGCGACAGTGACATTCGGGTAACGTCCGATTGGCTTACGCGCATCCTCGCTCCGTTCGCACGCAAGGAGGTAGGCGGCGTGACCTGCCCCTACCGCCTGACAGAGGCGTTTGGATTGGCCGCGACGATGGAGGCGCTGCATGTTGGCGCGGATTTCATCCCGAGCGTCCTGCTCGCGTGGGCATTCGCGCCGTCGGCTTTCCATTTCGGCTTCGGCTCGACGCTGGCTGTGCGCCGGAGTGTTCTCGACGCATGCGGCGGCTTCAGGTCGCTGTGCGGCGAGATCGCCGACGACGCGCGGCTCGCCGAGTGCGTGCGCCGTCAAGGGCTCCGCATGGAGCTGTCGGAGGTGATCGTGGAATGCCCGGTTGGCCGTGTGCGTTGGGATGAGTCTGTCGCGCGGCGCGTTCGGTGGGCACGCACCATACGATCGCTGCAGCCCCTGGGGTATGTGGGGGCTCTGCTCACCCACAGCATTCCGTTGGCGCTCGCCTGGGCGCTGACATGCCGAACGCCGCTGTCCGCATGGGCGCTTGGCGCGACCCTGATGATCAGGATCGGCGCAGCCTGCATCATCGCGCGGCGTTTCACGCGCGACAGGTGCGTGACCGCGAACCTGTGGCTCCTCCCGATCGCTGATCTGCTCTCGGCTCTGATCTGGGCAGCCGGGCTCATGGGCCGTCGGGTACGCTGGAGGGGTCACGAACTCGGGGTGTCGCAGCCTACATGGGACCACTCGGGTCGCGCCGCTCACCCCAAATGAAGACGGGAGCCCATGTCGGGCTCCCGCATTGCCGGATCGGCAAGGCTTACAGCGGAGGCTGTCCGCCCGGTCCGCCGCCCGGCCTGTTGCCGCCACGCCGTCCGGCGCGGAACTGCGGTTCGGGGAACTTGAACGGCTTGCCGATCATCTCGGTCCACTTGGCCTTCTGCTGGGCAGTCAGCACGTTCATCATGGCTTCCTGTGTCTTGGCCTGCGCCTCGCGGAACTGCTGCATCCTCTGCTGCCGCTCCTCAGGGGTCATCTGCTGCCCGCCGGGGCCTCCCTGGCCCCTGCGCTGGAACAGCGCGCGCATCTGCTCGCGCTGAACTTCCTGAAGCTTGGCGCGCTGCTCGGCGGTGATGCCCAGCTCCTTGCCGACGGAGGGACGGAGCAGGGACATGGCGCCGCCCTGCTGCAAGGCGAGTTGCTTGTAGCGCACCATCTGGGTCTGGTCCAGGATGCCGGCCACGGCCTTCATCTGGATCTCTTCGTTCTTAGCCAGCAGCTTCTCGCGCTCTTCGGGGGTCATCTGCTGGAAGTTCCCACCGCCCTGCCATAGCTCTCTCATGGACTCCTGAACGGCCTGCATCGCTCCGTCCAGCTTGGCAATCTGCGGCTGGGTCATCTTGAGCTCTTGCTGAACCTCGGGAATGCGCAACATGCCCAGGCCGGCTCCGCCCATCTGTCCCATTCTGCCGCCGACGAACCCGCCCGGGCGCCGTCCGGCACCACCGGGTCCCTGAGCGGCAGCCAACCCGGCTGACACGATCAGCAGGGAAGCTGCGCCCAGCGCGACAAACATACGTCGCATTTCCTTTCCTCCTGTGGATGTAGGGTGCCCCGCTGATACGGTTGCCGCCAGGCACCCTCCGGGCAACCGGATTGCTCTTTCCGTACTGACGATCACGCGATGTTCCGGTAACAGAGGAATGGACGCTGGGCTGCCGAATATGTTCATGCACTCAATCATTCGGAGGGACAGCCATGCGATTTCCGCGAGACCGCATCAGCGTTCGCGCGGTCCACGAAGGGCACACATCGCCCGACGGCTTCATTGTCCTGGACCTGAAGGGGCTGGACATCGAGGGCGTCACCGCGCTGGTCATTGACGGCGCCGACCTTCGTGAAGCCCAGACGCAAGGCGAGCGACGGCGTGACGCAGCGCAGCGATTGCGCAGCCTGCTCAAAGACAACGACTAGATAGGAGCAAAGGGTGAACGCATTCAAAGACAGACCGATCCGGTCGGCCGTCATCGGTTACGGCGGCGCTTTCAACATGGGGCGTAACCACGCCAACTGGATGAACGAAGCAGGCATGCAGACGATTGCCGCGTGTGACATTGACCCGAAGCGCATGGAGGCTGCCCGGCAGGACTTCCCCGGCATTCGCACATACACCGATATGGGTGAACTGCTCAAAGACCCCGACGTAGACCTTTGCGTCGTGATCCTCCCCCACAACGCTCACGCTGAGGCGTCCATACAATGCGCTAAGGCAGGCAAGCATGTCGTGGTCGAGAAGCCCATGTGCATCACCGTCGCAGAAGCCGACGCCATGATCGAGGCCGCGCAACGCAATCATGTCATGCTCTCGATCTTCCACAACCGGCGGCACGACGGCGACTTTGTGGCCCTCAAGGCTGCCATCGAACAGGGCCTCATCGGCGAGGTGTTTCATATCGAGGCCTATGGCGCGGGGTACGGCCATCCCGGCACATGGTGGCGCTCCGATAAGGCGATCTCGGGCGGAGCCATGTACGACTGGGGCGCCCACTTCATGGACTGGATCCTGAACCTGATCCCGGCCCCAATGGTTGGCGTTGACGGCTACTTCCAGAAGCGGGTCTGGCACGACGTCACCAACGAGGACTTCGTCCATGCCACCGTGCGCTTCGACAACGGCGCGGTTGCCGAACTGCAGCTTGGCAACCTGAGTCGCGCCCCGAAGCCCCGCTGGCGCGTCCTCGGCACCAAAGGCGCCATCGTTGATGAGAGCCGCGAGGCATTCACGGCGTATGTCGAGCACGAGGGCTACCCCGCCACCCTCAAAGTGCCATATGCGAAAACCGACTGGCAAGCCTATTACGCGGGTATCGTGGCCCATCTGCGCGACGGAGCCGAGCTGAATGTGAAACCGGAGCAGGCTCGACGCATTATTGCCGTATTCGAAGCGGCTGAGCGATCGTCCAGAGAAAAGCGCACGGTGACTCCCGCCTATCCGTAATCGCGGCGTCGCCGGCGAAGTTCGACGAGTTGATGCGCAGCCTCGACCAACTGGGAGCAGTCCGGGTGCGCAACCTCAGCGTCCCATCCGTCCCATCCGTCCCATCCGTCCCATCCGTCCCATCCGTCCGGAAAGCGAAGCAGGAACCCGTGGTGCCGCCCGGGAGGGCGAGGCTCCCGCCGAGCCGCATCCTCTGCCGTGCGCTCGTTGGTGGGTTTCGCCCGCTCGATCTGGACCGTTGTGATCTGGTGTGCCGTATGGGCACCTGTGTGGGTGCCTGGCATCGCTTTCCTGCTGTACGTCGGCGGGCGACGGCGAGCGAGACCGGGCGGCCCAAGCCCGTCAGCGCCCTGAGATCCTGATGCTCCAGTAGATCAGGTCCACACCCGGATCGGCATTGGTGGGGTATGTGTCGTCCGCCGGCTCATAGGTCGCGTCTCCCGGCACCGTGGTGCTCTCGTAGAGCCGGTTCTGCGAAGTATCTATGGTGATGTATCGGTTGAACGAGCCCGATCCCAGCGTCTGCTCACCGAACGCATCCACGTACTTCTGCGGGTCGGGCACGATCGGATCGGTCGGTGTTGTCGTTGTCGCCAGGATGTTCACCTGCAGGTACTGCGGCGACTGACCGTTGTTGGGGTCTGCCTCGCCGCTTGCCGGCTGAAGCCGACTGAGGTCCAGTTCGAACCGGAGCGTGTCACCGCCTGGCGTCGCTTCGGTATACTCCGGCTCTCCGCGAGCGGCGAATACGTTGCGGTTAGGGTCGCCGGCGATGCCGTCGGGCAAATGATAGAGGCCGAAGCCTGATGCCGTAGGCTGCCGCTGTCCGCGGCTGTACTCCACAAAGTCGGTGAATCCAGCCGTTGCGGCATTCTGCCCCGTTGCGAAGCCGTTGAGATACGGCGGCAAGATCACGGGTATTGGGCCGTTCTGACCTGACGGATCGGCGCCGTTCCGGATGAGCAGGTAGTAGTGGTACGTATCATTCACCGGGCCGCTGAAGCGCATGACAACAGCGAGCCGCACGCCCTCGCCACCGCCGTGAGGTGCGCGAGCGCATCCGGCAAGCGTCAGGAGGAACCCGGCCGCGACCCATCGAATCGAGGATGCGCAGCGCGGCCATGGAAGCGAAGGATGCAGGCATGCGAACAGGCGGCCCGCCATGGTGCGAGCGCGCCGTGCACAACCGACCGCAAACAGAGGAAACCGATCCATGAGTGCTGACGATCCGACCCCCGTAACCGAACCAATCGGGATTGCGAACAAGCCGAGTATAGCCGACGGTCTGCCGAGCGTGCAACGCAGAGCGCTCTGGCCGGCTGTCGTCATCTCGGCCGTATTGGCGACCATCGCGTTCCCGCCCCTCGGGCTTGGCTGGGTTGCCTGGGTCGCCTACGCGCCCCTCTTCTGGGCAGTCGTCCGAGCCGGCAGACCCCGAGGAGCGTTCGGCCTCGCCTATCTGTTCGGCATTCTGCACTTCGGCGGCCTGACACCCTGGATCGGCGCAACGGTGGCCGCCTGGTCAGGTTCGGCGTTCGGATGGGCGGCCTGGGTGGTCCTTGCACTGATCCAGGGACTCTGGTTCGGTCTGTTCGGGTACCTGGCATGGTTCGTCAAGCGCGGATCAAAGGGAGATGGCAGGCTCGTCCTCACCGCAAGCGCCTGGGTTGTCGTTGAATGGCTGCGCGGACAGGGCGGCCTCTCCATGCCATGGGGCCTGGCCGGATACACTCAGTACCGAAGCCTCGCGATCATCCAGATTGCCGACCTCACGGGCGTGTATGGTGTCAGCTTCCTGGTGGCTCTGGCGGGCGCAGCCGCGGCCAACGCGTTCTCCCGCGTGCAGGCCCCGGGCATATCCCCGCAAGCGAGACGCTCGGTCATTCGACTTGGCGGATATGCGGCCGATGTCGGCGTGCTGGTGCTCCCGTGCCTTTTCTACGCCGGCGCGCTGACGTATGGGCTTCTCAACGTCGGTCTGCCATGGCAGGGGCGCCCTGTCCTCGTCGCCGTGGTTCAGCCGAACTTCCCGTCAACCGGTGCTCCCCTGCCCGAGAATGAGGCGCTTTCTCGTCTGGCAGCCGCAGCGCAGAGATTGGCAGAGACCGCCCCATCGCTGACGGTCTGGCCCGAGAGTGCCGCGCCGGCTGATGCTGTCAACGATCGGGATGTCAACGCGGTGTTCACGCACTTCGCCAAACTGACGAGCGGCTACCATCTTACCGGCACTGCTTACGTTGACGATATGGGCAATGAGCGGAACTCGGCCGTGCTCTTCGACCGGTCTCTCGGCCTCGTATCGCGGTACGACAAGGAACGGCTCGTTCCATTCGGTGAATGGATACCTGCGCGGAGTGTGCTGGCGCCGTTGATCGCGGCCATCCGGCGACCAGACGAAGACCTCGTACCTGGACGCAACCAGAAACCGCTTGAGGCAGGCGACATGCGCCTTGGCGTCCTCATCTGCTACGAATCGATCTTCCCCGCAATGACGCGCGACCGGGTCCGCGAAGGAGCCGACCTGTTGGTCTCGATCACCAACGACGGCTGGGCAGGGGAATCGGCATCGCTCGAACAGCATTATGCGATGTCGGTGTTCCGAGCCGTCGAGGCGCGTCGCTGCATGTGCGCTGCCGGTCTGACGGGCACAACGGCGTTGATATCACCAAACGGCGCAGGCGGTGTTGCCGCGCCGTACGAGCCTGCGATCGTCTCCGACCTTGTCTATCTCCGCACAGGCCTGACACCCTATGCTCGCTGGGGTGACTGGCTCGTTGCCCTCGCGGTCCTCCTCGTCCTGCCCGCGTTGCGCCGAGGTGCATCGGCGTCCTGAAGCGTCGCGCGTCGGCACAGGTATACTCATGGCGTGGGCTGTCCGGCGCCACCGTCTGTGAAGTGCCGCCGGAGTGTGCCTGGGCTTGGAGGCGTCGAGGGGTGGACAAGATACGCGTACGCGGCGGTACACGTTTGACTGGTACCGTTGAGATCAGCGGCAGCAAGAATGCTGCTCTCGCCATCATGGCGGGAGCATTGCTGGTGGACGGCAAGGTCACACTCCACAACGTTCCGCGGATCGGCGATATCCACACAATGATGGAGCTGCTGAACGACCTCGGAGTCTCTGCGCAGTTCGTTGATCGCACTTCGGTCATCATTGATGCTTCCAACGTGCTCTATCTTGAGGCGCCGTATGAGGTGGTGCGCAGGATGCGCGCCTCGTTCAACGTAATGGGCCCGTTGCTCGCCCGATTTGGCTTTGCGCGAGTGCCCGTGCCTGGGGGCTGCGACATCGGCGCAAGGCCGGTCAACTTCCACATTGACGGCCTGCGCCGGTTGGGAGCCAACCTGCATACCGAACACGGAGTCTATACGGCCGAAGCTCGCAAGCTCACCGGCACGAGCATCTATATGGACTTCCAGAGCGCCGGCGCAACCCAGCACCTGATGACGGCCGCATGCCTGGCCAACGGCGTCACGGTCATTGAGAACTGCGCCGCCGAGCCGGAAGTGGTGGATCTTGCGGAGTTTCTCAACAGTTTGGGAGCCCATATCGAGGGTGCCGGCACGACAACCATCAAGGTTACCGGCGTCGAGAGGCTCACGGGCGGCGAGCACACCATCATCCCGGACAGGCAGGAAGCGGGCACGTTTGCGGTCGCGGGCGCAATAACCAGGGGCGACATCGTGATGCGCGGGGCGGTTGTTGAACACATGCGCCCCGTAGTCAACAAACTTGAGGAGGCGGGAATAGAGGTCTCCGCCGACAGCCGCTCGATGAAGGTTCGGGCCACCGACCGCCCCAGGGCCGTGGACATCAAGACGAACCCGCATCCGGCGTTCCCGACAGACCTCCAACAGCCGTTTGCGGCGCTCCTTTCGGTCGCCGACGGCACCTCCGTGATCACGGAGAACGTCTACGAGAGCCGGTTCCGCTATGTCAATGAGCTCAACCGCATGGGCGCCAACATCCGGGTCAGTGCCCGCAACGCAGTCATCACGGGTGTGGATCGCCTTACCGGATGCCCGGTCGCGGCCACCGACCTTCGCGCCGGAGCAGCGCTGATCTGCGCAGCTTTGGCCGCCGAGGGCGAGACGGAGATGGTTGGGGTCGAACACATTGAAAGAGGCTATGAGGACCTCGTCCGGAAGCTGCGTGGGCTGGGCGCGGCCATCGAGCGATGTGAGTAGACGGAGGTTATCGGTGTTCTCGTTTACGCCGGAACTGGGCATTGACCTTGGGACGGCCAACATCCTGGTATACATGCGCGGCAAAGGCGTGGTGCTGCGCGAACCGTCTGTGGTTGCCATATCCCAGTCCACCAAACGCGTCCTGGCCGTCGGCGAAGAGGCACGGCTCATGCTTGGTCGAACGCCGGGCAACATTACGGCCATTCGCCCCATGTCGGACGGTGTGATCGCCGACTACACAACCACGCGGAAGATGCTGGAGCATCTCATCCGGAAGGTCGTGGGCCGCAAGCGCATCTTCAAGCCGCGAGTGCTCGTATGCGTGCCGTCCAACGTTACCGACGTCGAGCGGCGAGCCGTGCTGCAGGCGGCCCGCGAGGCCGGAGCCGGCGAGGCGTACACCATCGAAGAGCCGATGGCGGCCGCGATCGGCGCGGGACTCCCGATCGCAAACCCGGGCGGCAACATGGTTGTTGACATCGGCGGAGGTACCACGGACATAGCCGTGATCTCGCTCGAAGGCATCGTCATCTCGCGCAGCCTCCGGGTTGGAGGGAACAAGATGGACGAGGTGATCACACGCCACGTCCGCGCCGCCCACAACCTGATGATCGGCGACCGAACGGCCGAGGAAATCAAGATCAAGATCGGCTCCGCATATCCACTCGAACAGGAGCTCGTCATGGATGTGCGCGGTCGTGACCTCGTCGCGGGACTGCCGCGCACCGTTCAGGCCACCTCCGAGGAAATACGGCAAGCGCTCAGCGAGCCGGTGACGCAGATCGTCGAGAGAGTGCGCTCGGTGCTGGAGGAAACTCCGCCGGAGCTTTCGGCCGACATCATCGAGCGCGGGGTATGGCTGACAGGAGGCGGAGCGCTGCTGCGAGGGCTCGACAAGCTGCTCTCCGCTGCCACCGACATTCCGGTGTACGTCGCCGACGACCCATTGTCGTGCGTGGCCCTGGGGACGGGCCGAGCGCTCGAAGAACTGCCGGCGATTCGTCAGAGCGAGTATCGCGGCATCCTGAATACCTAGCGCAGACGGCCAAACATGACGCACTCGCACCCCCGGAGGAAAGGGAGATCCACCATGCACACCAGTCTGCTCATCTGGACACTGGGAGCGATGCTTTCCCTTGCTCCGGGTCAGGCTTCGCCCGATAGATTGCCGACCGACGTACCGCAAGACCACTGGGCTGCACGTGCCGTTGCCGCGGTGCTGCACTCCGGCGTGATGACGGCGCCGAATGGGCGGTTCTCCGGCCACCGGATCGTGACGCGCAACGAGCTCATTGCCGTTGTCGCACGACTGGCCAGGAAGCTGGAGCGGCATGACTGGCCGGACACGGTCGCCGTACCGGTTCGCGAAGGGAAGCGCCCGGCCCAGTGGAAAACCGCCCCCGTAAGCCGTTACCGGCTTGCGGCCGTGATCACGCGCATCGCTCCGATGGCCATGGCCGGACTCCCCAGAAAACCAGCGAAGAAACCCTACGACAGCGACGCCATTCCGAAGCCCCCGAGCCTGAAGGGCGTGTCGCCATCCAGCCCGGCCTATCGCGAGCTTCAGTACCTGGCAGCGCGCCGCATGGTCTGGAGCGGCTCGGTCCTCCTCAAACCCGGGACCCAGCCTGTAACGGGCGCTGAGGTTTCCACGGCACTCGCACAGATGATCTCCGGGCTCAGCGGCCGTCAAACGGACGAGCCTGAGGAGACACCGGTCCTGTCGCGCCCCCAGGTGAGGCCCCCGACTACGGCCCCAGCACGGCCCGCAACCGGTCAACAGCGTCGAGGATAGCTGCGCTGATATATCGGTTGTCGTGATCGGACATGCCAGGGTGGATGGGGGGACAGAAAAGGCGGGCGCCCACCTCCTCACTGATCGGCAGGTGCACATTGCCGACGTGGGCTTTCAGAAACGGTACCGTGGAGTGGACCGGCGGATTGGCAATGACCGTATTCACACGGTAGTCATCGCGCAGCATGGCGCAGAGCCGGTCGCGCCCGGTCCCGGCCCATGACTTCGGTACGAGAATCGTGTACAGATAGTAGCTGTGGCGACAGTCCTCCGGTTCGTATGGCAGCGTAAGTTCCGGGCAAGACGATAGCAGGCTGGTTCGCTCGGCGGCGATCCTTCGCCGCGCCTCAATCATTGCCGGCAGTCGGCGCAACTGGACCCGTCCGACCGCAGCCTGCACATTCGTCATGAGGCAACTGCTGCCCCATCCGTCGCTGCCTCCGAAGAACCGGAGCTTGACGATCCTGTCGGCCGCCGCTGCATCGTCGGTTGTGATGGCACCGCCCTCCCCCAGCGTGGTCATGTTCTTCTGAGTGTGGAAGCTGAACACGGTCATCCAGCCCTTCTTGCCGATCAGCGCCCCCCTATAGGCTCCTCCACATGCCCGGGCCGCATCCCCAATGACTTTCAGCGGACCGTGCACGGGATGCGGATGGCGCTCGGCGATTTCCAGCAGGTCGTCCATGGGGGCCGACAGGCCGTTCATGTGGACCGGCAGGATCGCCCGCGTTCTGGGCGTGATGCGCCTCTCGACATCCGAAGGGTCTGCCTGCAGCGTTCGCGGGTCCACCTCGCACGGCACCCACGTCCCGCCCTGTCCGACGATCGCCATCGGAGCTGCTTTGAAGTTGATGGATGGGCAGATCACCTCGTCGCCCGGCTGAAGGTCGAGCGCACGCATGGCTAGATCAAGTCCAGCTCCGGCGCTGTTGACCGTGACCGCGAAACGAGTTCCGAAGTGCGCGGCCAGTTCGGCCTCGAATGGCTCAGCCTCCGAGCCGGGCGTTCTGAACCCCACCTCAGGACTCATCGAAGCGCGTAAGGTGCGAACGGCCGCCTCGACCTCCTCCTCGCCCACTATGCTGCCAAGCGCGGGTTCTCCGGCGAGGTCCATCTCCGGACGGCCGGCGCTCAGGGCATCTCTGCGTTCGCGTTCGGTCATTGACACACTCCTGGGTTCGTGACGCGTTGCCGCTTCGGCGGATGCACAGCTTTCGCTGATCATCAAGAGCCGACGCGGTTTCGGTCTCATTTCGCTGACCGTGAACGCACCTCCTGCGTCACGCATCAACCGATGCCTGGATTGTAAGGGCCGCAGACACCCTCCGAATAGACCGGAATGGCACAGGAGAAACCGACATGCGGGAACTGTTGCTATATACTCAGTCAGTATATGTTAGTGAGATACACTCAATATGAATCGCAGAGGCTTTGCGATAGAGGAGGTAGGTACCATGCTGCGCAGAGGCGCTACAGGATCGTCGCTTGCCCGCAGGGGCGAAGCATCGCCTTCAGTGTGGAATCCGTGGGAGATGATGAACGACATGCAGCGGCGCATGGACGAAATGCTGGGGCGATCGTTCGGCTTCGTACCGGCCACGCGCTGGCCGAGCTTTGAGAGTGCGGACCCGGCGGTAGACGTCTACGAGACCGATGACAAGGTGATCGCATTCGCTGCCCTACCCGGCTACGCACCGGACAACATCAGAGTCGAGGCAACGACAGACTCGCTGAGCATCCAGGGCGAGCGAGCCGCGCTCTTCGAGGATGAGAAGGCGACCGTGCATCACGCTTGCGGCCTTGCGGGAGCCGGTCAGTTCAGTGTCAGTTACTCGCTGCCGGTTGAGATTGACGCCGAAAGGGTCAAGGCATCCCTCACGAACGGCATCCTCAGGGTTGAGCTGCCCAAGGCCGAGCACGCCCGACCGAAGGGTGTCAAAGTCGAGATCGGTACCAACTAGGCCGACCGTCTCCTCCCCGCGGAGAGCGCCTGACATCCAGGCGCTCT
>DYKI01000010.1:31101-45057 GCA_020722705.1 Chthonomonas calidirosea | reverse complement strand
CCGCGCCCCTCCGGGACCGTCGGGGACGATGCGCCCGCACGATCAGCTCCGTGTAGGACGCGCTCGTAAGCCCTCGGTGTCCCATGCTGACACGCAGAACAGACCTGTGGAACTTGCGCGCGATGTGCGTACTGACATACTGTGCAGTGAGATGGGACAACCGGGGCCTGCCGACGAACCATCGGCCCCGACTGCTTGGGCCGACCCCGCAACGAATGCTCGTCTGTATGACATCGTCGAGCGGAACGCCCCCGTCGGCGTGCTGATACTCGATCCGTCCGGCCTGATCCGTCGCTGGGGGGCCGGAATGGTTCGCCTGCTCGGATACCAGGCCGACGAAATGGTCGGCCGCGCGTTGCCTGACGTGCCCGGTCCTCATCAGGACTTCTGCACGGACCTGTTCACCCGCGTCATGGCCGGCCGAGATTGGTCGGGATCGCGCGTCAGGTGCCCACGCCATGACGGCTCGCTTGCGGATCTCGACGTTTCCGCTCATCCACTGTGTGGGGCCGATGGGACTGTGGAGGCCATCGCGGTGCTGGTCAGGGACGTTACCGAACAGGCTCGCTCACAGGCGCTGCATCGGCGACTGGCCGAAGTGACATCCGCGGTCAGTGGTTTCGCCCCCCTCGACAGCATCCTCCGCATGGTGCGCGACGCGGTCATCGAGTTCGGCGGCTTCGACCGGGCAGGCGTATTCCAGGTTCTCGGAAACGACGTTCTTGGCGCATGGGGCACCGACGCGAGGGGTCAGCCGCAATCCGAAGCAGGCCTGGCGGAGACCCTGGACGACTGGGGACCCTCAATAGACGACCTCGCCTCCGGTGCCCGGCAGTTCGTGATCGAGCCGTGGATGCCGGATGAGAACGAGCCGGCGTGCGGGCAGACGATCGAGCATGTCGTCATTGCGATGAGGGCCGGATCGGAGCTTGTCGGGCTGATCAGCGCCGACAACCTCCTCACCAACAGGCCCGTAACCGAGGCCGATGTGCGGCCGCTGATCCCCTTCGCTGAAGAGGCCGCAGTCGCCATCCGCTCGATCCGCCTGCACGAACGTGTCAAGACCTACGCCGACGATCTCGCCGGCGAAGTGGCAAGGCGCACCGAGGAACTCGAGGGTATTATGGCAAACCTGGAGCAGTTCAGCTATCGCGTGGCCCATGATCTCCGTGCTCCGCTCAGGGCCATAGACGGGCTGGCGCACCTGTTGGCGGAGGATACGGCAAGCCGCCCGCTCAGTGCAGAGGAGCTCGGCCGCCCGCTGGACCGCATTTCCAGGCGCGCGCTCTTCGCAGGTCGGCTGGTTGATGATCTTCTCACGCTCGCGCGGGTCGGCAGGAGGCCCTTCGTCCCGAAACGTGTGGACCTCAACGCGACCGTCGCTGAAGCGTGGCAGGCCCTGGCCGACACCCGCAAGGATCGAAGCGTTGAGCTCACGGTTGGCGAACTCCCAATGGTGCGTGCCGATCGGGACATGCTGGCCGAAGTGCTCGTTCGCGCACTCGACAACGCGCTGAAGTTCACCCGCCGGAGTTCGTCGGCCCGCATCGAGGTCGGAGCAGAGACCGATACGCGAACGGGATCTGTGGTGCTTTACATCCGCGACAATGGGATCGGACTGAACCCCGATGAAGCAGAACGGGCGTTCGGCGTGTTCGGCCAGCTCAACAGCCCTGACGAGTTCGAGGGCACGGGCATCGGCCTCGCGATCGTCAAGCGCATCATGGACCGATACGGAGGGCGTGTCTGGATTGCCGGCGCGCCAGGACAGGGCGCGACACTGCACTGCTCGTTCCCGGCGAACTGAGGCTGCCGATCTCGATGATGCGGTCTACGCTATGGTCTCGATGTCGTATGCCTGTGAGCCCAATCCAAGCGCTGCACATTGGCGAACCTGCTCGTAGGGGTCCTTCCCATGCAGCCGCTCGAACAGGTGGCTGCCCTCGCCAAGCGGCATCATCTGGTTGGGCACATTGTCTGCAATCAGGTTGTCTGTCTTGATCATGTCGAGCGATGCCTGCTCTATCGCCACGATGTCTTCGGACTGCACGATGCCGATGTCAGGCACGATAGGCGGCGTCGAGAAGCCCCAGCAATCGCAGAGCGGCGTGATGTTCATCAGCACATTGACGAAGCTGACGCGTTCGGGCTCGAAGCTCGCGAGGGTCTCCTTGACCACCGCAGCCATGCCCGCCTGAAAATGGCGGAACTTCTCCATGGGTTGGTCCATGGTCAGGGCCTCAGCCGGGCATGAGCGAACGCAGTGCATGCAGAAGCGGCAATGGTGCTCGGAGATCGTGATCTCATCCTGATCGTTGAATCGGATGGCCCCAGTTGGGCAGCCGGCGATGCACTGCCGGCAATGGGTGCAGAGCTCCGCTTGCCAGGCGAAATGACCCGCCATCAGGCCGTGGATCCAGCCTCGGGTCTGGTAGCTGACGCAGCCCATGCCGATGTTCTTGATCGCTCCCCCAAAGCCCGTGTGACCATGGCCTTTGCCGTGGCTGAGCACGATCAGCGCATCGGCATCCACCACATTTCCGCAGAGCTCTATCCTGGGCAGCCCTTCCACCTCGGTCTCACGCGGGTACACGTAGCGATCATGTTCGCCCGCCGCGCCGACCACCCGACACCCCACGACCTCAGGAGTGTAGCCGCGCGCGACTGCCGCATCCGTGGAGAACGAACCGTCGGTGATATACGGGCTGCCGCCTGAGCGCCGAATGGCCTCGACCAGCATCCGAACAAACAGAGGATGGATGGTGTAGAAGCCGATGTCGGCTCCCACATGCATCTTGATGGCGACCCGCATGCCGGCGAACCGGGATCCGAAGCCGGCGGCATCCAGCAGCCGGCCGAACCTGGCCGGAAGGGTGGCGTTGCGGTCGAGGCGCGACACATGCGCCGAAGCGAAGCGAACGGTGGACATTGGTGTCACCTTACATTGGCGTTCTGCTGATCTAGTTCTGCGGTCCAAGGCTGGATTCCTGCCCTGGCGGAACGGAGCATGCCTGACTGCCGTAGTGCTGGGCATGGGACCAGATGACCGTGAGACCAGTCGCCGGGGCCGCCGTGCCCAAGATTCTGGCCTTTTTTCACAGCTCACCCTTGACACGCTGCAGGATCGGTCGTATAATCCCCTCGTATGGCCCTATGCGAGTCGGGCTAGTCCTATTGTCTTTCAGGCTGAGCATAGCCAAGACATACGATGTTCGCAACAAACCTATACAAGCAGCAACCACAGAAAGGTAGGTAGCGCCTTATGAAGAAGTTCGCAGTCCTAGCGCTAGCGCTGATGCTGGCGGTCGTGGTAGTTCCGGCTGTGGCAGACGAGGCCATAGACGACTTCGATTATCCCGTGGGCCCCCTCACCGGTCAGAACGGAGGAACGGGCTGGGCGGATGCTTGGAATGCGTCCGCAATCGTTACGGTCAGCACCCCTGGACTGATCTTCCCCGGCGTCATCACCAACGGCAATGCCGCGTCCGTCGGTCCCATCGCGAGCGGCGCTGCCACTGCAACACGGCATCTCGCATTCGGATATAAGTACGGGGGTCTTTCCACAACCTCCTACTTCTCGTTTCTCGTTCGGCCCGACACTAACTTTGGTCAGTGGGGCTCCATGATGTTGCGTCAAACCACGAACGGTACAGAGTTTGGACTCACAACCAATCCGAGCAACCAGGTTCAATCTCTTTTCATTCAGCAGGGTGGTCCTGGTGGTCTTCTGGCGACACAGAACTTCACCTACACCGCGGGAACGACATACTTGGTCAAGGGACAGTTGGATGTGGATGCTCTTGGTGCTGGCGTTCTTCAGGCGTGGGTATACGACAACGATCCGAACTCGAATCCTGCTCTAGCGTACACGTCGCTGAACCTCACGTACGTAGGTCAGGACTACTGGGGCGGGAGCTACGATCCAGTCACGCTCTACAGCTCGGGCAACTATACCTACGATTTGTTCGAAATAAAGGGTCCGCCTGTGGTCCCCGAGGCTGGCACGATGGTCGCGCTGGGCAGCTTCCTGAGCATGGGCGGTCTGTTCCTTCGCCGCCGGTTCGTCAAGAGCTAGTCTGCGCGGTAGACGCTACCAGAAACCTAAACGGCCCGACCAGATGGTCGGGCCGTTTGCTTCGTTGGTTTCTCTGTCGGACCTGTCGGACTGGTCCGACGCGTCCGCCCGGTCTCACTAAGCCGCGGGCCGCTCCTTGGCCTTGTCGGCCTCAGCGGCCAGGGCAGTCGCTGCGGATCGGTCCGCTTCCATCTCGGCGACCGACTTAGTGTGAAGCCGCGCAGCTCCGACGTAGTCGTCTCGCGTGGGCAGGCGGGGTTCGGTCACCGCTCGGCGCTTGGCGGCGGCTACGGCGGCACCATACTGCGGCAGCCACTCAGCCTGCGCCATCAGCATATCGTCCACCATCTGCCATATCTCCGGCGGGTTGCAGACCGCCCCTGTCAGCGGGTCCATCATCATAGCCTGTCGCAGCAGCATGTCGTCACCATGGAGAGCAGCCTCGACTGCAAGTCGCTGTACAGTAATGCTCGCATTGCAGACGGCCGCGCACCCGAGCGGCAGGTCGCCCACGATGGGAATGTTCAGGCCGTTTCCGTCCACGTAGCCCGGTACCTCCACAATGGCGTCGGACGGAAGATTGGTGATGCAGCCGCCGTTGCGGACGTTGAAGTGGCCGCGATACACCCGACCCGTCTCAAGGCCTTCGATGATATACGCCCCGTGCTCATGTCCCCTGTGCTCGGGCTTGTACTCCATCGGCGGTGCTGCCATCCAGTTCGGGAAGTCGTGCTCGAACCAGTTCCGGCCTTCCGTGCACACACGCAGGTATCCGCCGGTCTCGCCGTTGATCCATGCCCCAAGGTCAATCCACTGCGCGATCTCGTGCTCACGCTTGCGGTACCACGGAACGTACTCGCTGCAATGGCCGTTGGACTCCGTGGTGTAGTAGCCGAAGCGCCGTATCAGGTCTATCCGCACCTTCTCGGTCCGACTGAGGTTCGGATCCGTTTCGAACAGCGCCAGAAGCTTCGGCGTCAACTCCTCGCCCCGGTGCTTGACGCTGATGAACCAGGTCTGGTGATTGATGCCCGCGCAGATCACATCCAGCTCGGACGGCCTTACGCCGACGAGCCGCGCGATCTGCCATATCCCGCCGGTAACGCCATGGCACAGCCCGACCATGCGGACGCCGCCATACTTGACGCACGCCCACGTGTTCATCGCCATGGGGTTCGAGTGGTTGATGAACAGACAATCCGGCTTGGCGACCTCGCGAATGTCCTTGCAGAAATCGAGCAGCACGGGAATGGTGCGCTGCGCGTACATGATGCCGCCGGGCCCCAGCGTGTCGCCCACGCACTGGTCCACGCCATACCGCAAGGGGATGTTGATGTCGGTCTCAAACGCCTCGAGGCCGCCGACGCGCACGAAGGAGTACACATAGTCGGCGTCGCGGATGGCCTCCCGACGGTCGGTCGTGGCGGTGATGGTCGCCGCCACATCGTTAGCCTCAATGTCCCTCTTGCATAGCCGATAGACCATATCGAGATTGCGCTCGTTGATGTCGGTAAGCGCAAACTCAGCATCCTGAAGCTCGGGCACGCACAGAATGTCACGCACAGCACCGCGAGTGAAGCCAATGCTCCCGGCACCGATGATACAGACCTTGATCGGCAAGTCACTTCCTCCCAAGCATGGATGGGGGGCCAACGCCCTTCAGGACAACCCGGCATCCTTCGGGATACGGAAGACCCTGATCTCATGGGCCCCGTTGGCGCACTCCACCTCGGCGTAGACGCGAATCTCGTCGTCCACCCACATCCAGTGCGAGTAGCGCCATGCGGCAAGACGCCCTGGGGTTGGGCTCTTCAGAGCAGGCGCGTTCGGCGTCAGGTCCATCACGTCGTGCAGGTCCATGGTGTAGCCCAGGCCCGTGGCGATGTTGTAGGCAGGGTCGGGCCACTCGGCAGCAGAGCCCTCGTAGATGAAGAGCCAACCCGGTCCGAGCGGCAGCACGCACGCAGGTCTGACGGCATGGGTATGCCAGCCGCCGAGATCGAGGATGGGCCGCGCAGGCGAGCCGACGGGCTCCCATGCGTCACCGCCGTCGCCGACGAAGTGGTAGGCCCGCTCATGGTCGGTGATTCCGATCACGTAGCAGTGGAGCCTGCCCTCAACCTCGATGATGAACGGGTCTTTGTAGCCGACGGGCAGCCCGTCTCCGAGCGGCCCGATCACTGAACGGGCTGTGTCGGGAAGGAACCTATCGGGCCGATCGGCGTCGTCGAACCGCACGATCTGCCACACGCGATCGAGAGGGCTGCACGCGAACAGCATAAACCGCCCGGCAGCCGGGTTCCTTAGCAGAGCCGGACGTTCGAACCCGGGCACGGGCACGTCCTCACGGCGTATCGAGTGGACGGCCTCGAAGTCCATCCCATCGTCACTGCGGTAGATGCGGATCTCATACCCACGCAGGCCAAGGGGAGCATCCGCCGTCCGCATCCGGGCCGCCATCCAGAACACACCGTCGTCGTCTCGCGTCACCGATGGCGCGCCCGCCCACCACTCCGCCTCGTCCCTGTCCGGCCTGGCGGCCACATGCCACCGTTCGAAGCACGCCAGCCAATCTGATTGCCCGATGCCGCTAAAGCTCAATCTTCGTCACCTCACCAGTATGTCTGTCCACCTCATACCAGAGGGCCCCGGTCGGCTTGAGGCCGGCCTCCGGCGACGTTCGGTGAACCTCCACCCGTATATGGTACAACCGGGCGTCGCGATCCGTAACCACGATGCGCGTCCGGTACCCCGACGTGCCCTCGAACTGCTCAAGCCACTCCGCCACTTCGGGCTGGGTTCGAACGGCCGCGATGGCTGCGTCCCTGTCCAGGGGCTTGCACGATCCCGTCCGGGGTTCCTCCACAGGGAGGCCCGGCTCGCGCCGTTCCCTTGGAGCCTCCGCCATATCCCGCGGTGACGGAACTCGTGCTGCATCACCATTGCCAGTAGAGATCGGCGCAGCAGCCGTGACCCTGCCCGTTTCAGGCCACCGAGCAGCCTTCGACTCCACACGTTCAGCACAGCCGCACTGTAACGCGATCGCAACGGCCGCAACGATCACAGCCTGTAGAGCCAGACCCGTTCTTCCCATTGCTGGATACGTTCGTCACAGCCTCGGGCGCATCCTTCAGCGGCCTCTGACCGGCGATGACAGCGAACGGAGGCTCGTTTCAGAGCTCGCCATGCCTTGCTTCACTGACCACGATTGAACCTCTCCATACCCTGCGACGGGTAGACTCTATGCCAATGTTCTCCCAGGAGTCACCTGCAATGCACCGTCCACTCCGCCTTGCTGCCGTCGCCATGCTTGCCGCACAGACCTGCGTGGCGGCGGCTCAGCAGAGCGTTCCATTGCCAACGGGCAAACTCATCTCGCCGCTCGGGTCCCATACGCCGGCAGGAAGCCTGCCGGCCAACATGGTCACCGTTCATGACGGTCAATATGTCGTCGTCTCAAATGCTGGATTTCGCCAGGCGCTGACGGTCCTTCGGGCTGCCGACAACAAGGTTGTGTCCCGTATCGAGCTCAACGCCAGACGCAACGGACAGAAGGAAGGTTTGTATTTCGGTCTGGCAACGAGAAAGGGGTCCGACAGATCCGCCCTTGTCTATGCGTCCCGAGGCTCCGAAGAACGAGTGCAGATCTACTCGGTATCTCCAGACGGCATCATCTCCGACACGGGGAACGGTGTCCAGGCCAAACGTCCCCTGGGCAAACCGCGCGGGGTGATTGCCGGCGTCGCCGTCAGCGCCGATGGGTCGCGCATCTATGCGGCAGACAACAACACGTCCAGGCACACCGATCTGAAAGGAGTCCTCTTCGTCCTCGATGCCAACACCGGCGCGACCCTGCACTCAGTCGCCATTCCTGGTTTTCCGTACGGCGTGGCGGCCATCACGCATGGTCCTGACGCCGACCGCAAGGTGTATGTGACCTCCGAGCGGGACGGCATGGTTGCGGTCGTTGACCCGACGCATGGCACAATGGTCCGCACCATCCGTACGGGAGCAAGTCCAACGGCTCTGCTGCTCGATCGCGAACAGAAACGGCTCTTCGTCGCCAACTCCGGCAGCGATACCATCAGCATTGTGGACACGGCTCGGGACCGCGTCACGCACACCGTCAGCGTTCGCCCCCACGACGTTCGGGGCCTCCCAGGCGCGACGCCCCTCGGCATGGCTCTGTCGCCGGACGAGAGTCGGCTCTATGTCGCTCTGGCCGACATGAACGCCGTCGCTGTCATCAGCCTAACCGATCGCGCACTGAAGGGCTACTTGCCGACAGGATGGTATCCCACAAGCGTTGCCTTGTCGGCGGACGGCACATCGTTGTTTGTGGCCAACGGCAAGGGAACGCAGGAGCGGAATCCGAACCACAAGCCGGCAGGGCCGGACGGAGCTTGGGGCCAGTACATTGCCAACATCATCGAGGGCACCGTGTCACGGATGGAAACGCCAACCGATGACGATCTCATAGCGACCACCAAGCAGACGCTTCTCAACAACCGGCTCGCCGAAGCGCACGAAGTCAAGCTGAAGAATCCCGGCATCAAGCACGTCTTCTACATCATCAAGGAGAACCGCACCTATGACCAGGTGTTCGGCGACCTGACGGCAGGCAACGGCGATCCGAGCCTGTGCCTGTTCCCAAGAGAGGTCACCCCGAACCTGCATGCCCTGGCCGAGAGGTTTGGCATCTTCGACAACTTCTACTGCTGTGCCGAAGTGTCCGCCGACGGCTGGAACTGGTCCGTCTCCGGTATGGCCAATGAATACACGATACGGAACTCGATGTATAACTACAGCGGTCGAGGCCGATCATATGACTTCGAGGGGCTGAACAACGGCACGCCCGTTGACCTGATCGGCTTGCCCGATGTCGCCAGGGCGCCGGGCGGGTACATCTGGGACCACGCCCTGAAGCATCGAGTGCCCTTTCGGAACTATGGATTCTTCGTCAGCGATATCGGCCCAGACGAGAAGGACGGCTCCGGGAAGTCGCTGGCCAGTCCCAACGCCGCCGTCAAACGCGCCCTGGCCGACCGAACCGATGTCAGCTTCCTGCAGTACGACCTGACCTACGCCGACAGCGATGCCTGGGTCACCTATAACTGCCCGGCACCCGATCAGAAGAAGGCATTCGGAGTCCGCAATGCGCCGAGCAGGTTCGCCGAGTGGAAAGCCGAGTTCGACGAATACTGTCGCAATGGGAACCTGCCGCGCTTCATCATGCTTCGGCTTCCGCGGGATCATACAGCAGGCACAAAGGCGGGCGCCGGCTCCCCACGCGCCATGGTCGCCGACAACGACTACGCGGTCGGCCAGGTCGTCGAAGCTGTCAGCAAGTCGCCGTACTGGAAGAGCAGCGTCATCTGCGTGCTCGAAGACGATGCTCAGGCCGGGCACGACCATGTGGATGCCCATCGGTCCATCGCCCTCGTGGTCAGCCCGTTCTCGAAGCCGGGTGTTGACAGCCGGTTCTACAACACCGACAGCATGCTCAGGACAATGGAGCTGCTGCTGGGCATGCCGCCCATGTGTCAATACGACGCTGTCGCGTCGCCCATAGACTGCTTCGCGGCCACACGGATCAATGCCGAGCCATACACGGCCATCTTGCCGCCGCGCTCCATCGTCGCCGAGGTCAATGGCCGCAGAGCCTACAGATCCGAGATCAGCGGACGCCTGAACTTCGCCGAGGCCGACGCGGTACCCGACGCCCTGCTCAACAACATCCTCTGGCACGCCATCAAAGGTGAAGACACACCTGAGCCGCCCTCGCGGTCAGGACTGCGTCTGACTTCCGACGATGACGACTGATCCCGGAGTGAGTCCGTCGAGCCCGGTGACCAGCTACCATGTGCATAGCCGATGGAGCGATGGTGTCGCCATAGTCCCGGATATCGTGGCCCAGGCACACAGCCTGGGCCTCGATGAGGTCGGCATCTCCGACCACTTCGTCCTCCACCCCGACACGCCGGACATCGAGTGGAGCATGCGCTCCGAGGAGCTCCCCCGCTACGTTTCCGAGGTGCTGGCCTCTGCCGCCCAATCGCAGGAAATCAGCGTTCGGCTCGGCATTGAAGCCGACTACATCCCCGAGACGATTGACACCCTCAAGGAAGCGCTCGCCCTTCACCCGTTCGACTACGTGATCGGCTCGGTGCATTTCATGGACGGCTTCCCCATTGATGAGCACCGCAGGTACTGGGACAGCCTTTCGGCAGATCAGGTGAACCAGACATGGTTGGGATACTACACGCGCATCGTTGACATGGCGGCATCGGGCGCTTTCGACATCGTGGGCCATCTCGATCTGCCCAAGAAGTTCGGCCACGCTCCGACTGCGGACATGACCGCCGCCGTCAACGCCGCGCTCGATGCGATAGCCCGGGCCGACATGGCCATGGAGATCAACACGTCCGGGTGGAGCCTGCCTGCGAACGAAGCCTACCCGGCCCCGTGGATCGTTCGCGCCGCCCGTTCACGCGATATCCCGATCGTCATCACCGCCGACGCGCACACTCCAAAATACCTGACGCGCAACTTCGATATGGCCCGGCGGCTCGCGCGAGCGAGCGGCTACACTCAACTCGCCCTCTTCGAACGCCGAGTCCGCCGACTTCAGGACATGTGAGTCCATCCAATGTGCGGACGCTACACCATCATCCACAATGTGCAGGCCATTGCCGAACGGTTCGATGTCGCGGTGCCGCACCTGGCCGTGACACCATCGTTTAACGTCGCCCCGACCGATGGCGTTCCGATCATCGTGGCGGAACACGGGAGCAGGGAGATGTATCTCGCCCAATGGGGTCTGGTTCCGTTCTGGGCCAAGGACCCAGAGATCGGCAGCCGTCTCATCAATGCCCGGGCAGAGACGCTTGGCGAGAAGGCTTCGTTCAAGTATGCGCTCTCGCGCCGCCGCTGCCTCATTCCGAGCGACGGCTTCTACGAGTGGCAGGCGACCGACGGCGTCAAGCAGCCCTACTATATCCGCCTCAAGAGCGGCGAGCTCTTCGCGTTCGCCGGTCTGTGGGAGACATGGGAGTCGCCCGACGGTTCGCCATTGATCTCGTGCGCCATCATCACGGTCGAGCCCAATGCACTTGTCGCGCCCATCCATACCCGGATGCCCGCCATCCTCCGTCGCGAGGATGAGCAGACATGGCTGTATGGCCGCCCTGACGCCGACGCTCGGGCCCGCCGCGGGGTTCACGAGACGGAGATGATGAAGCTCGTCCGCCCCTACCCGGCCGACCAGATGGAAGCGTATCCGGTCACGCGCGCCATCGGCAATCCTGCCAATAACACGCCGCGCTGCATTGAACCTATATCGCTGTCATAGGCGATAGAGCCGCAGGCAACGACAGACGCCGGCAGTGCGCGGTTGACCGTTCGTGTCCCGCCGGATCAGCGTGGCACGACGTGACGCACCGCCTGAGACGACAGGCGTCTGCCGCTCCCGCCCCCGTTCCGCATAGTGGAAAGGCAGAAGCCGCCCGTGAAGGTCGTAGGTATGGTGGATCGTGAACCGCGCGTTCTCGACGGCATGCGCGGAGGCCGCGGCCCAAATCGCAAGAGCCGCAGCACATCCATGACCCCAACGGCGAAGCGCACCCATCGGCATCTTCAGTCTCTCCCGAATGTGATGGGACAGTCTACCCTCCACCGATCGTTTCGCGACACTAAAGACCTCATCGCACCTTGCGGCGTTTCCTCCAAAACTGCTAAACTCACCGAGCGCACACATGGTGTTATCAGACGGGGAGCCCTGTGCTCCCCGTTGTTCTCGAAGGAGCCGTTTCGTAATGGCCATTGGCAAGATCGTGCAGGTTCAGGGTCCTGTTGTGGACCTCGCGTTCGCCCCGGGTGAGTTGCCGCCGCTGCTCAACGCGGTCACCATCAAGGATCCCGAGCGCGACATCAATCTGACCGTTGAGGTCGCCCAGCACCTGGGTGACGATGTCGTGCGATGCGTCGCAATGTCCTCCACCGATGGTCTGGTGCGCGGGATGCCCGCCACCGACACGGGCGGTCCGATTACGGTGCCGGTGGGCCGCAATACCCTGGGGCGCGTCATGAACCTGCTCGGCGAGACCATTGACGACAAGCCGCCCCTTGAAGCGCCCGAGCGATGGCCGATTCATCGTCCGGCTCCGGCCTACCAGGATCAGGCCGCAACAACGGAGGTACTTGAGACTGGGCTTAAAGTCATTGACCTGCTCACACCGTACCTGAAGGGCGGCAAGATCGGTCTGTTCGGAGGCGCCGGTCTTGGCAAGACGGTTCTCATCCAGGAGCTCATCACCAATATCGCGACGGAGCACGGTGGGTTCTCCGTGTTTGCGGGAGTTGGCGAGCGGACCCGCGAGGGCAATGACCTCTGGCTGGAAATGACCGAATCGGGGGTCATCGAGAAAACCGCCATGATCTTCGGCCAGATGAACGAGCCGCCGGGCGCGCGTCTGAGAGTCGGTCTGTCAGCCCTAACGGTCGCCGAATACTTCCGCGACGTCGAGGGTCAGGATGTCCTGCTCTTCATTGACAACATTTTCCGCTTCGTCCAGGCGGGTTCCGAGGTCTCGGCGCTTCTGGGCCGCATCCCTTCTGCCGTCGGGTATCAGCCCACGTTGAGTACGGAGATGGGCGTCCTGCAGGAGCGGATCACATCCACCCGCAAGGGCTCGGTCACGTCCGTTCAGGCCATCTATGTACCCGCCGACGACCCGACGGATCCGGCACCGGCCACCACGTTTGCGCACCTCGATGCATACACGTACCTTGACCGCGCCATCGTTGCCAAAGGCATCTATCCTGCCGTAGACCCGCTTGTATCGAGCTCACGCATCCTTGATCCGCACATCGTCGGCGAAGAGCATTACAGCGTAGCTCGGGAGGTCCAGCGCGTTCTTCAGAAGTATCGCGAACTGCAGGACATCATCGCCATCCTGGGCATTGACGAGCTGTCCGATGACGACAAAGTGATTGTGGCCCGTGCGCGACGCATTGAACGGTTCCTATCGCAGCCGTTCCGGGTGGCGGCGCAGTTCACCGGCATCGAAGGCAAGTACGTGCCGCTGACCGAGACCGTCAGGTCGTTCAAAGAAGTCATTGAGGGCAAGCACGACGACCTTCCCGAACAGGCCTTCTACATGGTCGGAAACATTGACGAGGCCGTTGAGAAGGCCCGGGCGCTCGCAGCCTGAGCAGACGCCATGCCAACCTTCCGCCTGCAAATCGTGACGCCGGATAGGGTTGTCCTCGACGCCCCCGTACGATCGGTCCGTCTGCCCGGCACGATGGGTTCGATGGGCATCCTCGTGAACCATGCTCCGCTCATCACATCGCTCGCCACAGGTCCCATCGAAGTCGAGCACGAAAACGGCGACATCGAGTTCGTTGCCGCATCCGGTGGCTTTGCCGACGTTCAGGGCGATCGGGTCACGGTCATCTCCGATGCTGCCGAACGAAGCGCCGACATTGACATACGTCGCGTCGAGGAGGCCATACGGCGCGCCCAGGCTCAGCTCGCGGAGGGCGGCGCAGAGGTACTTGCTCAAGCGCAGGAGACGCTCCAGCGTGCCATGAATCGTCTGAGGGTGGCCAAACAGCAGCAGGAGACGGCACAGCGCACAGGCCATAGCTGACCGCCGTGCCGTCCGGCGCCGGACAGGACTCCCCCTGTCCGCCCGATGGTGCGGGGCAAATGGTGACGCGAGCCGCGAAGCGGCGACGGAAGATAGCCTGGGGCGTGAGCCCCAGGTGGTGGTGCGATGTCCCCCTACGCCCTTGTCGTTCCGCCCCCCTCCCCCTTACCCCCGTCCGCCCGATGGTGCGGGGCAAATGGTGACGCGAGCCGCGAAGCGGCGACGGAA